>JBFHEP010000140.1:0-10349 GCA_041584095.1 Acidimicrobiales bacterium | reverse complement strand
TCCATGAACGTGGCGAAGGCTTCGTTGAGCCACAGCCCGTTCCACCACTTCATGGTGACAAGGTCGCCGAACCACATGTGAGCAAGTTCGTGGGCGATCACGTCGGTTACGTTCTGCAGCTCGGGCTGGGTGGCGCGGGCCGGATCGACCAGAAGCACCGTCTCCCGGAAGGTCACGCACCCCAGGTTCTCCATTGCGCCGAAGGCGAAGTCGGGAATGGCGACGAGATCCAGCTTGGTGCCGGGGTAGGGCAATTCGAAGTAATCCTGGAAGTAGCGGAGGGCGAACGCGCCGACGTCGAGGGCGAAGCCGGTCAGTTTGCTCTTGCCCGGGACGTGCACGACGCGGAGGTCGATACCGTCGACATCGACGGGAGCGGTCATCTCGATCGGGCCGATGACGAAGGCCACCAGATAGGTGCTCATCACCACGGTCGGGGCGAAGCCGACCACGACCCTCCCGCCATCGATCGGGGTTCGGCCGATCTCGGCGCTGTTGGCCACAGCCTGGTGATGCTCATCGATGACGAGATCGATCTGGAAGGTCGCCTTCAAATCGGGTTCATCCCAACACGGGAAGCACTGGCGGGCGTGGGTGGCCTCGAACTGGGTGGTGGCCAGTTGGTGTTCGTTGCCGTCGGCGTCGCTGAACTGGCTGAGGTAGGGGCCGACGAGCTGATCGTTGAAAGGCCCACTGAAGTCGATGACGAGCTCGAGCCGGCCGGCATCGACGGGCTGGTCGAGTGACAGGCTGAGCCGCTCCATCTCGTCGTCTGTCGTTGCGGCGGCGGGTATCGTGCGTCCGGCCTGGGTCACCGTGACATCGCCGATCGTCAGGTCGAGGCTGTTGAGCACGATGGTTGCGGTCGGCTCCTCGGCGTCGGCGGTGATGGCCACTGAGCCGCTGAAGGTGCCCGCCTCCATGTTCGGTTCGAAGCGAAGGCGGTAGTGGCGGGGGCGAACGGTCCTGGGCAGCCGGTAAGGATGGGTTGACACAGAGCAGAGCCTACCGCCCCCCGTCGTATGGTCACCGACGCCCAGGCCAAGTTCGAACGGGGCGGTGATGATCGCCCCGTCGAACGCGCATGTGCCGGGTGTGATGACAGGTGCGACGGCAAGTAGCAGGTGCGACGACGTGGCGGTGCCGGTTTCCGACGGACTTCGGCGTGGCGTCGTGTCGTGGGATCGCCGGCGTTGCACCTATCGGGCCGAGATCGACGTCTTCGATCCTCTGCCCGACGTCGAGCCGCCGAGCGCCCGAACGGTTGACGCGGTCTGGGATTGGCTCGCCGAACCGGCGCCGGGGACGCTGCCGGGCCGCCTGGTCGTCGGTAATCGACCGGTCGAGCTGATCACGATCGACGCGCTTGTCAACCGGCTGGCAATGGCCGGTTTTCATCCTGATCGGCCATCGTTGCGCGCCCTGTTCAACCTGCGCTCGGTGGTGCGTGAACGCTGCGGCTCGGTGGTGTTCCTCGGTCACCTTCGCCCGACCGCGCCGAGATCCTCACCGTCGGTGCCGGCCGCCGAGATCCTTCTCGGCCTGCCCGGCAGGGAACCGTTGCCGCTCCGGCCCCTGCTCGAGCTTCCCGATCACGGCTTCGGCTGGGGTCGTCGAGGGCCGGCCGCCGTCCGAACCGCCGCCGTCCTGGTCGACCTTGCGTGGTCCCAGCAACGAGACGCAGCCACTGAAGCCGCCGTTGTCGACCTCGCGCTCTCCGTACTGGCCGAGCTCCGGGGCGGATTCGTGTGGCGGGCCGAGTCCGTGGCCGACTGGATCGCCACGGAAACCGGTGAGCTGGCCGATCAGTTCAGTCACCGCACCAAAAAAGCCGAGCCGTCCGAACCGGTGGGCTTCCGCCAGCTCGCCCTGGAGCTTCGGTAGCAGCGGCAACCGGCCAGGTCATTGATCCCACCCACATTGTTTCTGTCATACCCTGTGGTAGTTTGAACACCATGAGTCGTGATTCCGCCGCCGTTTTCGACGACCCCATTGCCAACCTTTCCGACCAGATTCCCGATCTCCATTCCTTGGATGAGGGGATTGCGATACTCGGTCGATTCGAGGAGATCTTGGCCGAGCTGGAGCTTGCGCTTGACTCCATCGGCTTATCCGCCTCCTGAAATCCCCCAAATCAAGGCGTTTGTCGACTGTCTCACAAACAAACGGGTTCCCTGCGGGCGCTCGACCCAAGCGGTTGCGTTCACGAGCCGACTCGTCTAGATTCATGCTGTTGGTTGTAGAATTATCGTGAATGTGGTCCATTGATGATCGGCGGTGGACAGATCACGAATCAGGCGAAAAGGCGGTTTCAACGTGCTGAACACTCTTGTTTCGGTGTCGGCGATTCTCTACATGGCAGTTGGCGCTGCACTTGTCCTTGGGGTGTCGAAGCTGCTCAGACATCGACGGCGGCCTCATCGGGATGACCGCTGCGAGCGGCGTCGTGCCCATGGCGACCCAGATTGCGGCTCGGACAGGCCGGGGCCGTCGTTGCCGGGCCCGGAAACGACGAGCCGGGGATCGATTGAGGCGCTTGACCGCCTTCGGGTCTGGGTCGAGGCCAGGGAGTCGGCCGAGCCGTCGAGCTCGCAGGCGGCTCCTCTGCCACGACGTCCGAACCGTCGGCTCCGGGCTCTGAACCGCACGGTTCGCCTCGCCCGGCGTCACCGAGCCACCTCGCCGGGCCGGGGTTCGGGGGCGCCGATGGTCAGGGTGTTCGGCACGGTTCGGGTCGATGGAATCGGAGGCACGATGACCAGTCAGCAGCAGGCCCTGGTCGCGATGCTGGGTCTTCTTGGTCCACGCACACGGGAGCAGTTGATCGACGGACTCTGGAGCGGTAGAGCCGTCTCCGCCAGCAGATTCGCGAATCTACTGGCCGACATCCGGGGTGTGATCGGACGGGATCGGTTGGTACAGAATCCGGATGGCCGCTACGAGCTCGTCGATGTGCTGGTCGATGTCGAGCGATTCGCCGGCCTGATCGACCGAGCCATGGGGTCCTCGTCGGGCTCCAGCGATGACCCCGGTGTCCAGGCGGCTCTCGATCAGCTGGAGCAGGCCATCGCGCTCATCGACGGACCGATCCTTGATGTCGGCCATCGTCGTTTCTGGAGCTGGCTCGAGGATTGCTACCACCGCCGATACGAGGTCGAACACCTGGTGGTGTCGGCCGGGCTCCGGGCCGCCGCTCTCGCCCTCGCCGCACATCAGCCCCAGCGGGCCCGCTGGGCATGTGAACGCTGCTTGGTCGGAGTGCCCCACGACGAGAAACTGGTGATGACGTTGGCCGAGATCCACCTGGTGCAAGGCCGCCAGGGGGCGGCGGCCGAGGTGATCGCCGGCTGGGAGCAGTCGGTGCGGCGGCTCGGGCTCGGTGAGCCGTCCTCCGGCCCCCGGAACCTGCTGGTGGCAGGCTAGAAACTCCTGGGGTCCTCCGGCAACGCGGTGACCACGACGTTCGCAAGATACGAGCGGGCGTCCGGATCGAATTGACCTCCGCACGTGATCAGCTGAAGGACCGCGTCGCCGGTCTTGCGGAACACCTCCTCCGCCGGAAGCTCCCTCTTGTCGTACTGGGTGTTGCCGACGACCCGGTAGCGCATGACCGAACCATCGGCCAGCTCGACCTCCAGCGCATCGTTGGGGCGAAGATCGGCGAGATCGTAAAATGCTCCGGGCTTTCCGCCGTAGTCGACGTGGGCGGCCAATACCGTGGCCCCCGACTCACCCGGCAGCGAGCTGTGCTCATACCAGCCGACGGTGTCGGCGGCCGGTACATCGAGTTGCTTCTCCTCATCGACGCCCACCGAGAGAATCGGCGCTTCCAGCCCGATGTCGCCGATCCGGATCATCACCGGTCGAGGTCGCTGCTCGTCGACGAGATCGTCGGTCAGTCGGCCGTCGCGAACCGGAACCTGAACTTGCGCCCGGGACGGGTTGCGGGACTCGTCGGTCAGGTCGACGGCCGAGGACTCGATGAGCCCGGCGGCCGTGGTGTCCGATCCCGGACCTGTGCCGTCGGCGGTCACCGCCGCTCCGACCGTGGCCAGCGTACTGCCGAGAACAAGGACGCCCGAGAGTACGCGTCGATTCACAGGATCCGACGCCTGCGGACCATCACCACACCGCCGGCTCCGACCATGATCAATGTCATCAACCCGACGAGATAGAGACTGCTCGCGTCCTCGTCCATTCCCAGGAGGTTGCTGTTTCCGGTTGGGACTTCGGTCGGTGCGCTGCTCAAGCCGCTGAACGACTGAACGACTGCGTCGAGTGTGCCGCTGTCGGCGGATCCGAACACGGTGATCGACGCAAGTTCACCGTCTTCGACGGTGATGGCGGCGCTGGCGACCTCGGTTCCGTCACCGGTAACGGCTGACACCGTGTGCCGGCCCGCGGCCAGCGGTATCGTCGCGAACTCACCGTTGCCGATGGTGCCATCGGGTGTCGGTGCGCCGTCGATGTTGACGGTGACCTCCGGACCCTGGGCCAGATGGCGAACCACGATCCGCCCCTGTGCCGGGTCGGTGGGAGCGAGGTCTTCAGCGAACGCGGAGAGCACTACTTCGCCGTCGTTGTCGAGGTGGGCTATCAGAGACGCCGGATCGGATCCTACAGTGACCGATTGTGAGGTGATCGGTGGATCGGTGCGATCACCCGCATCGGCCGGCGCGCCGTCGATCGCCTGGTAGAGGTCGACGACATGGGAGCCGGCATCGAGAGCGACGGGGCCGGCAATGGTGCCGGCCGCGAAGCCGGGAAGGATCGCCTCACCGTCGACATAGACGTCGACGTCGGCGCCGGGGACGCCGTGCACGATCTGTATACCGGCGTCGGAGGCGGCGATCGGCCCATTGGCGATGGGAACCGATGTGGCAGCTTCCTGGACCGGCTCGTCCGGGGCAGGAGCCTCGGTGCTGGACGTAGGCGCTTCGGTGGTCGATGTTGAAGGCGGTGCCTCCGTGGTCGACGTGATCGGCTCCTGTTCGGTGTCGGTAGCGGTGTCGGTGGCGTCCTCCGACTCGGTCGGCGCGGCCGTCTCCGACGCGTTCGAATCAGTGGCTTCCCCTGATTCGTCGGTGCCGGTGACCGGGGACGACGGATCCTCACCGGTCGTGGCGTCGCCGCTCTCGGCGTCGGCGATATCGGTTTCGTCGGCGCTTTCCCCGGCCGGTGCCGCCGCAGTGGTGTTGCTGGCGGAGTCGCTCGAAGTGTCGCTTGAGCGCAACAGACCCCAGGCGATCAAGGCGAGGCCCCCGGCCAGAATGGCGCCGACCAGAATGCCGGCACGATTGCCCCGGCTGTCGTCGCGGTAGCTCGGATCGAGCTCCACGGTCTGAGCCGCCGGAACCTCGTAGTCGTCGGGTGTCTCTGTGGCGGCCTCGGTGACGCCCAGGCTGTATTCACGGGAGTCGAAGGCGCCGTCGGCGGCGCTGTCTTCGAGCTCACTGGTTTCGGCGCCGGCGGCCGCCATGGCCGCGGTCTCGTCATCGAGCTCGACCTCGTCGGTGATGACGGCGTCGGTGATGACGGCGCCGGTTCCGAGGCCCTCGAGCTCCTCGGCCACCTCGTCGGCGTCGGTGTCGTCGAGGTCGGTGCCTTCGAGGTCGGCGTCGGTGTCGTCGAGGTCGGTGTCGTCGAGGTCGGTGTCTTCGAGGTCGGTGTCGTCGAGGTCGGCGCCTTCGAGGTCGTCGTCGTCATCGATGACATCGACGCCCGAGTCGTCGACCAGGATGTCGTCGGTGCCCAGGCTTGCAACCTCATCGGACGGGCTGTCGATATCAACACCGTCGGGGGTGATCTCCACGCCGTCGGCGACCTCGATCACGTCGTCTGCGTCACCCGCCAGCTGGGAGGCGACCGCTGCTGCGCCAATGGCGGCGCCCCCGGCGGCCAGAGCCGAGGCACCCGAAGCTGAACTGCTTGGAGTATGAGCGGCCA
Organism: Acidimicrobiales bacterium; assembly: GCA_041584095.1. Taxonomy (GTDB): domain Bacteria; phylum Actinomycetota; class Acidimicrobiia; order Acidimicrobiales; family SZUA-35; genus JAHELU01. The sequence goes on along the minus strand of JBFHEP010000140.1, from coordinate 4,403 downwards.
CAATGCCCGACGCGGTCGCGGCCAGTGTGTTGGCCTCTGCGGTCGGGATGAAGGCGGGGCTGTAGGTCTTGCGCTCGTCGCCCAGTGCCTCGGCGAGGATCGAGGCGAACTCGAGTGCCGATGGCGGGCGGGCCTCGGGAGTGTCGGAGCCCGACCACATGATGAGGCGGCGGACGGATCGGGGGACGTCTTCCAGCGAGTCGCCAAGCGACGCCTCGAGGATCTTGCCGAGCGAGTAGACGTCGGAACGTTCCGTGGCGTCGATGCCGTCGAGAACCTCGGGTGCAACCCAATGGTGGTAGTCGGAGCGGGCTTCGCCACCCAGGCCGAGGCCGATACCGGCGACCGCCACGTCGTCGCCGACGACGTAGATCTGGTCGGGCGAGAGTGCACCGTGGAACAGGCCGCGGAGGTGGGCCTCGTGGGTGGCGCGGGCCGCTGCCTCGGTTATGGCGGCGCAGTCCTGCCAGGCCGCTCCGGCCGGCGGAATCATCGACGCCAGCGTCGGGTCGTCGATGACCGGGGTGACGGCAAACGGGGTGCCGTCGCTTGCGAAGTCGCTGTCGATGACGGGGACAAGACCGGGCAGATCGGCCGACTGCCGGAGCCGACGCAGGTGCGACCGATCCCAGCGCTCGGGCGAGCCGACCGTCACCTTCACGGCGGTGTCCTGATCGGCGACGACGATCTCGTCGAATCCGTTCACGGACGTTGTGACCGAGTCTTCCGCCGTCTCGTCGTGTGTATTCACCGTTTACCTCCGCCGACACCACGCCAAGTAGTTCACGCAGGCCGAAAACTAGCAGCTCAGCAACGGTGTTGCTGAACTATCAGTGCAATAAGTCTGAAGATGTAATCTGAAACGGCAGCGGACCTGTCGCCCCTCATCTGCCACCGACCAAAGTTAGCAACATCTCGACCCTGTGGTCGACAACCAATGGCAAAAATTGTTCGTATCAGGCGGCCATGGTTGTCGAAGCAGTTCAGATCGAGGCGGCGGATTCGAGCCGATACCGGTAGCCGCTCCGATTGGCGTCGATCAATCTGATCAGCCCGAGGGCCCGCAAAACGTAGGCGAGCTTCTGGGCACTACTCCGATCTGTGACCCCGGCCGCGGCGATGTCGGCGGTGGTGAACACCTCCGGCAGGTCCACCGGGAGCATCTGCAGGACGTCGGCCCCGGTCTCGAAGTGTTCCCACCGATCGATGCGCCGTATCGTGCGGTCGATGGTGCGCCATCCGCCGCGGCCTCGCCGGGCCTTCGGGTCGTGCCGTTGGTGGCGATCCACCTCCATGAGCACGACGTCTATCGAGAACTTCGGGTGATCGATCAGTGTCGGAACGCTGACGAGCTCGTCGAGGATCGAGAACCGACTGCCTTTTTTTGGTGACCGTCGCACTGGTTTCGACGGGCGATGCAGATAGGTGGTGACGGCCACCGGATGGACGATCCGTATCCGGTATCTGTCGAGGAGGGCGTCGAGCTTCCGTCCCATGGCGGCGAACGACTGGGTCTGGACCTCGATCAGGAGATCTCCCCGCCGGATGTCGATGACGAAGTCGTCGAGTCTCACCTCGAGCTCGTCGCCCGGCTCCGCCAGCAGTTCTTTGAGTGCGGCGTGGATCGATCCCTCGTTGAGGGTCCCGATGTGGGGCGGGTCACCCCCCGGGGCGGCGTCAGTCGTCTCTGAGGGCAACGGCGTTCGGGGTGACGTTCATCTTCGGTTCGTACTCCGGGGTGGAGATGTCGCCGCGTTCGCCGGCGAGTGTGGATCTGAGTTGGTCGACGCAGGCGGGACAGGGGCCGTAGAACCGCTGCTCCACGTCGGCCAGGCATCGAGGGCAGGTGTGGTTCAGGGGGTCGTTGCTTGACTGCAAACCGGGTTCCTTGTTCGTCGGGCGATTTATCGGTACTGTTTGAAGATCGGAGAACCTGACAACGACGTCGGATCTGACAACGTTTCGGATCGTGAAGGCTTCGACCGTCATATGTCTCGATCGTGCGTTCGGTCGCACCAGACAGTAAAGTCCGACTCATCAATCAACTGGTATTAACGGGGGACCTGCCACATGGCTCAAGTCGTTTTGTCCGACGTCAACAAAGTCTATCCCAACGGCTATCACGCCATTGAGGACCTTTCGCTCGAGATCCACGACGGGGAGTTCCTCGTTCTCGTCGGGCCCTCGGGGTGCGGCAAGTCCACCGCTCTGCGGATGGTCGCCGGGCTCGAGGACATCAGCAGCGGAGAGCTGAAGATCGACGATCGTGTTGTGAACGAGGTCCATCCCAAGGATCGCGACATCGCGATGGTGTTCCAGAACTATGCGCTGTACCCACACATGTCGGTTGCCGACAACATCGGCTTCGCCCTCAAGCTTGCCAAGGTTCCCAAGACGGAGATTCAGGAGCGCGTCCGCAAGGCGGCCCAGATTCTAGACCTCACCGAGAATCTCGACCGTAAGCCGGGTCAGCTCTCCGGTGGTCAGCGTCAGCGGGTCGCCATGGGTCGCGCCATCGTTCGCGAACCCAAGGCCTTCCTGATGGATGAGCCGCTGTCCAACCTCGACGCCAAGCTCCGCGTCCAGATGCGAGCCGAGATCGCCGGTTTGCAGCGCAACCTCGGCGTCACCACGATCTACGTCACCCACGATCAGGTGGAGGCGATGACGATGGGCGACCGGGTCGCCGTGTTGAAGCGGGGCATCCTCCAGCAGGTCGACACGCCCCAGAACCTCTACGATTCACCCGACAACGTCTTCGTGGCCGGCTTCATCGGGTCGCCGTCCATGAACCTGTTCAAGGTCCGCCTCGAGCGCAACGACGCCGGCTTGGCCATGCGGGTCGGGGAGCAGAGCCTGGCCATCGGCGCCGAGGCCAACAGCCGCCCGGCCCTCGAGAACTTCGTCGGCCGTGATGTGGTCATCGGCATTCGTCCCGAGGACATCGAGGACGCCACGCTGTCCCCGAGCACCCCCGCCGACCGCCGTCTGCGTTCCACCACGTCACTGGTCGAATCGCTCGGTTCGGAGATCATCGTTCACTTCCCGCTTCCGGTTGAGCCCTATGCCATCATGGAGGCCGAGTTCGAGGGTGAGGATGCGGTTGCGGCCGCCCACGACGACAGCGGCAACTTCATCTACGTCGGCCGGATCAGTCCCCGCTCGCGCACCCGAATCGGTGAGGCGATCGAACTGGCCGTCGACACGAGCCGGATGCACTTCTTCGACCCGGAAACCGGTCTGGCGATTCGCGACTGATCGGGCACGCCCGATCTCGGACCCGGGCGCGTTCAAGGCCCGGGACTTTACCGATTCCGCAGCGAGCCGCTATTGTGTGAGGCGTATTGGCGACGACCGTCTCATTCGAAGACGGTGGCACGGCGGAAATCTAGGAGGCGCTCGTCATGACTGACCTGGTCATGGGCTTGATAGTCGGCTTTGTGGTCGGCACCATTTTGCTGAGCGGTCTTCTGTACGTGGCGATCACGCGGGTTCGAGCCTCGCTGGTGGACCGTTTGGCCGCTCAGGAAGAGACGATCGTCGATCTGCGCCAGGAGCTGGCGGAGGACAAGGAGACGAACCGCCGCCTTCGGCACCAACTCCACTCACTCTCCGGTGGATCCGACGGGGCCGCAGTCGGATCGGTCGTGGCCGACGTGGCGTCGTACCCTGTCGACATCGACAGTGCGTTGTCACAGCGAGATGCGGCTTGGCAGGAGCTGGCGGAGACGCAACGGAGCCTGGAGAGCGTACGAGCTCGACTGGCCGATCGTGAAGATAAGCTCCGTGAGTATCGTGAAGCCGTCAAGGAAATCCGTCTCTCGCTCGAGTCGCAGGATCGGCTTCGCGGCATCATCTCCATCACCCAGGACGTCCCGGCCAACGCCCAAGCCGACTCCTGAGCGGTCGTCGCCGCCGTCGCCCGCCGGCGAATGCGGTAGCCGTTTTCCACGCAGCACCGAAATCGAGCGCTGACTGGTGGGACCTGTCTCATTCACCCGTCTGTCGTTCAAGGACCGGTCCGAGGCGCTGGATGCGGCGCGGCGGTTGACGGCTGTCGGGATACGAGTGCAATCCACCGACGACACGACGATCCTCGTCCGCGGTGACGACTACCCGGAGGCCAGACGACTGCTCGAACGCCTGCCTTCCACGTCATCGCCGCGGCCCGTCCCGCCACTCGACCGCCCCTTCGACGTCGTCGTGTCGCTTCCAGGCTCGAAGAGCCACACCAACCGGGCGCTGCTGTGCGCAGCTCTCGCCGGCGGCCGGTCGACCCTGTCGCGCGTTCTGCTGGCCGACGATACTCACGCCATGCTCGGCGCGTTGGAACGGCTCGGCGTCGAACTTGACATCGACGACGAGCGGGATCCCGACGTGGTCGTGACCGTCGACGGTGACGG
>JBFHEP010000139.1:0-10399 GCA_041584095.1 Acidimicrobiales bacterium | reverse complement strand
TCCGCGCGAACGCAACCGACAACCGGATTTTGCGCGAATAATACGAGTATTTGTGCCCGAGGTCAAGGTTCTTGTCGAATGAGATCATACCCGAACCCGTCCTGTGCGTCCCGCACCCGGCTTTCCGGGCCCACGCCGCACAGAACGGTGGAGGCGAGATCGCACAAAACGAATCGCACAAAACGAACTGTGCGCCCCACGCCCGAGAGTCAGGGTTCAGAACGCACAAAACGAACTGTGCGCCCCACGCCCGAGAGTCAGGGTCCGGGGCGCACAGAATCGTTCAGTGCCGGTGGGCCAGGAACCTACTTCAGGTCGACGGAACCGCCGGCCTCTTCGATCTTGCCCTTGGCGGCTTCGGCGTCGTCCTTCTTGGCGCCTTCGAGCACGTTGCTCGGGGCGCTCTCGACGAGGTCCTTGGCCTCCTTCAGGCCGAGACCGGTGATCTCGCGCACGGCCTTGATGACCTGGATCTTCTTCTCGCCGGCACCGGTGAGCACGACGTCGAAGTCGGTCTTCTCCTCCGCCTCCTCATCGGCGGCAGCGGGGCCGGCAGCGGCCATGGCGACCGGAGCGGCCGCAGTGACGCCGAACTTCTCTTCGAAGTCCTTCAGGAGTTCTGACAGTTCGAGAACGCTCATCTGAGCGATTGCATCGAGGATTTCTTCTTTGGACATTATTCTTCTTCTCCGGCTTCTTCGGATTCGGCAGCAGCGTCGTCGCTGTCACCGTCGGATTCGGGTATGGCACTCTCGTCGGATTCGTCGGATTCGTCGGATCCGGACGCCGCTGGTGCGGCGCCTTCGGACTCGCTGGATTCGGTAGCGGGGGCTACGCTCGCGGCCTGAGGTGCTCCGCCCTCGTCGATGAGGGCTTGAAGCAGACCGGCGAACTCGCGGGGAACCGCCTGTAGGAGACTCGCGAACTGCTGCATGGGAGCAGCCATGAGCCCGGCCAGCTTGGCCAGCAGTACCTCGCGGGGTTCGATGTCGGCCAGTGCCCTGATGCCGTCGGCGTCGATGGGATCGCCGTCGAACAGGCCGCCTTTGATGATCAGGTTGGGGTGGGCCTTGGCAAAGTCGCGAAGCGCCTTGGCCATGCTCACCACATCGCCTCGATCTTCACCTTCAGCCGGTTCGGCAAAGGCGAGGGCGGTCGGACCGACCAGATGGTCGGCGAGTTCGAGCCCCGCCTCGTCTGCGGCCCGCCGGACGAGGGTGTTCTTGTACACCTTGTACCGGGCGCCGCTCGGACGCAGCTGGCCTCGGAGTTCCTGCATTTCCGCCACCGTGAGGCCGCGATACTCCGTGACCACCACGGACGTGGCGTTCTCCAGGCGTTCCTTGACCTCGGTAACGATCGCTACCTTCTCCGGACGTGGGTTGTCCATCACACCTCCTCTCGTTTCTCGGTTGGACATGACATGTTGGTACCGGTGGGATCGACGCCCGAGTTCGCCGATCAACCGCAGCCAACACGCCACCCGGAAACGGGAGGGATTGGAGAAGTTCGATCGCCTATTCCAGGATTTCCCCGGCGGCTGTCAAACAGAATCAAACCTGCATGACTGAGCCGGACCGGCACCTGAGGTCTTCGGCGAAGGGATTCGATTTCCGTCCACCTCGTGCGCACCGTCTGCTGGAGCGGACGATGACAAGGTGGCGATAACAACCATTCAAGACTAGCGGTGAGTACGCCGAACACCCACCGGGTGGAATGATCCCCGGGACTTGTCCGGTTAGGACCAGGCAATGAGACCGGGGGCGCCAACCGACACCGTCGAACCGACCGACGACACCGGGGCCGAGGCCAGGAGACAGCTTCTGATCCTGGCCTCGGCCCTGGTGTTGGCCATGAGCCCCTGGTTCTCGACCTCGGCGGTCTCCGGGCAGTTGTCGGTCGCCTGGGACCTGTCGGCCGCAGCGTTGGCCTGGCTGGTGATCGCCGTGCAACTCGGGTTCGTCATCGGTGCGTTGGTCATCACGCTGACCGGCTTGGCCGACCGGTTCGGTCCCCGCCGTCTCGTGCTCGCCGGTGCGCTCCTGGCCGCGACCGCCAACGCGTTGCTGATCGTGGCCCCGGGCTTCGGCCCCGGACTCATCGCCCGTTTCGCCACCGGCGCCGCTCTGGCGGCCGTCTACCCGCCGGCATTGAAGGCGATGTCATCGTGGTACCGCACCGGTCGGGGTTTGGCCCTCGGCGTGATGATCGGGGCGCTGACCGTCGGCTCTGCACTCCCCCACCTCATCAACGGCCTCGGCGGCCTGCACTGGAAGGGAACGCTGGCGGTCGCGTCGAGCATTACCGTCATCGGCGGTCTGATCGCCGAGTTCACGGCCGGAGACGGTCCATACGGCTCTGCGCCGACCCGCATCTCCCCCGGCCACGTTCGCGACATCGTCACCAACCGACGGTTCCTGCTCGCCTCCACCGGGTACTTCGGGCACATGTGGGAGTTGTACGCGATGTGGGCCTGGATCGCCGCCTTCTTCCAGGAATCGTTGAGTGCCCGGGCGGCGTCGTTCGCCGCCTTCGCCGCCATCGGCATCGGCGCGGCCGGATCGGTGCACGTTGGTCGACTGAGCGATGCCGTCAGCCGTCCCCGAGCAGCGGGACTCGCACTTCGCTGGTCGGGCCTGACGGCTGCGTTCATCGGTTTCCTGGTCGAAGCGCCCTGGTACGTCGTGGTACCCCTTGCCTTGTTCTGGGGTTTCTGGGTGGTGGCCGACAGCGCGCAGTTCTCGACCATCGTGACCGAGGTCGTCGAACCCCGGGTGATGGGCACCGCACTGACGCTTCAGCTGTCGCTCGGCTTCGTGCTCACGGTGTTCACGATCTTCCTCGTGCCGCTCGTTCGCGACGCCGCCGGTTGGGGCGTCGCCTTTCTGATGCTGGCCCCGGGTCCTGCACTGGGAGCGTTGGCGATGGCCCGCCTGGAACGGACGCCTGCCTGAGCCCAACCGTCAGGCCGAAACGGTGGCCCGCCGATCGGCAGCCTGTCGGTCGGTTCGGAGGCGGGACTCGACCACGGTCAGCATCGCCGACAGGAAACAGGCCGCACCAGCGAGTTCGATGGCCTCCTCACCCGACTGGAGGTAGATCTCGTTGCGGAGCTGATAGGTCTCGATGGGCAGGGTGTCAAGGGCAACCGCGACCACCGCCAGCACAGCACCGGCCACGAACCAGCGCTGGGCAAGGCCGTCGTCGTCGATGGCCCGAAGGACGAACCGAAGCACGACGAGACCGAGGATGGCCACGACCACCAGAACAACGTCGCCCGGCTCGCCCCACGGGATGAACGGCAGCTTGATGTCGCGGGGCGCGAGCACCCGATCTCGGAGCCGTTCATGGATCGCCACCCGCTCGTCGACGGCCAGCCCCAGAAAACCGACCGCCAGCAGGCCGAAGACCGACCGGTCGGCTGCATGTCGCCACCACAACAGCCCGGCCAGCGCCGAGGTTGCCAGCAGCATGGCGGTGTTGATCTCCCGGGCCAACGACGCCTCGGGCGCGATCCAGGTCCACCATTCGGGCCGAGTCAGCAAGGTGGCGATGACCGACACCGCGACCAGGGCAGGCCAGAGCAATCCGATCAACACCGTCGGCCGGTTGCGCACCGTGTCGAGGTTCATGCCGCCTGACGCTCCTCGATCGCCGAGCGTGAGTGAGCACGCCCCGTCCGGCCGGCCGACACCACCGCTCGTTCGATGAGCCCGACCCACTCCTCCTTGCCGCGGGCCATCGCCTCATCGGAGTACCACCCGATGTGCATGGTCTGGATGATCCGACCGGGTTCGACGTCGGCCCCGGCCAGTGTCTCGTCGAACTCGTCCAGCAGGTACCCGTCGAGTCGTCGCTGTTGAATCGCTTCGACGACGGCATCATGGTCGACCAATTCGTCGCACGATGCATTGACGAGGTATCGGGCCGACGTTACGGCCAGCTCGTCGGTGCCGATGATCGGGGGTCGCCCGTACACGCTGGAAGCGGCCAGCACGAGCATGTCGACCCGGCCTAACACCGTCGCCAAATCGAGCGAGTCTTCGTAGGCCGGATCGTGGACCAGAACGTTTGTGGTCAGCGGGGCCAGGAGTTCCTGCACTCGTCGTCCGATCCGGCCGTACCCGATGATGCCGACTGGGCGATCGCGCAACTCGAATCCACGCAGCGAGACCGTTGCCGGAACAAGATCCCTCGCCCGGTCCATGCCGAGATGGGTGCGCCGACTGAGCATGAGGATTCCGGCCAGCGTGTGTTCGGCGACCGACTCGGTCGCGTAGCCTCCGAGGCTGAGCACGTCGATGCCGCGCTCGGCGAGATGATCGACGTCGACCCAGTGAACACCGGTGGTGTGTACGACCAGGGCCCGTAGATTCGGGAGCCGGGACAACACCTCGGGGCCCAGATACTTCCTCGGTCGGCGGGTCAACGCCACGATCTCGTAGGGTCGAGCCAGCCGGACGAACTCGGCATCATCCAGGGGTTCGACACGGGCCATGATCTCGACCGAGCCGAGCCGGTCGAGCCGCGCGAGTTGTCGTCGGGTGAATGATTCCCGCCCCAACGCGGTGATCACGAGAGTCCGAATCATTGCCGATTACCGCCTTCCTGTGCGCCCGTTCGATTCGGTGTGCGTTCACCGAGCCAAACTCACCATGGCGGCAAAAGGTTCCGTGTCTAACCCCCACGGCTCGGCTTGCCGCTTCGAGATCAGGGAGTCGACGAGCGAACCGGTACCGGACAGCCATCTACCGACGCCAGTCGAGACCACAGCGCGTAGGCCAGCAGGGCGATCGACAGGACGGCCAGAACAGGCTGGATTGGTTCGAACCACTGCTGGGCGCCGGTGGTACCCACCGCCAGCAGGACGATCTTGTTGCAGACGGGGCATCCGACGGCGAAGAACGAGAGCAGTCCTGCGGCGCCACCGGTCTTCGCCTGCCGTTCGGCGGTCGCGTCGAGCGGTTCGTCGGCGGAGCCCGCTTCGGGACGGTGTGACCGGACGTAGGTTCCGACGAGCAATCCGCCGAGCACGGCCGTCACCGCCAGAACCGGGTAGGACCACCACGTCACCGAGATGGGTCTACCGAAAACCGGATTGGGGATCACGTCGGTCGGTAGTCCGACCACAAGGGCAGCGGCGACGGCTCCGACGGTCGCCCCCAGCCACTGCCGTGTCGTCCACGCTCCGAGGGCGGCCATGGGCCTGGCGGTCCTCACGCCGAGACCTCGATCGAGCCGACGACCGTGCCGGCCCGGTTGTGCACCGGGTGATCGATGGCGGTGACGGCTCCCAACACGGCCAGGACGTGTTCCATGGCCGCGTCGGCGGCGCGGCCGGCTCCGTCACGCGCCTTGAGAGCAATCGCCGTTCTCGTGTCGACGAGGACAGCGCAGAAGACGCCCTCGGCGCCGGCCTTGGCCGCCACCGGCTGGAGTGCGTCGGTCATGAATCGGGTGGAGCTGCGATCGGAGCCGGCGACGAACCACGGCTCGGCGATCATGGCGTTGAGCAGGATCGAGCCCTCCGCCGAGTCGGCGAGCCGCGACCAACCCCGGCTCAGGTCGGACAGCGGGATTTCCCACACGGGTATGCCGCAGCCGTCGATCAACGGGTTCTGAGCCTCGGCGTCGAAGCAGCAGAGCTCCTCCATCGCCGGTGTGACGTGGTCTCGCTGGAGAGGGTGGTCGGGTTGGACGTAGCCCGCCGTCGGCAGATCGAGCCGACGGCAGACGGTCAGGAACCCTGCGTGCTTGCCGGAGCAGTTGTTGTGCTCGGGTCCCGCCTCACCGCCGGAGGCGACCAGGTCGACGAACGCCGGCTCATAGACCGGGTACTGGGGCCCGCACTCGAGATCGTCGGGGCCCAGCGACAGGCGGTCCAACCAGGCCACGACCCGTTCGACATGACCCGGCTCCCCGTTGTGGGAGGCACAGGCGAGGGCCAGTTCGACTTCGTCGACGCCGAACTCGCCGGCGGCTCCCGAAGCGAGTAGCGGGATCGCCTGGAGCGGTTTGGCCGTCGACCGGGGCATCACCGGGCGTCCGGCGTCGCCCCACGATTCGATGATCGATCCCGCTTCGTCGACGACCACCGCGTCGACTTCGTGACGACTTTCGACCCGATCGCCGCGATGAACATTGACGACGAGGGGCCCGCTCAAGACGTCAGCCGACCGCGACCTCGTCGAGGCGGCTCGGGTCGACTTTGACGCCCGGGCCCATCGTCGACGAGAGCGTGACCTTCTTGATGTAGCGGCCCTTGGCCGAAGCGGGCTTGGCCCGGTTGAGCTCCTCGACGAGAGTGGTGAAGTTGGATATCAGTCCATCGGGCTCGAAGCTGGCCTTGCCGATCGACACGTGCACGTTGCCGTTGCGATCGGTGCGGTACTCGACGGTGCCGCCCTTGAACTGCTCGACGGCTTTGGCCGGATCGGGCGTCACGGTGCCGGTCTTCGGGTTGGGCATGAGGCCCCGCGGGCCGAGCACCCGGCCCAGCTTTCCGACCTGGGGCATCAGCTCGGGGGTGGCGATGGCCAGGTCGAAGTCGAGCATTCCGCTCTCGACCTCGGCCACCAGTTCCTCACCACCGACGATGTCGGCGCCGGCTTCGGTGGCGGCCGTGGCGGCCTCACCCGTGGCGAACACGGCGATACGGACGTCCTTGCCCGTACCGGCCGGGAGGGCCACGGTGCCGCGAACGATCTGGTCGGCCTTGCGGGGGTCGACGCCGAGAAGGACTGAGACGTCGATCGACTCGTCGAACTTGGCGGTGGCCAGGCTCTTCACCAGGTCGATGGCCTCACTGGGCCCGTGGAGATGGGCTCGGTCGAATCGCTTGGTTGCGTCGCTGTATCGTTTTCCTTGCGCCATGTCGGCTCCCTGTCGTTGTCGTTGGCCGCCCTGTCGGGCGGCTGCACTTACCGAGTTCGATGGCATCGAACCCGCGCCGGTGGGTTAGGTCGTCCCAGACGGTCTTGTTGGTACTGCTCAACCTCGGATGTGTACGCCCATCTGGCGGGCGGTACCGGCGACCTGCTTCTTCGCCGCGTCGAGATCGTTGGCGTTGAGGTCGGGCATCTTGATCTCGGCGATCTCGGCCACCTGGGCGTCGGTGATGGTGCCGGCCCGCTCCCGTAACGGATCGCCGGCGCCCTTGTTGATGCGGGCGGCCTTCTTGATCAGCTCGGCGGTCGGTGGGGTCTTGAGCACGAAGCTGAAGGTGCGATCCTCGAAGACGGTGATCTCGACCGGGACGATCTGCCCTCGCTGGGACTCGGTCCGGGCGTTGTACTCCTTGCAGAAGTCCATGATCTGCAGGCCGTAGGGACCGAGGGCCGTGCCGACCGGAGGAGCAGGTGAGGCCTGTCCGGCAGGAATCTGGATTTTTACGACCGCTAGTACTTGCTTCTTGGCCATCGGATTCTTTCAAACGATTGTCGATCCGATCCCGACCCGGGACCGTGGTGAACGTGCCTACTGACAAAAGGGCAACACGAAAGTGTGCCGTCGGGGTGAAGTGGTTACAACCCTCTAGATTTTGGCGACCTCGGCGAACTGCAACTCGACCGGGGTCTCCCGACCGAAGATGTTGACCAGCACCTTGAGGCGGAGCTGGTCCTCGTTGATCTCGACGATTTCGCCCTGGAAGTCGGCGAAGGGACCTTCCTTGACCCGAACGGTCTCGCCCATCGTGTACTCGAGCCGGGGGCGACCCTTGCGGGCGGTCTCGTCGCCATCCTCCTTCACGGCGAGGAAGTTCTCGACGTCGCGGCGGGGAAGCGGTGACGGCTTGTTGCCGGCTCCGATGAACCCGGTGACGCCGGGCGTGTTCCGGACCACGAACCATGAGTCGTCGTCGAGGTGCATGCGGGTCAGAAGGTAACCCGGGAAGACCTTCTTCTGAACGATGACCTTCTTGCCGTTCTTGAACTCGACGACGTCTTCCATCGGGATGACGACCTCGAAGATCCGCTCCTCCATGTTCATCGACTGGGTGCGGGCCAGCAGGTTGCTGCGAACCTTGTTCTCGTAGCCCGACTGGGTGTGGATGACATACCAGCGACCCGGGCGGTCATAGGGCGAATCACGACGCCGGCGGCGCGTGCTCTCCTCGGCCTCGGCCACGTTGTCGCCCTCGGCCTCCGCGTCATCGGAGTCGCCGGAATCAGAGTCTGCGGCGTCGGCGTTGGCCGCGTCTGCGGCGTCGGCAGGTGGTTCGTCGTCGGCGTCCGGATCGTCGATCTGATTGGCCTCCTCATCGGCGGAACCGGCGGTGATGTCGGTGACCGACACGGCCGGTTCGACCACAGCCTCACCGACCGGCACGGCGGCGTCGTCGGACGACGCTTCGGCAACGGCGGCGTCGGCTTCGACGTCAGGCGTGGTTTCAGTGATATCGCTCATCAATTACCCTCGGTTCCAGCCCGCAACAGGCTGATGAATCCTTCAGCGAACAAGTAGTCGAGACCGGCCACCAACAGCGTCACAAAGGTGAAGGTGATGACCACGACGATTGTGTAGTTGATCACCTCACTGCGCGTCGGCCAGATGACACGATTGAGTTCGGAACGCACTTCCCCGACGTACTCGCGAGGGGTGACGCGCTCGGAGGGGACCGCGCGGTTGTCCCGCTTGGTCGCAATGGGGTTGCCCTCGCTATCCATCTGGCCTTGCTTCTGCAGATAGCGGCGCTGTTCGCGATTCATCGCCATGTCATTTGATCCTTATCGAGCGTCTCTGAGGCGTACGTCTCCAAAAAGCCGGTTGAGCCGGTGGGCGGACAGACCGACGCCCGGAGCGAACCGTGGACCGAGAGGTATTCCAGATCGGGTCCGGCCCCAGAGGCCATCGAGAGGTGGTCTCGTTGACCACCCACTCCTACAGACTATTGCCTTGGTTCGCCAAGAACTACGCAGGGCAGGAGGGATTTGAACCCCCAACCGTCGGTTTTGGAGACCGGTGCTCTGCCAATTGAGCTACTGCCCTTGGTTTCGGTCGGGCGAGATCACCGACCAGCAGCTACACGGTAGCAGGCCGGCAGGCCGGAACCGCCCCGGATTTCGGTGGCTACAACTCAGCTGGCGAGGCGCTGACGGGCCGCCAACCGTGAGGCGATCACCAATGCACCGGCTGCGCCCGCGGTGGCTGCAGCGGCGATGCCGCCGATGTACGCCGCCTTGCGGGATCGCGACGCGGAACTCAGCCGGTGCAGGCGATGGACCGTGCCGCCGGGCTGTAGGGCGAGCAGAAGCTCGTTGACCAGCCTGTCGTCGACGGCGAGCCGCTGGTTCCGCAGCGAAGCCAGGGCCCGGAGCAGCTTCTTGTACTGGGCCAGTTCGGCCTGGCAGCGCAGGCAGGTTTCGAAATGCGACCTCGCCGCCGGGTCGAGTTCCTCCCCGTCGACTGCGCCTGCAAGCTGCAGGCTGAACGTTTCGCAGTCGGTCTGGAGGGGCGCCGTTGTCAGCGCCCGCGCCCGACCGGTCGAGTTCTCAGACGGCATGGGCCTGCTCCTCCCCCATTGGATAGAGCGATTCGCGCAGCTGTTTTCGGGCCCGATGCAAGCGGACCTTGGCGGCGGATTCGGAGATGTCGAGTTCGGTGGCTATGGCGTCGTGCGACAGGTCGTAGATGTCGCGCAACACGACGACTGACCGCAGCTTCGGTGGCAACTCCATCAGCGCGGCGACGAGGTTGGACCGCAGGTCACCGAGGTCGGCCTGGATGACCGGATCTCGATCGGGAACGTTGTCGGCCAGCTCATATTCCTCGGACAGCTGGTCGTGACGATGCCGGCCGCGCCGGCCGAGGAAAGTGCTGGCGCAGTTGGCCGTGATGCGATGCAGCCAGGTCGACAGCTGAGCATCGCCTCGAAACTTCTTGAGACCCTTGTGGGCCCGTAGATACGTCTCCTGGACCACGTCCCGAGCGTCCTCCTCATCACCCACGAGCCGGTAGGCCAGCGTGTAGGTGTCGGCATAGGTTTGTCGTACCAATTCCTCGAAGGCGCGGTGGTCACCTTCCTTCGCGGCTGCTACGAGTTCGTCCGTTGTGTTCGGTTCCACCTAGTAAGACCCCAGCGACGACGATCCGGTTACGTTTCCGGGATCCATGGTAGGCCAAGCCGAAATAAATCCGTAATGGACACGAGCACCCGAGCCGGGGTGTGAATCGGACTCCGGCTCGAGTATCGCCCGGGGGGCTAGAGTGCACTCTCCATGGGAGTCTTCAGGGAGGGCTACGGAAGGGCTGCTGAGGTGCTCGACGGCGCCGCCGACGACCTGCGGGGGCGTCGAATCCTGGTGCCCGGGGCGACCGGTTTCATCGGCGGACACGTCGTCGATCTTCTCCACCATATCGGCAGCGAGGTGCACGCCGTCACTCGTCGGGCCAAATCGAC
>JBFHEP010000138.1:0-10590 GCA_041584095.1 Acidimicrobiales bacterium | reverse complement strand
TCGACCGACAGTGGGATGGCGGCCATGGCGTACATGTAGTCCGAGGCGGCGACGGCCCGGCTGGTCTGCGCCACCAGTTCGTCGAGCCGGGCCTGGCGGCGAACCGGATCCTGGAGTGTTTCGTCGGTCTCGTGATCGAGGTAGAAGCTGATCAGTTGCGCCAGATCGGCGTCGGTGTGACGGGCCGGGCCGATTTTGAAATGCGGCTCCTCGGCGAACCCGTGCAGCATGGCTGTCTCGGCGAAGAAGTTGGCGAAGTCGAACACCCGGTGGTTCCGGCAGGAGAACTCGAAGTCCAGGAGCTTCACCCGGCCGTCGTCGAGCGCGAAGGTGTTGCCGTGATAGGTGTCGTTGTGGCAGAACACCGGCTCCTCCAGGTCGGGGTCGGGAAGCCGGCCGAGCACCTGACGGAGCGTCGCCGCTTCGAGCAGTTGCAGCAGCGGTTCGCACAGATGCCGTTCGTGTTCCGGGAACTCGCCGCGCTCGGTGACCAGCACCCGTTCGACCAGCGGTCCCCACCGCTCGAACAGCAGCTCGAAGAAGGTGGCCTCCGGAAGCCCCGTCGGGTCGAGCCGGTGGAAGCGGTGCAGCTCGCCCGCCACCCCCTGCTGCATCGTCGGGGCGTAGACGTCATCGGCGGTCAGGGTGCGGCCCAGGTAGAACTCCTCGATCCGGCAGGTGTCGTCGTAGTGCAGACAGCGGGCGGCGATCTCGTGTTCGCCGAGCAGCAGGAACACCTGCCGCTCCTCCGCCGTGTCGAGGATGGCGTTCTCCTTGCCCTCGAGGTGGCGGTAGAGGACGGCCGGCGGGTCGACGCCATCGGCTGCCTCCGGACGAACCTGGATGCCCATCGTGAACGAGGAGAACCCCTTCGGATCCGCGAAATCGAAATCGTCGACGGTCAGCGTCCGCCACGACGGAAACAGCTCCTGGCAACGGGCCAGCACCGCTGCGTTCACATTCGCTCGCGGCGCGTCGCCGTCTCCGCTCGTGGTCATTCGAACCAGTATGGCTCGTTTCGTTGTTGATCTAGTCGGGATAGGCGTCGTGGCGGTGAAGCCACTGCATCGACCACTCGAGGTTGTCCTCGTCGCGCCCCTTCGCCATCAGGTCGAGATGATGGTAGGTGCCGTTCAGCATGTCGAGGCCGCGGGAGAAGCTCTGGTACGTGAGGAAGATGCGCCCCTCGTCGTCCCGAATGAACGTGCTCAGACCGGGGGCCTCCTCACCGCCGAAGACCTGGGTGCCGAAGTTGTACAACGGCTCACCGGAGGCGATCTGCTCGGGTGTGAAGCTGACCCGCATGTCGAAGTTGAACGTGGAATTCAGCGACGACACCCATGGGAAGTCCCATCCCATTCGTTCCCGGTAGGCCTCGATGTTGTCGACACTGGTGCGGGAGACGGCGGCGAACGCCGTGTCGCGGTGAGCGAGATGGACGATGGTGCCGTTGTAGTTGTCGGCCCAGAACGAGCACGACGGGCAGCCCTCGGCCCAATTCGGCCCCATCATGAAGTGGTACAGGAGCAGTTGACTGTTGTCGCCGAACAGATCGGCGAGCGACACTTCCCCGTCGGGTGAGTCGAACCGGTAGTCGGCGGTGATCTCGGTCCAGGGCAGCTCGCGGCGGGCGGCGCTCAGTGCGTCACGCTGGCGGGTGAAGGCCTTCTCCCGATCGAGAAAGTCGAGGCGGGCCGCCTTCCATTCCTCGGGGGAGACGACGGTGTGATCGGCGGTTGGCATGGTCGATGTCCTTTCTTTCCTGGGCGTCTCTCGGTTCTGCCGCTTCTCGGCGTCGCCCAGCGACGCTGGGGAACCACAGAACCAGGGGCCGGACGGGGTCTACGGCTGACGGCCCGTATAGCCGACGAGCTGGTCTGCGGCGGATGCATCGTCGCCGACCGGGACCACAGCGGCAAAACCCGGACCCTCCCGTCCCTCGGCCGGGACGACCTGCTGCCAGGTGGCCAGCGCCCACCCGGCCAGCTCCTCGGGAATCTCGATGTTCACGCCGGTTCCCTTGGCGACGTCCCAGGCGTGGGTCAAGGCGTCGGCCACGATGACCGACATCGCCATCTCGCCGGGCATGGCGCCGAGGCCGGGAAGCTCCCGGGTCGCCGAAAGGTTCTCCGGCGTGGCGGCGGCCGCCAGGGCGGCGTGAGCGTTGGCCCAGCCCTGGGCCGGTCCGTTGGCCAGGAGGTCCGGTGCGTCCGTCGGCGGGGCCTGCTGCTGGAGCGCTCCGGCCACCATGTGGCTGCCCTGACAAACGTGGTCGATGACCTGGTGCACGTTCCACTCGGTGCACGGTGTGGATTGTTCCCGGTGGTCGGGTGTGAGCTGGGCGATGACCGACGTCATCACGTCGTTGGTCTGGGCCAGCGCAGTCGTGGCGTCCATGATGTTTCCCCTTCGAGTTGTGCCGACTGACGTCGGCCGGAAGATCAACCTACCCGACGAATAGGTAAGTAGCAACTTACGCAATGAGCCAGTTCGAGGTCCTCTGTTCGATTTGACCGGCTTGGCCGGTTCTGACAGCATCCAAGGCGGCGGGCGGTCGGATGAAGGGACACCGACCCATGCGCCAACTCCTCGTCGCCGCCGTCATCGCTCTGGTCGCCGGCACGGCCGCGACCGGACAACTGACCGGTGAGTTCGATCCCATCGGACCGACCGTGCAGACGCTGGAGACCGCCTCCGGTCGCACCGTGGCCTATGTCGACGACGGCGATCCCGGCGACACACCCGTTGTGTTCTTCGGCGGATCGGGCACCAGTGTGCGGGTCATGAACCTACTGGAGTTCGCCCACACCCTACGAGGCGAGTTGGGGCTGCGACTCATCTCCGTCGAACGCAACGGCTTCGGGCAGACGGCCTTCGACCCGGCCCTCGGCTACGCCGACTACGCCACCGATGTGGAGGCCGTACTCGATCATCTCGGTGTCGACGGGTTCATCGCCTTCGGCATTTCGGGCGGCGCGCCCTACCTGACCGAGTTCGTGTCCCGCAATGCCGATCGGGTGACGTCGATCCACCTGGCGTCCGCGCTGTCCGAGGTGCCCGACGGTTCCGCCATCTGCGGACTGACCCAGGACCCCGACACCGTGGCGTTCCTTGCTCAGAATCCCCAGGTCTGGTTCGCCTTCAGCCCCGACAGCCCGGTCCAGCAGGTGCCGGGCCTGCAGGACGAAGCCTATGACGACTCCGCCCGCACGTTCTTCATCGCCGGGCAGATGGGCTCACCCGATCCGCTGATCCACGAGTTCGAACTGTATTGCAACCAACCGCTGGCCGACGTGTCCGCCGTCGCCGCCCCGGTGCATCTCTACTACGGCGCCGATGACACCACGACCCCGCCCGAGTTCCACATCCCGGTGTGGTCCGAGGCGTTCGGCAACGTGGTCAACGTCCGGCTCTATCCCGGTCTCGGCCATGACGCTCAGTACCGGCACTGGGATCAGATCATGGTCGACATGTCGACCCAGCGCACCGACCGGATCCTCGTCTGCCGGAAAGGCAAGACCAGTGTCGTCGACGAGGCCAAGGCCGAGCGGCAACTGGCGGCCGGCGCCACGCTTGGAATGTGCGGCTGGGCGAACTGAGGGCCGGGCCGCCCGGCAACCGTGCCCCAGGCCCTCGTCGGATCTGGTAGTTTCGCGCGCGGCCCCGGCGCGGCGATCCTGCCAGTTCCGGTGGAGGGTGCGCCGCGACGGCGTTCGGGGTGGCCCTGCTACCAGTCGGCGGCGATGTATTTGGTCTCGAGGAACTCGAGGAGACCTTCGTGGGCCCCTTCCCGGCCGACGCCCGACTGCTTGACACCTCCGAAGGGAGCCGCCGGATCGGAGATGAGCCCCCGGTTGATGCCGACCATGCCGTACTCGATGGCTTCGGCGATTCGCATGGCCCGAGCGAGGTCGCCGGAGTAGACGTAGGAGGCGAGGCCGTAGATGGTGTCGTTGGCCAGCGCCACAGCCTCGTCATCGGAGGCGAAGGTGGTGATCGGGGCGATCGGACCGAAGATCTCCCGGCTGAGGACCGGGTTGTCCGGAGCGACGCCGGTCAGGACCGTCGGTTGGAAGAAAAAGCCGGGCGAGCGGCCGGTCTGCCCGCCCGTCGTCACCTCGGATCCATTGTCGACGGCGACCTCGACCGACTCCGCCATGTCCTCCTGCGCACTCTTGTTGATCAACGGACCCAGTTCGACGCCGTCCTCCATGCCCGGACCGACCTTGAGATCCCTCATGGCCTCGGTCAGTTGGCGCGTGAATTCGTCGGCCACCGCCTCATGCACCAGAAACCGGTTGGCGGCGATGCACGACTGCCCGCCGTTGCGGATCTTGGCCACCATGGCTCCCTGGATCGACGCTTCGATGTCGGCGTCGTCGCACACGATGAACGGCGCGTTGCCGCCCAGCTCCATGGCCGTCTTGACCACCGTTTTGGCCGCCTCGCCGAGCAGGGTCCGGCCGACCTCGGTCGAGCCGGTGAACGAAACCATCCGAACCCGGTCGTCGCCCAGGATGGTGGGTACCACCTTCGAGGAGCGGTTCGACGGCAGGATGTTCAGCACGCCGTCGGGCAGTCCGGCCTCCGACATCACCCGTCCGAGGGCCAGGGCCGAGAGCGGTGTGTCCGACGCCGGCTTCAGGATCATCGTGCAGCCGGCGGCGATGGCGGGGCCGATCTTGCGGGTGGCCATGGCCAGCGGGAAGTTCCAGGGTGTGATGAGCAGCGACGGGCCGACGGGCTGACCGATGGCGATGATGCGTTTGTCGCCGCCGGGAGCGATCGAGATCGAACCGAGATTGCGCACGGCTTCCCCGGCGTACCAGCGGTAGAACTCGGCGGCGTATGCCACCTCACCGGCCGCCTCGGAGAGCGCTTTACCCATCTCCTGGACGACCAGTTCGGCCAGAGCGCCCTTCCGTTCGATCATGAGGTCGAAGGCTCGCATGAGGATCTCGGCTCGCTCCCGGGGAGCGGTGGCGGCCCACGATTCCTGGGCCTCGGAGGCGGCGTCGACGGCCGCTCTGGCGTCGTCCTCGGCGCCGCTGGCGACCGTCGCCAGCGAATCCGCGGTCGACGGGTCGAGCACGTCGATGCGATTCCCGTCGGACGCTTCACGCCACTCACCACCGATGTACAGCTGAGTGGCGCCGGAGTTGGTCAGGTCATCAAGGAGGCTCATGGCCCAACCGTATCCCGAAACCTGAAACCGGAGCCACGAGGGAAGGGTCGACGATCGGCTACTCGTAGCCCGGCGGGATCTGGTAGCCGCCCAGTTCCCGTTCCATGAGTTCGGCGAAGGCGATGGCCGCGTAATCCTGCAGGTGCCCGGTCACGATCTGCAGACCGCACGGTAGTCCTGATGCCGTCAACCCGGCCGGGGCGACGGCGCCCGGGAGATACACGCCGCATGACCACCCGGCCCAGAAGAGTTGGTCGATCGTCGACTCCTGCCCGCCGTTCACCGGGATCGTTCGGTCGGCCCGGTCGCCTTCCTGGTCGTGGGGAAAGGCGGCCGATGCCGCGGTGGGGCAGAGCATCACGTCGTAGTGGGTGAAGAAGTCGGCCCAGGCCTGTTGCTGGTTGGTCCGCTCTCGATGCAGTGCCGTCCACTCCCAGTGCGACATCGTGATCGAGTGACCGACGATGGCCCGGTAGTCGCGATCGCCCTCGTCGTAGCGAGCCGCCCAGCGCTTCATCGCCTCGAACTTGCCCGGTGGGAACTCGCTGCCGGTCGCCGCACGCAACAACATGAGGTAGAGCTCGTAGCTGCGTTCGATGTCGACATCGGGCCGAGCGTCGTCGTGGACCTGCACGCCGACTGACGCCAACGCCTCGACCGTGGCCGCCAACTGATCGGTCAGCTCCTGATCCTGCACCACACACGGGCTCTCCAGCATCACGGCGGCCCGGATCTGCTCGGGACGGGACCAGGTCGGTTCGGGAAGATCGAGTCGCCAGCCGGCGGCATCCAGCCCACCGGCGCCGGCGACCACGTCGAGGCCAAGCCGCAGATCGTAGGCATAGCGAGCCAGCGGCCCGCCGACGGCGATGTCGAGTTCGGTCGGATCGCCTGGCGCACCGTGGCCGGCGATCGGCACCAACCCGTAGGTGGGCTTGTGACCGAACACGCCGCAGTAGTGGGCCGGGTTGCGGATCGAGGCGCCGATGTCGGACCCCACCTCCAACGCGGCCATGCCGGTGGCTAGCGCCACGGCCGATCCACCCGACGATCCGCCCGGCACCCGATCGAGATCCCACGGGTTGTTGGTGGTGCCGTAGACCGGGTTGAACGTTTGCCAGTCGGCCATCCCGACCGGGATGTTGGTCTTGCCGTAGATGATCGCCCCGGCCGCAAGGAGCCGATCGACCACCTCGCAGTTCCGTTCCGGCCGCCAGTCGACCCGGTCCTCGTAGCCCGACGTGGACGGCGTGCCCACCCAGTCCCACGGCTCCTTGATCGTGATCGGCACCCCGTGCAACGGGCCCCAGGACTCGCCCCGGGCAGTGGCCTCGTCGGCCGCTTGTGCCCTGGACTCGGCCTCCTCGAGGCGGGTCACGACGACGGCGTTGACCGCCGGGTTGAACCGGTGGTACCGGTCGAGCACGGCGGCCAGCAGCTCACGAGCCGAGATCTCGCCGTTGCGCACGGCCGCCGCTTGATCGGCCGCACTCCGTAGCGTGAGGTCCGTCATCACCCCACGTCGCGACGGGTGAACATCGCCATGCCGCCCGCGAAGGTGGCCAGCCCGATGGCGGTCAGCACCACGATCGCCGTCATGCCCTGGTCACCGCCGGGGAGGTGGGTGACATGGCGCAGCGGTGACACGTTGAGCGCCATATCGGGCAGCCGGACCAGCTCACCGAAGAGGAAGACGAACGCAGTGACGGCGAAGGCCAGCCAAACACCGAGGGTGTACTCCTTGGCCAGTCCGTAGAGCAGCACGCCGATGCCGGCCACCGCCCACAAGGCGGGGGTGCGGACCAGCGCTGCACCCAACACTCCGCGGAGATCGGTGATCTCGCCGGTGATCGCCCCGTCGGCCACCGCCACCGACAGCCCGGCGACGACCATGAACACCGGGGCGGCGAGCACCGAGAGCAGGAGGTGGGCGCCGAGCCAGCTGGTGCGGGACACGTGCCCGGCCAACACCGGTTCGGCTCGCCCGGCGAGCTCCTCGCCCCGTGGCCGGAGCATCGACTGGATGACGCCGGCGCCGGCGATGAGGGCGATCATCGACAGGATGAGCGTGAGAAAGCCGTCGCGGATGGCGTCACCGGTCATGCCCATCTGCTCGAGCACATCCCGCATCGACTCCATCTCCTCGACGAACGACTCGATCTCATTCAGCACCGACCCGTAGGTGGCGCCCATGAAGGCGATGCCGATACACCACCAGGCCAGCGTCGTGCGCTGCAGCCGCCATGCCAGGCCGAAGGTCGAGAGCAGCGACCGTGATGCGGTGGCCGGACCGGGGCGTTGATCGATCAAGCCGGCGCCGACGTCGCGGCGACGCACCAACATGATGGCGACGCCGAATGAGACGGCGATCGCAGCGACGAGAACGACGAGCGGCCACAGCTCCGGTTCACCGAAGGGATTGATGGCCTGCGACCAGCCGATCGGCGAGAAGTACGACAGTCCGTTCTCCTGAACGTCGCCCACCGCCCGCAGTGCGAACGCGATCGCAATCACGGCCAACGAGGCGCCGGTGGCGGCGCGCCCGTATTCGAAGACCTGTACCCAGACAAGCGTGACCGCGGCGAACACCAACCCACACAGCCCGAGCGCGGCGCCGAACAGGAAGGACCGCCCCGGGTCGAGGCCATCCGCACTGAACGCGACGGTGGTGACCAGCGCAATGACGAGGTTGGCGGCCACGGCCACGATGCTGACCGCCGCAATCGAACTCCACGGTCCGACGGCCGCCGCCCGAACCAGTTCGGCCCGCCCCGACTCCTCCTCGGCCCTGGTGTGGCGGCCGATGAGGAGCACGTTCATCAACCCGATGATGGCGAAGGTGAAGGCACCGATCTCGAAGGCGTAGCGTCCGCCGAACGTGTCGAGCGCATCAGGTGGTCCCTGCATCGCCACCGACGCCCCACTGTTGCCGACGAGCACGGCCTGTTGGGCCAGTACCGCCTCGGGTGTCACCCCTTGGGTCTCGGCCTCGGTATTGGTCACCGCCCGAATGGAGACGGGTGTGATGATGATGAGGAAGCAGACGCCGATGAGCCACAGCGGCAGCTTGATCCGGTCGAGTCGCAGGATCAGCCGGAGAAGGTCCTTCGTGCCGGCGAAGCCGCTGGTCACAACCCGGCCACTTTGTTGTCCAGCGAGTCAATTGCCGACGAGGAGCCGCCGCTCGAGTCGATTGAGGAGGAGCCGCCGGGCGAGTCGATTGCATAATGGCGCATGAACAGCTCCTCCAGCGTCGGCGGCTGACTCTCCAACGCTTCGATACCGAGCTCCGCCAGCGCCGACATGACCGAACCGAGGCTGTCGTTGGCCACGGAGAACGAGGCCCGGTGGTGGTTGTGGGCGAGAAAGTCGGTGACGCCCTCCTGGTCGGCGATCGCCCCGACTGGTGCGGTGGTCGTGGCTCCGATCGACGTGTGGGTGAGGTGACGCAGCTCGGCGAGCGTGCCGGCCTCGACGGTGCGCCCATCGCGGATGATGGTGACCCGATCACACAGCGACTCGACCTCGGCCAGGATATGGCTCGACAGCAGCACGGTCTTGCCGTCGTCGAGCTGCTCTCGCACGACGTCCTGGAACACCGATTCCATCAGCGGATCGAGACCTGCGGTCGGTTCGTCGAGCACGAAGAGCTCGGCGTTGCCGGCCAGCGCGGCGACGAGTGCCACCTTCTGCCGGTTGCCCTTCGAGTAGGTCCGGCCCTTCTTCGTGGGGTCGAGGTCGAACCGTTCGATCATCTCCGTCCGACGTTTCTGGTCGAGCCCGGATCCCAGCCGGCCCAGCAGGTCGATCGTCTCACCGCCCGAGAGTCCGGGCCACAGGTTCACATCACCGGGAACGTAGGCGATCCGGCGGTGAAGCTCAACGGCGTCGGCCCACGGGTCGCGACCGAGGAGTCGGACATGTCCGGCATCGCGACGGAGGATGCCCATCAGGACGCGCATGGTCGTGGACTTTCCGGATCCGTTCGGCCCGAGGAATCCCATCACCTCACCGGGTTCGACCCGCAGGTTCAGGCCGTCGAGCGCCTTGGTCGCTCCGAAGGCCTTGTGCAGGTCCTCGATGTCGATCACCGGTTGGCTGATACTGCTCATGATCGAGCCAATGCTGTGGTGTTCATCGTCGATGATCCCTCCAGTCGGACGGTGGGTGGGCGGCATACCCGATCCTACTGTCGTCGTCGCATCCCGGCCCGACCGAATCCGAACTGTGGCTCGGAGATCACGCGAAGATGGATTCGGGCATCGGGCCCACCCGGTCGCGGGGGAGGGCTGATTCTCGTTGACGGGCGACCGCGGGACGTCGCAGCTCAGCCGGCAGCGGCGAGAGCGGGAACCGGCTCGGCGGCTTCGGCGGGCTGGGTTGCCTCGGCCCAGGGGTTGCCGGAGAGGTATTTCCACCCGGCGTCGGGCAGCACGATCACCGCCGTGCCGCCGTGAGTTTCGAGGTACTCGAGGGCGGCGTGGATGATGGCGCCCGACGAGGTGCCCACGAAGTGACCCTCGGTGTTCATCGTGATGAGCACCATGTCCTCGGCGGTCTTCTTGCGGACCTGATGGCGACGGTCGACCAGCGAGAGATCGGCGACGGGCGGCTGGAACGGATCTTCCTGGCTGCGCATCCCCCCGATCGGATCGTCCATGAACTCCTCGACCGAGTGAACCTGAATGGCGGGATGGAAGCGCTTCATGGCTCGACTGTTGCCGGTGAGGGTGCCACCGGTGCCATAGGCGCAGAAGAGATGGTCGGGTGGTGCCTCGAGCGGCCAGTCACGCTGGATCTCCAGCGCAGTCTCGAACTCATGCGATGCCGGATTGGCCGGGTTGCCGTATTGGTAGCACATGTAGCCGTGGCCCTCGTCGACCAGGTGACGGGCGTATGCGATGGCGTCGTTCGGACCCCCGTCGACCTCGATGAGATCGGCACCGTAGGCCCGGAGCAACTGCTTTCGTTCCTCGGTGGACTTGGCCGGAAGGCAGATCGTCATCGGGTGTTTGTTGATGAGGGCGATACGGGCGAGGCCGATACCGGTGTTGCCCGACGTGGCCTCGATCAACGGCATACCCGGGAGGAGCTTGCCATCCTCCACGGCCTGATGGAACATACGCCACGCCGGACGGTCCTTGATCGACCCGGTGGGGTTGTACTTGGCTGGCATTCTCAGGCCCTGCCATACGAACCGGCGGTTAACCCGAGCGAATGAGTAGTCATCTTGGCTGGCGTTCTTACACCAGTCGGACAGCTCCTCTTTCCAGTTCGCTTTAGGTGTGAGCATCTCGTCCAGCATCCGGCGCAGAGTGCCCCCCACCTCCTTACCCATGGCCTTGCCTATCGCCATAGCTTTTGACACGCGCTCTTGCGCTTGCACCTCTGCGTCAGGGTCACTG
>JBFHEP010000137.1:0-10603 GCA_041584095.1 Acidimicrobiales bacterium | reverse complement strand
CACGCCACCGGGTACCTCCTGGCCACCGCCGCCCTCCATGGTTGGGCGGAACGCCTCGCCGGCGGAGGAGCAACGACGGCTCGTTTGTCGCCGGCCCGAACCGCCCAGTTGCCACTGGGCGGCCCCCGGACCGATCCCGATACCGACGTGGTCAACGCCGCCGACGCTCGCGAAGACGACTGGGAGGAAGACGTGGAGAACACGGTGTGGGGACAGGCTCGGCGGCTTTATTCGCCCGTCGTCGTCGACGGCATCGACCTACGATGGGAACGTCCCGCATCACCGCTCGGCAGCGAGCAGACTCTGGAGTGGCTCGACACCCCATGACCGAGAACACCACAGCACCGAACTGGAACACCGCGCCGATCCGGCACGACGACGTGCTGTCCTGGGCCACGGAACTCGACCCGCAGACGCTGGCCCAGGCACACCGCACCGCTTCGCTCGACTTCGTCCACAAGCCGTTGGCTCTCATGCCCGATGCCCACCTCGGTATCGGGGCGACCGTCGGCTCCGTGGTCGCAACCCGCAACTCGATCATCCCCGCCGCCGTCGGGGTCGACATCGGCTGCGGCATGGTGGCCCAGAAGACCGTGCTCACCCGCGGGCAGATCGACCCGTATCTCAGCGGAATCCACGGTGCCATCGCCAGAGCCGTACCGTCGGGTCAGCCCCGGCGGGGTAGGCCCAAGGCGGGGTCACACGACAGGTCGCACGGCCACCCTGCTCGATCCAAGACGCTCGATCGGCTGATCCGGACCGCTCCCGAGGTCGAGTCCGACCGGTTCAACGCCGGCAAGATGGCGGCGCAGTTCGGGACCCTCGGAGGCGGCAACCACTTCGTGGAACTGACCGTTGACGAGACCGATCAGGTGTGGATCGTGCTGCACTCCGGGTCACGCGGTCCGGGCAACATCTTCGCCCAGGAGCACATCGGGCGGGCCCGCAAGAACATGGCCAAGGTGCTCGAGGCGCCGCTCGAGGATCCGGACCTCGCGTGCTTCGTGCAGGGCACCGCGGAGTTCGACGCCTATGTCGAGGGCATGCTGTGGGCCCAGGACTACGCCCTCGGGAATCGGGCTCGGATGCTGGAGGCCATCGTCGACGTGTTGACGAAGGTGATGGGAGACAAGATCGGCCACACCGGCGGTGTCGTCAGCGGCAGGTCGATCCAGTGTCATCACAACTATGCGTCGTGCGAGGTTCACGGCGGACTGGAGCTGTGGGTCACCCGCAAGGGGGCCATCGACGCCTCCAAGGGTCGATGGGGGATCATCCCCGGATCGATGGCGACCGGTTCGTTCATCGTGTCGGGTCTGGGTAACCCCGACTCCTATCGGTCCGCCTCACACGGTGCCGGTCGACGGCTTTCCCGACGGGCCGCCCGCCGTCAGCTCACCGCGGAGTCACTCAACGACATGATGGCGGGGATCACCTGGAACGACGACGCCGACGCGCTCCTCGACGAGCACCCCGACGCCTACAAGGACATCGGCGAGGTGATGGACAATCAGCGGGACCTGGTGAAGATCGAGCATCGTCTCGAGACCATTCTGAACTACAAGGGTGCGTGACGGGACGGCTACAGCCGGTCCTGTCACGCCTCGAGTTTCGGCCTTCGCCCAAAACGTCGGTGCGGTGACGGGACGGCTACCGCCGGGACGGCTACCGCAGGTGCGTCAACGGAGATCGGGGTTCCACAGCCGGACCCATCCCGACTCGACCTCCAGGTCGGCCTCCTCATAGCCGGGATCACCCGGAAGGAGGACCCGGTACTCGCCGGCCGGATCCGAGACCCGGACCCGCCGGTAGTCGAGGCGGCGTCGGGCCACTGCCATCGCCTCTTCCACCGAGCGGTAACGGGTCAGACACGCCACCATTCGCACGGTGGGTGACATCATGATCATGTCGCCGTCGGCCCAGCGCTCCAACGCCTCGCCGGGCCGTACCCAATCCCAGTTCACGATCTCACCCTCATCGTGGCTCGGCTCCTGTCCGGGGGGAGCCTGGGCGATGAAGAATCGAGCGTCGAAGCGGCGGGGAGGCCCGAGCGGGGTGATGAACCGGGCCACCTCCTCGACAAGGGTGGCGTCGAGCACGATGCCCTCGGCAAGCAACAGGTCACCGAACACCGACTCGTCAACGGCCAGCTCGGCCCGCAACCGGGCGATTGTCGCGCCGTCGATTCCGTCCCCGTCGCCGGCGGCATCGGCGGCCAGCAGGATCCCGGACTCCTCGAGGGTCTCCCGGCAGGCGGCCAACCACCAGGCCAAACCTCCACGCTCCACGCCCAAAATGTCGGACGCCTCCGCGTCGCTCAGGCCGGTGATCAGCGCCTCGATGTCGTCGATGTGGTCCTCCGGGTCGACCCGGCCGCCGGGAAAGACCCAATTGTCGGGGGCAAACACCACGTTGGCCGTTCGGTGCACCAACAGCACGTGAAGGTCGGGACGGTCGTCGACCAGCATCACCGTGGCGGCAGGCTGAATGGGAACGTCTTCCGGGTCGGAACTCGCCGTCATGGTCGGGTCGAGGCCACGGTCGGTTCGAACACGCAGTCAGCTCTGGGAGTCGACCCGTGCCAGCAGCGACGCGGTCTCGGTGGCCTTTGCCCGCAGCGAGTCCCACGCTTCATTGCCGGGGTCGCCCGCCTGAAGCCCCGACGGGCCGGGCAGCAGATAGAGCCGGAACTGGATATCGCGACGGCCGTTCTCAAAGCTTTCGAGGCACGGTGTGCCGTAACCGGGATTGCCATAGTCGTTCAACGTCTCGAAGGCGCCTTCGGGGAGGAGACCGGCATCGAGCCCCGTCCGGTCCGGCGGGATGCCGGCCATCAGCCAGAGGAGAAGGGGCTCGTTGGCGTCCGTCTGATCGCTGAGTGTGATTGCCAGCTCGCCGGTCCCGGCCGGAACACTGGTCCACGTCAGGTTGGGAAAGACGTTGTCGCCGGCGCAGGTGGCCGACATGGGAATGTCCTCTCCGGGCCCGAAATCGGGGCTCGACAGTTCGACACCGGAGACGCTGGTCTCCGACGGGGGCGCGGAGGTCGGTGGGGGAGGCCGGGTGGTCGTGGTCTGCCAATCGGCGGGCTGGGCCAACTCGCGACCGTCGTCGGCGCAGGCCGACAAGAGCAGAACGACGGCGGCCAGCACCAGCATGACCGGCCGGATCACCCCGCGAATCCTGCGCCGTATCCCGAGTTCGTCGCTGTCTCGCACGTGAAGGAGCGTAGCGTCCCGACCGGGCTTGCCGGTGGCGGCCTCCTGTCAACCAACGGCGCTGGTCGACTTGGGGGACGCACCGTATTCGATGACTCCCGGGTGATGGGCCGGCCGATCGTTACCATTGGTTCGTCATGTCGTCGACCGCCTCTCCTCGAGCATGGGAACGAGCCGCCCTGTGGTGGCGGTCCCGGCGCGAATCGACCTCCCCGGTCGCCGGAGGGGTCGGGGCCTCGGAGCGTCCGGCCCGGAGTCGCCGACTGCTGGCGGCCCCTCGCCTGGCGTGGCGGCCACTGGGTGGTCTGCTCGGACCGGCGGTCGGAGACGCCAGTCAGAGCCTCGGTGCCCTGGCGCTTTCGGCCACGACCAGCCTCATCACCGGACTCACCCTGGCCGCCTTCACCGACACCCTCGAACGATTCCCCGGCCTGTTGCTGTTCATTCCGGCGGCGATCGGCCTGCGGGGCAACGTGTTCGGCCCGCTCGGGAGCCGCCTGTCGACGGCCATCCGGGCGGGTACGTTCTTCTGGAGTCGACGGCCGGAGTCGCTGCTCGGTCAGAACGTGATCGGCGCGCTGCTGTCTTCGCTCGTGGCCGCCGTCGGCGTGGCGACCGTGGCGGAGGTGGTGGCACTGGCGTTGGCCGGGCGGGGTGTGGACGTGATCGGCTGGGCCGACTTCGTCGTCGTGTCCGTTGTCGGGGGCGCGCTGGCATCGATCGTCGTGCTGGCCATCACGCTCGGATTGGCGGTGGCCTCGGCCCGCTTCGGTTGGGACCTCGACAACGTGACCGCTCCGCTGGTGTCCGCGTCGGGTGACTTCGTGACGCTGCCCGCCCTGGTGCTGGCCACCGGACTCATCCGCCGCCAATGGGTCACCCGGTCGCTGGCGCTCTTCCTGGTGATACTCGTACTTGCCACTGCCGTGTTGCTGTTTCGGAGCCGCCTGATCGACGCCCGCCGCGTGGTTGTCGAGTCGGTCCCGGTCCTGCTTCTGGCCGGTACGTTGAGTCTGTTCGCCGGCATCGTGCTCGAGCGCTCGATCGATCGGTTCCTCACGTTCTCGGTGTTGGTGGTGCTGCTGCCCGGCTATCTCGCAACCGGCGGTGCGCTTGGCGGCATCCTGGCCAATCGTCTGTCGACGAAAGTCCACCTCGGCTTGGTCAAACCGGCCCGAATCCCCCAGGGGGAGGCCCGACGCGACATCCGTATCGTGTACGGGCTGGCGCTGCCCATCTTCACGCTGCTGGCGTTGCTGGCCGGAACGATCGGCGTGGTTGTCGGGAGGACGTCGCCGGGCCTGGTGAGTCTCGTGGCGGCCGCGGTCACCGGCGGGCTGCTGGCCACCACCTTCGTGTGTGTGGTCGCCTACTACGGAACGCTTCTCGTGGTGCGGTTCGGACTCGATCCTGACAACCATGGCATCCCCCTGGTGAGCGCCAGTCTCGACGTGGTCGGATCGATCACACTGATCGTGGCACTGCTGATCTGGGGAATTGCGTGACGCCGCTTCACCGGGACCCTGTCATGGTCGCTCACTACACTATTGGAACAACATCGGGGACACCGTGAATGGAGAGACACCGACGTGATTGAATCGGCAACCTGATGGAGGCCCGCAACCTGCGTGAGATGCTGGCCGAGGCGAAGGACACCAGCGAGCTGATGGTCGACCTGGCCTACGCCGCCCTGTTCTTCAACGACACGGACATGGCCGACGAGGTCGAGGAACTGGAACAGAAGATCACCGATCTCGTGCACGCCATGCGCACGCTTTGCATCATTGCGGTCCGCAACCCGAGGGAGGGTGAGGCGATGTCGGCGGTCCTCCAGGTGATCAGCGCCGTCGAGAGTATCGGCAACGATGCGGTCGACATCGCCCACATCATCACCCGGCAGCTCGGTATTCCCCGGCAGCTCGTACTCGACTTGATGGAGGCCGAGGAGATCGCCCACCGCGTTGAGGTCCATGCCGGGTCCCACTTCGCCAACCGAACGCTGAGTTCCTTCGAGCTGCCCGTCGTCACCGGCATGAGGGTCATGGCCATCCGGCGTGGCCGCCAGTGGGTGGTCGACCCCGGCGGCGACGACATCCTGAACCCGGGCGATGTTCTGTTCCTGCGAGGATCTCCCGACGGCATCACCCGGCTCCGGGAGCTGGCCGGCGCGCCGTCGTGGTCGCCACCGCATGTCGAGGAGGCGACCACGTTGACCGATCTCGATCGAGCCGTCGACACGATCGTCGAGATGAAGAACCTGTCCGAGGTGGCGGTCGGTCTGGCCTACTCGGCGCTCGTGTTCCGGGACCGCTCCCTGGCGGCCGAGGTTCGCCATCTCGAGGATCGGCTCGACGAGATGAAGATCCGGCTCGAGTTGTGGGTTTTGCGGGCGGCCCGAGACGACGTCGACCCGAAACCGCTGCGGGGCCTGCTGCATCTGGCGGCGGCCGCCGAGGACCTCGGCGACCAGGCCCAGCAGATGGTCTGGCTCGTCGAGAGGCAGAGCGACCTGCACCCCGTGCTTCACGTGGCGCTGGGTGACACCGACGACGTGGTCGTTCGCATGCCGGTTGCCGCCGACGCGCCGGCCGCCGAGAAATCTCTCGATGAACTCGATCTGCCGATCGAACCGGGCTTCAACGTACTGGCCATCGAGCGTGACGGCCGCTACCTCTACCGTCCACGCCGCCATGTGGTTCTGCGGGTCGACGACACGATCCTGGCCTCGGGCCCCGAGGAGGGTACCGAGACGCTGGCCGAGGTGTTCGGTTGGCGCCTGGTCGAGAGCGAAGAGGGTGAGGACCGGCTCGAACCGATCAATCCCTGAGATCCATCTGTGCGTCCGCCGCCCGGGTTACCGGGGGCCGGGGCGCACAGAATCCGGGGTTGGATGGCGATCTTTTACCCGTCGTTGCGGCGGGGGCGGCCGAAGATCTGGTTCAGCTCGTCGACGACGCTGTTGATGGCCGGCTCACCGCCGAGCGTGACCTGTCCGCCGTCGTCGCCGCTCGCCGGTGGTGGAGGAGGAGACGGCTGCCGGCTCGGCTGTGGAGGCGACTGCGTCGGCTGCGGAGCCGGAGTTGGGCCCGGTCGGCCTGGAGGCGGCCCCATCTGCGTCGTCGACATGTCCACCGGCGGAACGGCGACGGTCGGCGGCACGACTGCGGTCTCAACCGGCGCCGGCGGTCGGATGCGAGTGGGATCGCGAGGTTCGTGCGGTACCGCCGGGGGGAAGTCGCCGTCTCGCAGCATCTCGGCGATACCCCCGAGCGTGCCGAGCGTGGCACTCATGTCGGCCGGGACGAAGATCTTCGTGGCCCTCCCGTCGGCGATGCCCTGCAGCGCCTCAAGGTACTTGATGGCGATGACCCGGTCATCGGTGCCCGCGTCGGTGATGGCGCCGAACACGTTGCGGATGGCCTCCGACTCACCGAGGGCCACGACCTCCTGCCGGTACTGTTCCGCATCGGCCTTGGTCCGAACCGCCTGGGCCTCGCCCTCGGCGGTGAGGATGTCGCGCTGGCGAACACCCTCGGCGGAGAGGATGGCCGCCTGCTTCTCACCTTCGGCTCGGGTGATGGCGGCCTCGCGGGTGCCCTCGGCCTGGGTCACCACAGCCCGCCGGGTCCGCTCGGCCTTCATCTGCTCGTGCATGGCGTTCATGACGTCGGGTGGTGGGTCGATGCGCTGGA
This sequence comes from Acidimicrobiales bacterium, assembly GCA_041584095.1. Lineage (GTDB taxonomy): Bacteria > Actinomycetota > Acidimicrobiia > Acidimicrobiales > SZUA-35 > JAHELU01. Next base: position 3,693 of record JBFHEP010000137.1, on the reverse strand, counting down.
TCTCCACCCGAACCACTCGGACGCCCCACTTGTCGGTCGCATCGTCGAGGATCTGTCGGAGGGCGGCGTTGACCCGCTCCCGGGATGTGAACGCCTCGTCGAGCGACATCTCGCCGATCACGTTACGCAGGTTGGTCTGGGCCAGCTTGGTGACGGCCAGAATGAAGTTCGACACGTTGTACAGGAGCCGTTGCGGGTCTGTCGGTTCGAAATAGATGACGGCGTCGACCGACACCGCCACGTTGTCCTGGGTGATGACCTCCTGGGGCGGCACATCGATGACCTGCTCCCGCATGTCGACCATCCGGATGCGCTCGAGGATCGGCTTGATGATACGCAGGCCGGGGTCGACCGTTTCCTTGTAGCGGCCGAGCTGCTCGACGACGCCCTTCTGGTAGGGGTGAACGATCCGGACCCCGAGGGCGACGTAGACCAGGATGAATGCCACCACCAGGATGATGGCCAGTGAAGCGAGTTCGAACATGGTTGATGAAACCCTCCTTGGGTCAGCCGAGATCTTCGAACGGAGTTGGCTCGACGAGAAGTCTGGTGCCGAGCACCTCGAGGACCCGAACCTTGGTGCCGGCCGACAGCGCGATGCCGGGCGGCGTGTCGGCCCGCCATTCCTCCGTGCCGACCTTGACCATGCCGGCGACCCCGGGCGTGGCCGAAATGGGTGAGACCACAACGCCGATCGCCCCCACCAGGCGATTGGCCCCGATACCGGCGACATCGGGGGCGTTGTCCTGGAGCCGCTGGGCGAACGGGCGCATGGCGGCGAAGGCGGCGACGGAACCGATGACGAAGGCCAGCCAACTCCACAGCACGCCGGGAACGACGGCGGCAATGATCGCGGCAAGCACGGCCCCGACGGCGAACGGGAGCAAGAAGAACGATCCGGCCATCAGCATCTCGCCGATACCGAAGGCGACGGCTGCGGCCAGCCAGATCAGAGCCCATACTGCGGACTGGCTCATACTCGGACCCCTCACGAACACGGTAGACACGGGAACTTCGAAGCAATGGTGCCGCTGAGCGAGTCGTCGTTCCCCGGGGAATCATTGGAACCGCTCGGCGCCACCGATGTCGATCATAGCGAGCGACCACTGCAGAGAGCCGTCAATGCCGGTACGGCGGTTCATATGGTGCTGGTGCCGGCCGGGCGGCGAGGCGTCGAGCACCGGCGGCCGTGTCTTCCAGCCTCGAGGCGGTAGGTTGACCAGATGGCCCACAACTCGATTGGGAGAATCCTGAGCGTACATGCGCACCCCGATGACGAGGCGTCGAAAGGCGCGCCCACCATCGCCAAATACGCAGCGGCCGGACACGAGACATTCCTCGTCTGTTGCACCGGCGGCGAGGAGGGCGAGGTGCTCAACAAGGCCATGGACCGGCCGGAGGTGCATGCCAACCTTGCCGCGGTTCGGGTGGCGGAGCTCGAGCGGTCCGTGAAGGCCATCGGCTTTTCCAGCCTCGACTGGTTGGGCTACCGCGACTCCGGTATGGAGGGAAGCGAGGCCAACGAGCACGCCGAGTGCTTCTGGCAGGCGGATGTCGATGAGGCGACCGGCCGGCTGGTTGCACTCATCCGGCGCCATCGGCCGCATGTCATCATCACCTACTCCGACGATCAGCAGGGGTATCGACATCCCGATCATCTGCGGGTTCACGACATCTCGATGCTGGCCTTCGAGAGGGCCGATGATCCGGACTGGTATCCGGATGCCGGTGAACCTTGGCAGCCGCTGAAGCTCTACTACTCGATGTGGAGCCGGGCCCGGATGGTGGCCCATCACGAGCTCTACGGTCGTTTGGGGCTCGAATCGCCGTTCAAGGAGGAGTGGTTCTCCGAGCGGCCGGATCGGGATCATCGAATCACCACCCGGATCGACGTCACGGGATTCTACGGCGCTCGGCGTGAGGCGCTTCTGGCACACGAGACCCAGGTCGACCCGGAGGAGTCCTTCTGGTTCGGCCTGCCCGACGATGAGGCGGTGGCCGCCTACCCGTACGAGGACTACATCCTCGCCCGGTCCCTCGTCCACTCCGCCGTGCCCGAGGACGATCTGCTGGCCGGTATCGGCGGAAACGATACGGGGACCGACGGCAGGCCGGAGGCGGGTTGATGGATGCGCTGACCGAGGAGTGGGTGGAGGCGCTCGTGGCGGCGTCGGCTGCCGCGACGGATGATCAGGTCGGCGAACGATCGGGGATCATCGAGCTCACGATCGGAAAAAACCGGCGTGCGGTGGTCGCGATGGTCGAGGGTCGGGTGATCGGTCCATCCGGCGCCGAGGCTGATGACATCGACGTGTCGATCCCGATGTCCGACGATCAACTGCGGGCCTACCTCTCCGGGGAGGAGTCGATCGCCAAGGCCTACATCCGCGGTGACGTCAAGCCGGTTGGTTCGTCCGGTCCGTGGCTGTCGTTCGTGGAACTCGTCGAATCCGGTGCCCTGCAGTCGCTGGCCTGATCCGCCTGGCGCGGGCCTTGGAACCGGCCGGTCAGAGTTTTCGCTGGGCGTCGCGTAGCGCTCGGTAACCGATGGGGATCGCTCCTGATCGCCCGAACGCCGATCGGAAGGTCCAGTCGCTGCTGACCAGGTGGGCGTCGCTGACGTAGGCAGTCCAATCGGGGGACAGGGATCGGATCTCCGGGGTGTCGATGGCCGGCCTGACCTGCAACTCCGTCACCCCCGGTTGCAGGTCGCGAAGGGCATCGTCGAGTACGGGACGAGCCTCTTGACCCCACGGTGCGGCGACGACATGATCGGGGGTGAGGATGTTCTCCTCGGCCGCCAGCTCGTGAGCCGGATAGCCCAGGTCGAGATCCGAGCGGGGCAGGCCGATCGGCAGGCGGAACTCGACGGCCAGCTCCAGGTAGACGTCGAAGAGCTCCGGGCGCAGGCAGAGCGCCTGGAGATGCGAGCTCAGGTGGGTGAGATCGAAGCCCCAGAGGATCGCGCGCTCGATCTGAGCCCGACCTTCCCGACGCACCTCCTCCACGTCGGCGTGTTCGCCCAGGTCGGTGGCGGTCCGGGGGAAGCCTCCGTCGCCGTCGAGCAGCGATGGTGCATTGGTGATCGGTCCCCACCGGTAGAGATCGTGTTCGGCGAGAAACGTGAGCGAAAGGCCAACGTCTTCCCCGTGGTGCCGGGCGGCCGCGGCTCTCGACCACGGGCACGGAATCTGCAAACCGGCGGAGGTGGCGACGCCGTGCCGAAGGCCGTCGTGGATGGCGTGGTTGGCGGCGTTCGACGATCCGAGGCCGTGGCAGGCGAGGATCACCAGCCGGTCCGTCGAACCGTAACCGAGCAGATCGAGGAGTCGGCTCACGCATTCGACGGTAGCGCCGGGCCGCACCGTTTCTACCGGAGTCGTCGAAGGACCTCCGGATGGAATTGGCGGCAGAACCCACATCATCTCGGTCACAATGGCCTCATGACCCGTCACGAGGGTGCGCTCGTCGAACGGCTGCCCGAGAAAGTCGTCGGTCCCCGATTGGAGCTGCGAATCTGGGATCCGGCCTGGGCCGACGAGCTGTCGACCGCCGTCGTCAACTCGCTGGTCGAGTTGCGACCGTTCATGCCGTGGGCGGCCGACGAGCCCCTGACTCCCGAGGAGCGGCGTGAAATCATGGCGGCCCGACGGCAGGACTGGAGCGAGAGCGGGGACGGCTTCTACACCGTTT
>JBFHEP010000136.1:0-10675 GCA_041584095.1 Acidimicrobiales bacterium | reverse complement strand
GTCGATGCCGTGGCCCGCATCGACCAGCTCCGGTCGGCGACGCTCGGTCTGGCCCAGAGCATGCGGCGTTTCGATTGGTCGACGATCGCCAGGGTCTACGACGATCGTTTCGACGCCGTCGTCGATCGACTGCGGGCCACACCGACCCCGGCCGCGCAGCCGGCCAGACCGACGCTTACCGCGCAGCCGGCTCGCGCCGCTCTGGCCCGGCATACTTGAGACGTGACTGAGACGATCGGTGGACTCGGCGTGGGCCACTGGACCGACAGCGAGGCCCGTACCGGCGTCACGGTGGTCGTGTTCCCGGATGGAACCGTCGCCTCGGGTGAGATTCGGGGCGGTGCACCGGCGACCCGGGAGTTCGCCCTCCTCGATCCGAGCCGGACGGTGGAGACCGTCGATGCCGTCGTTCTCTCCGGCGGATCGGCATTCGGGCTGTCGGCCGCCGATGGGGCGATGTCGGAGTTGGAGCGGATTGATCGGGGGTTTCCCACCCGGTTCGGTCGGGTTCCGATCGTGGTCGGCATGTCGCTCTACGATCTCGGAGTCGGCGACCCGACGGCTCGACCTGGACCGGATGAGGGACGCCTGGCCTGTCGGGAGGCGTTGGCCTCGATCGACCGGTCGATCGCCGGCGGCCCAATCGGCGCCGGTTCCGGCGCCACCGTGGGGAAGTGGGGTGGCAGCGCCATCGACAGCGGGCTCGGAGTGGCCACCATCGTTGAACCGATGGCCGACTCGATCGACGGCCAACCCGACGGATCTCGACTCGTGGTGGCGGCCATCATCGCCGTGAACGCCTTCGGTTTCATCGACGACGGATCACTCGGCGACGATCCCGGTCCGCCGCTGCCACCGGCCTTCGAGTCCGCCGGCGGCACTGACGACGCCACCGACGACGGCGCTGGCGACGCCACCACCGGCCTGACCGAGCGCACCAACACCACCATCGGTGTCATTGTGACCAATGCCCGGCTCGGCAAGGCCGACTGTCTACTGCTGGCCCAGAGCGGGCACGACGGTCTGGCTCGCTCGCTGCTGCCGGCCCACACCGGGGTCGACGGTGATGCCCTTGTGGCCGCGGCTACAGGCGAACTGGAAGTCGATGTCGACCTGATGTGGCTCCGGGCGTTGGCCCAGGCTGCCGTGATACGGGCGGTGCGTTCGGCGGGCCCCACTACCCTGTAGGGGTGTCCCGAACCGATGTGACCGCTTCGATCGAGGTGCCCAGTGACGGCCCGGATCGAACCGCAGAGCTCGCCGCCGCCCTGGCCGATCTGGTCGAGGTCGGTGACTTGTTGATCCTCGACGGCGACCTGGGCGCGGGCAAGACTCGATTCACGCAGGGCCTGGGTGCGGGCCTCGGCGTCGAGCAACGCATCACGAGCCCGACCTTCACGCTGGCCAACCGATACGAGGGGCGGCTGTTGTTGCACCACCTCGACGTCTATCGCCTCGACTCGGTGACCGAGACCCTCGACCTCGACCTGCCTGATCTTCTCGAATCCGGGGTGACGGTCATCGAGTGGGGAGAACGGATCCGTCCAGTGCTTCCGTCCGATCACCTGGTCGTGGCGTTGCGCTATCCCGAGCCGGTCGACGACCACCTCGACACCGACCGGATCATCGAGTTCACCGCCAACGGCCGGTCGTGGACCGATCGATTGCGCACCTTCGCCGCCAGGATCGGGTCATGAACGCCTCCAGGATCGGCTCACTGGCCCTGACGCTCTCGTCGTCGACCGGCGTCATGAGCGCCGCCGTCGGTCGGGTCGGCGCCGGTGATCCCCTGGCGGCCGTCACCTTGACCACCGATCGTCGCCATGCGGAGGAGGTCAGCCCGCTCATCCAGAAGCTCTTGGCCGACGGTGGCGTCACACTTGGCGACCTGGAGCTGTTGATCGTCGACCGGGGCCCCGGCCGATTCACCGGCCTGCGGGTCGGCTTGGCCACGATCAAGACGCTGGGGTTTGCCCTGGAGGTGCCGGTTGTCGGCGTGACGAGCCTCGAGGTGCTGGCCGCGGTGGCGCACTCGCTTGCGACCGAGGAGGACGGCGGGAACCGGCCGGCGCCGACGACCATCACGGCCGTGATCGACGCCCGCCGCAACGAGGTTTTCCAGCAGCGCTTCGGGAGCGACCTCGTGGCGTTGGGTGAACCCGCTGTCGGGCCGGCGGTCGAACTCGCCGCCGTGGCCCAAGGGATCGTGGTCGGTGACGGTCTCGATCGGTATCGCTGCGACTATGCGGCGGCCGGTGTCGCCGGTGCCCGGCTCCTGACCGGCATCGAGGTCGACGCCGCCGTCATGTTGACGATGGCCGCCGATCGGCCGGCGGTTGCGCCCTCGGCCATCGAGCCGCTGTACCTCCGGGATCCCGACGTGAACCCCAACGTCAAGACCAGGCCCCGCGTGTGACCTCATGACCGTCTCGACCGATCTCGAACCCTACCGCTGCCGTCTGATGACCGCCCTGGATCTCGACGACGTCACGCGCATCGAATCGATGGCCGGCCCCGAACCCTGGACCCGATCGCTGCTCGCCCGGGAGCTCGATCTTCCCGCTGACGCCAACCATTGGCTGGTGGCCGAACGTGGGTCAACCGGATCGGTGATCGGATTCGCCGGGACGATGGTTGTGGCCGACGAGGCCCACATCCTCAACATCGCCGTCCACCCCGATGACCGGCGCCAGGGTGTCGGGCGGGAGCTCCTGACGCGGGTACTCCAGGCGGGGTGGGATCGGGGCGCTGTGGCCACCACCCTGGAGGTCCGATCGACGAATCGGTCGGCCATCGCCCTGTACTCCTCGTTCGGGTTCCGGCGAGCGGGTCGCCGTCGCCGCTATTACCGCGACGGCACCGACGCGGTGATCATGTGGCGCCGCCACTCCACGGGAGGTCGATCATGACCGTTCTGCTGGCCATCGAGACCAGCTGCGACGAGACGGCGGTCGCCGTTGTTCGGGACACCGCAGCTCCCGGTCCGGCCGCCCCCGGCCCGCTCGCTCCGATCGAGGTGTTGTCGAACATCGTGTCGAGCCAGATCGAGTTGCACGCGGGCTTCGGCGGCGTTGTTCCCGAGGTGGCCAGTCGAGCCCATCTCGAAACGCTGGAGGCGGTGACCGTTCGGGCGCTGGACGAGGCCGGGGTCGACCGGTCGGAGATCGACGCCGTCGCAGCCACCTGCGGACCGGGTTTGATCGGTGCGCTCCTGATCGGTGTCAGCGCCGCCAAGGCGCTGGCCATGGCGTGGGACGTCCCCTACGTCGCGGTCAACCACATGGAGGGCCACCTGTTCGCCACCTTCCTCGAACGACCGGATCTCGAATTGCCGATGGTGGTGTTGCTGGTGTCGGGCGGGCACACGATGCTCGTCGAGGTCCGCAGACCCGGGCAGTACCGGTATCTGGGAACGACGATCGACGATGCGGCGGGCGAGGCCTTCGACAAAGTTGCCCGATACCTCGGGCTCGGCTACCCGGGCGGTCCGATCATCGACCGCTTGGCGAGGGAGGGGGATCGGGAGGCGATCGCCTTCCCCCGGGGCATCATCGACGAGGGCCTCGACTTCTCCTTCAGCGGGATGAAGACGGCGGTGGTCAACTTCGTCCGCCGCCATCCGGACGTCTCCGACGCCGACGTGGCCGCCTCGTTCCAGGAGGCCGTGGTCGACGTCTTGGTGACGAAGGCGATTCGGGCGGGGCGAGAGGTCGGAGCCCGCACGTTGTGTCTCGGTGGGGGAGTGGCCGCCAATTCGCGGCTTCGGGAGCGGTTCGCCGCCGAGGCGGCCAAGGTGGGCTTCGCCACACTGATCCCGGATCGGGCGTTCTGCACCGACAACGCGGCCATGATCGGCGCCGCCGCGTTGTGGCGGCTGGCCAACGACGGGCCGACGGATCTGGACAGTGGCGCCGACCCGTCGCTGGTCCTTCCCGCCACCGGCTCCTGACAGGGTGCTGAAGAGCTGGTCTTCAGGTCACCAGGCGGCTCGCAGGATCCGCCGTAGCCGGTAGAGGCGGGTCGCCACCGTCTGGGGTGCGACGCCCAGATCGGCGGCGATGGCGGACGTCGATTCGTCTTCGATCCAGGCACGGTAGGCCATCGTGGCGGTCAGCCTCTTGGACGCATCGCTGCCGGGAAGGCCGTTGACACCGTCCTGCAGGTGGAGCCACAGTTCGATGTTGGCCACCCAGGGCGGTTCGCCGCTGCGGGCGGCGACGGCCTCGGACCAATCAAAACCAAGCCCGACGCTCGCAGATGTGGCGAGACTGACCGTCGGCGGTCCCGACCGGGGAACCCGCCGCCACAACTTCTGGCGGGTGTCGAGGAGGAGGTTCGCAGCGATGCGATTCGGACGTCGTTCGAGATCGTGACGATACAGCACCTCGAAGAACGTGGCCTGTACCTCGTCGGAGACGTCGTCGTTCGGGATCCACTCCCACCCGCAGGCCGACCGGGCCAACCGCACCAGACCGGGCCGGAGCTGGACCAGCAGTGTGATCCCCGCCTCCGCCGAGCCCTGCTGGGCCAGCGAGACGAGGGTTGCCTGCATCACATCGGTACGAGGGCCGGACGTCGGGTTGGCCAGTTCGGCGGGGCGCCAACCGGAGAGCCGGCCGTCGCCGGCGACCCATCGGGCGAGTACCCGACCGCCCCCGGGCGATTCGGCCCAGCTCAACCATGAATCGGGTAGACGGTGGTCGAGCGGCTCGAGGTCGAGCCACCACCCGATGGCTGTGGGCACTGTCTGCCGGTCCGTGATGGCCATGGACGCCAGTGAAGGTCATGCCGTTCCCGGAAGGATTCCCGAATCGTCGATCGCCGGAGAAAAAGCTTCCGGAGTCTGTTGTCGGACGACCGCGGGAACAAAACCGGGAATCGAATGGGCCGGTGCGGTCGCAGGAGTTACGCGCGAAGACGCGCGTTTCCGTCCGCAATCGCGCGTAGCTCCTTGATGCCGGGTTTTGATGCGCTCGGCGCTAGTGGACGACCACGTCGGCCCAGACCATGCGGTGGTCCGAGGTCGGGAAACCGATGCCGTCCTGCAGGAACTGGCCGAAGTCGAACACACCGGTCAGGCGGGACAGGTCGTTGTCGAGCGGCGGCCAGAACACTGCGGTGTCGGCCACCTGCATCCGCTTCGACGGCAGCAGGTAGTCGACCCGAAGATTGCCGGGGGCGCCATCGGCGAAATCGGCGGTGTCGAGCGCCGGATCGCCCAGATGACCGTCGTTCGCTCGTCCCTGAGCGGCGGCCTCGGTACCACCGAGGCTGGTCGGCTCGGGGTCGGCGATCTTCGGGTGCTTCAGGAGCTGGTCGATGGCGCCGGCAACCGAATCGCCGTCGAGCGGGTCGGCGTTCTGATCGCCGGCTATCACGAACCGGGCGTTGCCGGGCAGACCGCCGAAGGCCCCTTCGTCATCGTAGATGTAGCCGCTGCGGGCCGGATGGACGTAGTCGGCCCAGAACCGGATCTCGTCGTGGTTGCGCCTGCCGTTGCGATCCTCCGGACCGTCGAACACCGGCGGTGTCGGATGGCTGGTCAGGAAATGGACGGTCGTGCGCCCGATCTCGATCGGTACATCCCAGTGCGACTTCGACGAGAGCCGGAACACGTCGATCGCATCATCGGAGTAGAATTCGGTCGGAATCAGGTTGCCGGGCATGTCCTTCCACAGGAAGTTCTGGAAGGTGCGGGCGCCGTCGTGGTCGATTGGGTACATCGACAGGACCACCATGCCGAACTGACCCGGGTAGAACCCGAACCCGTAGGCGTCGTTGGGTCCACCGACGGAACCCGAGTTGTCGAGATCGACACCCGACGGCACGCCGGTGTTCGACGGTGCATTGAACACGTACGGATAGTCGATCGGCTGTGCACCGTTCTGCGGGACGCCGAGATAGTTCTCCTGGAATCCTGCGATCGCCGCACCGGCGGCGTCGTAGTCGAACTCGTTGATCAGCAGCACCTCGGGACGGGTCCGCTGAATGACCTCGGCGACGTTGGCCGCCTGCCAGCGGCGCCGGGCCACGACCGATGTTGTGGGATCGGTACCGTCGTACGGTGCCGAGAGGTTGTCGACCAGTTCGCCCTCGAACGTGCGGTTGAGCGATGCGTTGAACGTAGCGAATCGAACCGTGGGGGGAGCGGCGCTGTTGTCGGGTCGGCTCTTGGCGACCGCCCCGCCGGCCGGAGCAACCATGGCCAACAATAACACCGGGGCCATGATGAGGCCGACGATCCAGCGCGGGGCTCGACCGGTCGAGGGCTTGTGATGAGAGGTCATGGGGATCTCGCCTCCTGCTGACGATTCGACAAATCCAGGCCGTACCCGCCGCCCTCAGTGTTGCCGAATCTTCGCCCCGGAGCCACCCGATCGACGAATCGATCGCCGCACCCGGCCCGCCGCCTATCCGGAAAGAAGCGCCGCCTCGACCGCGGCCACGTCGGGCAGGCGGGTGTGTTCGAACCCGGCGTGGTCGTCGAAGGGATCGAGCTGCACGACCTGCATACCGGCCGCCAGCGCTCCGTCGACATCGGCGTAGACGGTGTCGCCGACGTACAGCGCCCTGTCGGGTTCGACGTCGAGAGCCTCGAGGGCCGGCGTGAAGATGGCCGGATCGGGTTTCAGGATGCCGACGACCGCGCTGTCGACGATGGCCGCCACCGATGACAGGGGGCCCGGCCCGACCTGGCAGACACCGAGATCCCGCATCTTGTCGACCGCCGTGCCGTCGTTGTTGCTGACCAAGGCCGCCGGCAACCCCGATTGCACCAGCCGGGTGAACGCGCTCACGTTGTCGAGGTGCACCCAGTCCCAGCCGGTCCGGATCGACGGCCGCAACTCGGCCATGCGGTCCTCGCCAACACCGAGTTTCGCCCCGTAGGCGTGGTCGTAGGTGTACCAATAATCCTCGGAGTGGCCGCTGACGCCCAGGTCGCGACGGGCGAGTGTCAGGGCATGGACACCGGCGTGGTGCGCCTGAAGGAAGGGCTCGTCGTCGGGATGGTCGATGCCCCAGGCGGTCAGTTGATCGCGCACCGGGTGGAAGGACGGGTAGGTGAAGACCCCGCCGATATCGAAGACCACGGCGGAGACGCAGCCGGGATCGAACGTCGTCATGCAGACGGGTCCAGGGCTTGGGCGCGGAGCGCCTTGCTTCGAGTGTCGGCTACCGGGGGCCGACACTCCTGAACGTGATGCCGGGTTGAGAGCTTCAATCACCGGCGAATCTAGATCAGAACCGCGGCTCGTGCAAGCGACGATCCCCGGGTCGACGGCGCCGCCGTGGCTACTGGATGACGAACTCGATGCGTCGGTTCTGTGCCTTGCCTGCGTCGGTGTCGTTGGATGCGACAGGGTCGTCTTCGCCGTAGCCGATGGGCGTCATCCTGGCCCCGTCGATTCCCAGGGACTCGAGGTAGGCCTTGACCTCGTTGGCCCGGTCCTGGCTGAGGCGCATGTTGTCGGCTGCGTCGCCGTCGGAGTCCGTGTGGCCGGCGATCTCGATCGTCAGTTCTGGATCGGCCTTCAGGAACTCGGCCGCCACGTCGAGGACGGCCAGACCGTCCGGGGTGATCGTCGCCGATCGCACCTCGAAGGTGATGGGATCGAGGCTGAGTTCCTCGTTGATCGTGACCGGATCCGTGGCCACGTCGTCCGACTCGGCGGTGTCGTCGTCGGCCGATGGCTCGACGTCGGTGTCGCCGTCGCCGTCGGCGTCACCTGGCTGATCGGCTGCTGGTGGTGTCTCTCCGCCGGAGTAGACCGCAGCGTCGCCGTTGGTGTCGCCGTCCGGCTGGTCGACGGTGCTCTCACCGCTGCCGGCCTCGGCGGTTTCCGGCCCGCTACCGCTGAACTGGCTGAGCGCCCAGGCCAGCAGGACGACGGCGGTCAGGCCGCTCACGATCAACACCAGCGGACTGCGTCCATCGCGATCGGTCGACGCAACCGGAGTCCGGCCGTCGTCTGTCGAGCGATTGGTCGGCTCATCGCCGTCGCCGGAGGTGGGCAGCGCTCCCTCGGTCTCGAGGGAGGCCGTCGCGGTTGAGGTCGTTTCGCCATCGGTTCCGGTGCCGTGATCGGTCGGACCCGTCGTTGGCCGGTCCGTTTCGATCGGCCCGCTCGACCCGGCAACACCGTCCAGCAACACGGCGGCACCGGCCATGGCCGGTATCCGATTGCGATTGGCGCCGTCGTCGACACCGGCGGTCGCTGGCGAATGACCGGAGGGCAGTCCCGATTTCTCGGCCGACAGCAGCGTCAGCACCCCCGCGTCGTCGACCCCGCTGACGGCTCGGCGTCGTCCGAGCACACCGATCGCCAGGGCCAGGATGCCCGCGAGCAGTCGGGTGATCACCGGCTCCGAAACGTCCCCCTGCTCGGCCAGTGCCGTCGTCAGAGAGGCGTGTTCATCGGTGAAGATGGAAAGAAGTAGACCCTCGCCGATCGTCGCGTCCCCTCGCTCGACGAACACCAGTGGGTTGTCCACGATCGTCGGGTCGACGCCGTCGAGGAGCCTGACGACGATGTCGGTACCTCCGGGTGCGAAGGCCCGGTCGGCCAGTCCGGTGATGACCACCGGTGTGGCCAGGTCGACGAGGGCCGAGGCCCGATCGACGTCCGTGCCCAGCAACTCGCCGAGCTTCTCCAGGTTGTCACCCTGGCGGAGCAGGGATGTCACGGTTTCAAGCAGTGAAGGCATGATGGGATCGCCCAACCTTTCTCGACTGGTCGGCAAAATCGGGGACTCATTGGTTCAGCGGAATCGAGTGCTATGGCGAGTGGCGGGCGCATCATGCGAATATGTGGCCTCAAGTAAAATGAACGGTTATGACGGAGGACTTCTTTAACAGTCGGATCGATGTGGGTGATCTTCCAGAACTTCCTCCGGATTCGTTCGAACCATTGGCGCCGGCGTATCTGCGTTCGAAATACGTGGCCGACGCCGTTTTCGCCGCGATCGTGGTGACTTTGGCGGTTCTGGCCACGGCGGCAATGGCTGCCGCCGAAGGTCCGGTTTGGGTCCCGCTCGTGGCCGCGGCGTTCGTGTTGGGCCTGATCGGGTTGGCGGCGGTGCTGCAGACGATGTCGGTCCGCCACCTCGGCTATCTGGTACGCGAGCACGATCTGACACTTCGTCGGGGGGTGCTCGTGCGCACGACTTCGACCATCCCCTACAACCGGGTCCAGCACGTCGGCGTCGATCGGGGTCCGATCGAGCGCGTGTACGGGCTGGCCACACTCCAGTTGCGTTCGGCCGGCGGGGTCATCGGTATCAGCGGTCTCACCGCCACCGACGCCAATCGCCTCAAGGAACTCGTGGCGTCCAGGGCGGGGATGGACGACCCCGGCCGACCAGACCCGACCGACCCGGCCCTCTTCACTCCTCCGGCCCCGGGGCGATCCACGGCTCCCGCGCCCGACGACACCTCGTCCCGCCGGCCCGCCGATTCGCCTCCCGTCGAGCAGCCCTGGGCCCCACCCGGTGACTGAGTCCGAACGGCTGCTGGCCGAACCGTCGCGTCAGTCGCCCCTCGCTGTGATATTCCTCGCCTGGCGCTTCCTACGCCAGATCAGCGTGGTCAACCTGATTGTGATCGGCGCCGTCGTGACGTCGGGGCGACTGCCGGTTTCAGGCGCGGCCTTTGTGGCACTGGCAGCGATTGCGCTGGCGGTGATGGGTGTGCTGAGCTGGTGGCGATTTGTGTTCGTGGTCACCGACGGCGAGCTCCGGGTCACCCGTGGCGTGTTCTCGGAGGAGAAGCTGGCCATCCCGTTGAACAGAGTGCAGACGGTCAGTTTGGAGCAGGGGCTGCTTCATCAGATCCTGAACCTGACGAAGGTGGCCGTCGACACGGCGGGCTCGACCGTCACCGAGTTCAAGTTCGACGCGTTGGAGCGCCGCCGGGCAGAGGCACTTCGCCAGGTTGTGAGTGAACATCGATCCAGCGGTGCGCTTGCGGCTGCGGGGGTCGGCCCGGCCGGACCATCGGTCGTTCCGCCCGCTCCGCCGCCGACCGGTCCCCGAACCGGCGCACCGCCCCCGCCCGGCAGCGGCTTCGACGCCGATGTCCGCACCGAGGTGATCGCCCGCCGGTCCGTCGCCGATCTGGTCAAGATCGGGCTCAGCAGCTGGCCGTGGGCCGGGCTCGTCTTCATCGTCCCGCTGATCGCCGCCCTCGACGAGCTGCGCGAACTCCTCGATTTCCCCCTCCTCGACCAACTCGCCCAACGGGTCGAAGAGGTGGGGCAGAACGGCGGGCCCGAGGTGTCGGTACCGGTTCTGGTGGCATCGGCTGTTTCGTTCATCGTCGTGGTGACTCTGGCCGGGTGGGCGTTGCAGGTGGTGCGCGCGGTCATGACCAACTGGGAGTTGACCTTGACCCTGAGCACATCGGCGGCCGGCGAAAGCCTGCGCCGTGACGCCGGGCTCTTCAACCGGACCAGCCTGGCCGCCAACCTCGCCCGGGTGCAGGGTGTTCGCAGCACGAGCAGCCCGATGCAGCGGTGGTTCGGGATTCGTCGATTGGTGCTGTCGATAACCGGCGAGGCCGACCTGGCCGTCCCCGGCACGTCCGATGCCGAGTTCCACCGGATCGAGTCGTTGGTGTTCGACGGAGAACGGCCGGCTATCGACCGGATCGTTTCGCGAGCGTGGGTACTCCTCGAGG
>JBFHEP010000135.1:0-10676 GCA_041584095.1 Acidimicrobiales bacterium | reverse complement strand
GACGATACCGGCATCGGCGGCGTTGTCGGCAATCGTGTCGACCACGGTTCGGGCCCGCCCCGTCTCGGGGTCCCGACGGTACGATCGAGCGGCGATGAGCTCGACTGCCGGGATGACCTCGGCGGTGGCGTCGAGCACGTCGTCGACGGTCAGGTCCGCTCCGGCCAGATCCTCGGCCAGGCGAAAGGCCAGTTCGATCTCCAGCTTCGGATCACAGAATCGAGTCGCCGCAAGTCGGCTGCCTGCGGCGAACACCATTGCGTCGGTCAGGAAGCCGGAATCTGGTGTGCCGATGTTCATCGCCGCCTGCATGGCTCGAGACGTCAACCCGATCTTGTGGCCGACGAGCCGCTCGCCCCGGGCAAGCCTGATCTCGAACCACGCCGCCTGGATGCGGTAGGCGTCGGCGATCGTGGCCCTCGGATGCACGGCGGTCGTCTGGCGGATCTGGGTGGCAGTGCGCTCGGCCTCGTCGAGGAGGAGGGCCTCGGCCCGAACCTCGTCGTCGGACAGGGCGGTCGTGGCAGTGTTGCTCATGTCGGTTCTCCGAGGTCGAGTTCGGCGAGATCGTGGAGTTCGTCGATCAGGTGCTGCAGGCGGCCGGTTCCGAACCGCTGCTCGATCCGCGTATACGCCGCCTCCGATGATGGGGCGATGGTCCCGACCAGGGATCGACCGTCGGCGCTCAGCTCGATCAACGAACGACGCTGATCGTGCGCGGCGACCGACCGGTCGATGAGGCCGCGACCCTCCAGATTCGACAGGATTCGTGACAGGCTGGGGGCCAGGAGGAAGGTCCGTTCTGCCAGCACCGTCGGCTCGACCGGCTCGTCGGTCGCCGTCAGGGCTCGCAACACCCGCCACTGCTGCTCGGTGAGATCGTGCGCCGCCAGCAGGGGCCGAAAGCGGCGCATGGCGGCCTCCCTGGCCCGGAGCAACGCCATGGGCAGCGATTGCTCGAACGGTCGCATCATGCCGGAGCCTGCCACACGATCATGAGATCACTTTACACAAAGTCCTGAACATGTTAAATATCTACTGATGGCCGAGACCACAAGACATACGTTCGAGGAGAACCAGGCCGCAGCCGCGACCTACCTCGCCCGGTTCGCCGACCGGACGCTCCCTCACCTCATCGGCGGCAAACCGATCTCGGCCGCTTCCGGCGAATCGTTCGAAAACCACTCGCCGATCGACGGCGCCCTTCTCGGCACGGTCAGCGCAGGCGACGCCGCCGACGTCGACGCCGCGGCGACAGCAGCCGCTGCGGCCTTCGAGGAGTGGTCGCTGACACCTGGCACCGAACGCAAGCGAATCCTTCACGCCGTCGCCGATCTGATCACCGAACGGGCGCACGAGATCGCCGTTACCGAGTGCGTCGACACCGGCCAGACCATGCGATTCATGTCGGCCGCCGCGATCCGTGGGGCCGCCAACTTCCGCTTCTTCGCCGATCGAGCTCCGTCCGCAGCCGACGGGCTCTCGCTGCCGACGGCCGATCACGTGAATTACACGACCCGGCACCCGATCGGTCCGGTCGGTGTCATCACCCCGTGGAACACACCGTTCATGTTGAGCACGTGGAAGATCGCGCCGGCACTCGCCGCCGGTTGCACCGTCGTGCACAAGCCGGCCGAATGGAGTCCGCTGACCGCTCACCTGCTTGCGGAGATTGCGCTCGAAGCGGGATTGCCCTCCGGCGTGCTCAACGTCGTGCACGGCCTCGGCGAGTCCGCCGGAAAGAGCCTGACCGAACACCGGGCGATCAAAGCCATCGCCTTCGTCGGCGAATCGGCCACCGGATCGCGTATCCAGGCCCAGGGTGCACCGACCCTCAAGCGGGTGCACTTCGAGCTCGGCGGGAAGAACCCGGTGATCGTGTTCGACGATGCCGACCTCGAACGAGCCCTCAACGCCGTCACGTTCATGATCTACAGCCTCAACGGCGAACGCTGCACCAGCTCCAGTCGAGTTCTGATCCACGACACGATCTATGAGCAGTTCACCGAACGTCTGGCCGACAAGCTTGCTCGCATACCGGTCGGTCATCCGCTGGATCCCAACGCCGTCATCGGGCCGCTCGTCCATCCTCGGCACCGCGACAAAGTCTGCTCCTACGCGGACCTGGCCCGCTCCGAGGGGGTCACCGTCATCGACGGCACTCCTTTCGAGGAAGCTCCGCCCGGGGGAAACTGGGTGGTGCCCCAGCTCTTCGTCAACGCCCGCAACTCGATGCGCATCGCCCAGGAGGAGATCTTCGGTCCGGTCCTGACCGCAATTCCGTTTGTCGACGAGGCCGACGCCGTCCAACAGGCCAACGACATCGACTACGGCCTCGCCGGTTACCTGTGGACCTCCGATGTGGGTCGGGCCCACCGGGTGGCTCAAGCCCTCGAGGCCGGCATGGTATGGGTCAACTCCCAGAACGTCCGCCACCTGCCCACCCCCTTCGGTGGAACCAAGGCATCGGGAATCGGGCGCGATGGGGGAGACTGGAGCTTCGACTTCTACATGGAGACCAAGAACATCGCCATCGCCCTCGGCACCCACGCCGTACCGGACCTGGCCGACGGCTGAGCCGAGACCCACCCGACCATGAGCCTCTACTACGTGCAGAAGTTTCTCTACCAGCTCAACCGTGAGCCGGAACTGCAGGAGCGGTATCGAGCCGACCGGCGGGCCGTGCTCGAGTCCTACGAGCTGACCGACGAGGAGATCGAAGCACTCGTCAAACCCGACATCGGCCTCCTCTTCCACTTGGGGGTCAACGGGCAGATCCTCATGCATTTTGCCGCCCTCCACCACATCGAGTGGGCCGACTACCTGCAGCGCATGCGCGACGGGGTGGCCGAACATGGTCCGGTGCGTGAGGGCGTGTACGCCATGACCGGTTATGAGGGAACCGACGCCCACGCCTCTCGGCTCGGCCACCGTACGGTGCGACCGCCGACCGACCCGCCGGACACCACAGCCGACCAGGAAGGAGTCGACTAGCCATGCCACTCGTCTACGCCGGGGTTTGCAGCCATGCTCCTGGCATCACCGGGCGGGCCGATCAGGCCGACCCCGAGGTGCGGGATGCGTTCTACGATGCCTATCGCGACATGCGAGCGACGATCGTGGATTCCGGTGCCGAGGCGCTGATCGTCATCGCAGCAGAGCACTTCGCCAACTTCTTCATGGACAACATGCCGGCCTTCGCCATGGGTATGGCCGACTTCTATGACGGACCGATCGAGGATCCAGGCTGGCTCGGCATCGAGCCGTTCCGGGCTCCGGGCGACAAGGATCTGTCCAAACGCCTGATCACCGAAGTCATGCAGACCGTCGACGTGGCCTACGCCGAGGAGTGGAAGTTCGACCACGGCATCGCCGTCCCGCTCCACTTCCTGACCCCCGACTTCGACCTGCCGATCGTTCCGGCCAACATAAACTGCCAGGGGCCGCCGCTCACGCCGCTCCACCGGGCCTGGGCGTTCGGCGAGGCGCTACGCCGGGCCGCCGACTCGGTTCCGGAGAAGGTGGCCCTCGTCGGAACGGGTGGAATCTCCCACTGGCCGGCGACCCCGGACTCGGGCAAGATCAACGAGGCGTGGGATCGCAGATTCATGGAGCAGTGGTGCCGCAACGACCGGGACCAACTGCTCGCCTATGACGACCACAGCGTCTACGCCGAGGCCGGTCAGGGCGGCTTCGAGATCCGGACTTATGTGGCCACCGCAGCGGCCGCACGCGGGGCGCCGGGAACAGTTCATTTCTACGCCCCGATTCCCATCTTTTCGGTCGGGTGCACGATCGCCAGTTTTGATTTTGCCGCGTGAAGTCACCGAGTGGTCGCGTCCGCTACACTCACGCCGGACGATGACGGCTCTCTCGGCGCAGGGTGGTTGATCGTCTTCGAACCATGACGATCGCAAATCCCGAAGCCCAATCCCGTCGCGACCTGCCCGCACCGGCACGCTCGGTGGTGGTGTTCGCCCTGATCTACTTCTTCCTGGTCGGTGTGTCCTCGTTGGAGACCGGCATCAAGGTCATGGGAGCCGACACACAGCAGCAGCTGTTCTCCCCGGTCGACAATCCGCTGGCCGGACTGTTCGTGGGGATTCTCGGAACCGTACTGGTGCAGTCGTCCTCGGCCAGCACCTCGGTGATCGTCGGCCTCGTCGCCAGCCAGGCTCTCGGCGTGGAGCAGGCGGTCCCAATGATCATGGGGGCGAATATCGGCACGACGGTGACCAACACCCTTGTCTCACTCGGTCACCTACGAGTCTCCGCCGAGTTCAAGCGGGCCTTCGCCGCCGCCACCGTCCACGATTTCTTCAACGTCTTCGCCGTGGCCCTTCTCCTGCCGTTGGAGTTGGCCACCGGCATCATTTCCCGCATCGCCGAGGGCATATCGGGCGTGCTGGTCGGATCTCCGGGCAGCGAGTGGGAAAGTCCGATCAAGGCGTCGGTGAAGGCCCCGGTCGGCTGGCTCGAGACGATGTGGGAGACGCTCGGCCTCACCGGCAACGTACTCGGTGTGTTCATGGTCGGATGTGGTCTGGTCATCGTGCTGCTCGCCTTGGCCCTGATCACCACGAACATGCGCCGGCTCGTCGCCGATCGGGTGGAGCGAACACTCAACGCCGTCCTGGGCAAGGGTGCCGGTTTCGTGGCCCTGATCGTCGGCATCGTCATCACGATCGCCGTGCAGTCCTCCAGCATCACGACCTCGATTCTGATTCCGTTGACCGCGGCGGGCGTACTCACCCTTCGCAATGCCTACCCGGTGACGCTGGGTGCCAACGTCGGCACCACGATCACCGCGCTCCTGGCCTCGCTGGCCACCGGCAGCACCGATTCTCTCACGGTTGCCCTGGTCCACACCACCTTCAACGTGGTAGGAATTTTGTTGTTGTATGTTTTGCCGATCGCTCGGGAACTGCCGATCCGATCTGCGGAACGCCTCGCCGAGCTGGCGGTGGTTCGCCGTCAGTGGGCCATCGCCTATGTCGTCCTGTTTTTCATCGCCATCCCGGCGCTCGGAGTCGCCTTCCTTCGATAAGGAGCCACCATGATTCTCGAATTCTTCCGCCGAGGCGAAAGCGCCATGGATCAGATCGACGCGCGGGTGACCGCGATGATCAATGACGCCCGTCACTCGTTCGATCTGGCGACGGCTGCGGTCTTGAGCGGCGCGGATGCCACCCAGATGCGGGCCGAGGTCGAAAAGACCGACCAGCGGATCAACGAGGCGGAACAGCAGCTTCGCCAGGAGCTGGTCGTGCACGTCGCCGTGCAGGGCAGCTCCGACATCGGGACAGTGCTGGGCCTGACACTCCTGATCAAGAAGATCGAACGCATCGGCGATCAGGCCAAGAACATCCTCGACCTGACCGACGAAGGTGTTTCACTCGTCGGTGCACCGGATCTCGACGGTTTCCTCGCCGATCGCACCGTCATCTCCGACATGTACACCGAGACAGCACGTCTCCTCACCGATCCGGACGAGGAGAAGGTGGCCGACTTCCGCCGTCGAGCCGACGAGATGCGCCATCACTGTGAGGGCAGGGTTCGGGAGTTCATGCACTCGGACGAGCCGGGACATTATGCGGTACCGAGGGCGATCCTCTATCGCTACTGGAAGCGGATCGCCGCCAACCTCATGGGAGTGGTGACCACCGCGGTCGAGCCGTTGCAGCACATCGACTACGTCGATCACGGAGCGACCGACATCACCGATGACTGAAGCCGCCCCGGTTGGTCGGAGGCACCAGAAGGATCCGTCCGGCGCAGCATCGTCCGGGCTTCCGTCGTGAAACTCGAGTCGATCCGAACCTACGCCGTGGCCCCGCCGACGGGAATCGGTGGTTCGTTCTGGATCCTCACCGAGGTGACGACGAACGACGGCGTCACCGGAGTCGGCGAATGCTACGGCATCCCCTTCTCTCCGTCGATCGCGCAGCAGATGGTGGTCGACACCTTCGGACGATTTTTCGCCGGCGACGATCCCCACAACATCGAAGCCATGTTCCGCCGGGTGTACTCGGCCGGGTTCACACAGCGGCCCGACGTGACGATGATGGGGGTGTTCAGCGGCATCGAGATGGCGGTCTGGGACCTGCTCGGCAAAGCGCTCGGACGCCCGGTCTATCAACTGCTCGGTGGCCGGTTTCACGACCGTTTACGCACATACACCTACCTCTTCCCGAGAAACGTCCACGATCCGGCCCTGCCCGACGCCGAGGCCGATGTCTACCACGACGCCGATGAGGCCGCAGCCCGGGCTGCCGAGTATGTGGCCCAGGGCTGGACGGCGGTGAAACAGGACCCGACTGGTCCCTACAGCTTCCAGGGTGGACGTGAGCTGTCGCTCTTCGAGCTCGAACGCTCCGAGCGGGTCATCGGCGCCATCCGGGACGCGGTCGGCGATCAGGCCGACATCCTCGTCGGCACTCACGGCCAGATGACCACGTCGTCGGCCCGTCGTCTCGCCCGTCGGCTGGAACGGTTCGATCCACTGTGGTTCGAGGAGCCTGTACCGCCCGACCAGTTCGACGCCCTCGCCGAGGTTGCCCGGTCAACCACCGTGCCCGTGGCGACCGGCGAGCGCCTCACCACCCGGCATGAATTCCACCGTGCCCTCCAGGCGGGAGCGACGATCGTGCAGCCCGACATCGGCCGTTCGGGTGGGGTCTGGGAAACCAAGAAGATCGCCGTCATGACCGAGCTGTTCAACGCCCAGATCGCACCGCACATCTACTGCGGCCCGGTGGCTCACGCCGCCGCCGCCCACGTCGGCTTTTCCAGTCCGAGCTTCCTCATCCTCGAAACGATCGACACGCCATTCCACCGTGCGGTGGTCGAACAGCCCCTGGAATGGGACGCCGGTTACCTACTGGCACCGTCCGCGCCCGGGCTCGGCGTCGAGTTGAATCACGAGGTTCTTGCCGCCCATCCGGCGGCCGACGGCGGTCGACTTCATCTGGAGATGTGCCAGGTCGTCCTCGACTCCGACAATCGCAGGACGATCGACGAGTTGTAGCGGATGCGACGGGCTCCGGGCCGTCGCGCTCAGCCGACCAGGTCGATGTGCTCCCGTAGCGCCGTGATCTCGAGCAGCTTGACCAGCAGTGGCGGGGGGCGGCGGATGACGAGCCGGCCGCCCGACGGGCGGAGGTGGCGAACCAGCGAGGCGATGACCGACAGTCCGGTGCTGTCCATGAACCCGAGCTCACCGGCGTCGAGTTCGATCTCGGTGGCTCCCTCGGTCACACCCTGTCTGGCCACGGCATCGAATTGAGGCGCCGTCGCCATGTCGACGTCGCCTTTGAGCACAATGATCAGCCGCTCCGATTCGGATCGGGTTTCGACCTGGAGTGAAGAAGTTGAGGGTTCGGACACGAAGGCGCCACCGATGGGCGATACTTTGGTGGGTGGACGGGATCCGGACCGAATTGGCGTCACTGGCCCAGCTGGCGTCGCAGTGCCATCCTACAGAGTTCCTCGACGCGGTGCCTCACCTGCTGGCACCGGTGATCGATGCTGTTGACGTCGGTTTGTACGACCTCCAGCGTCGAAGGCTGATCTCGTTGCGAGACGGAGAACCGGTCGATGCGGATCTGTGGCCGGTGAGTGTCGCCCTCGAGCATCACGGAAACCATCTTGGGCGGCTCCTCGTCCGAACCGGAGCAGACGACGAGAATAACGTCGGGTCGGCCGTACAGACGCTGGCACCGCTCATCGCGCTCAGTATCACATCGGCGTTCAACTTCAACGATCGACCGTGGACCACCGTGCGAACCCGGGAGATGTCGCTGGCCGCCGAGATCCAGGCCACGGTCATCCCACCTCCGTCCTGTCGGGGAAAGGGGTTCGCCGTGAGCGCCGCCGTCGAGCCCGCCTACGAAACCGGGGGCGACGTCTTCGAATACTCGTTCGATGACAATCGATTGTTCCTGGCCGTTCTCGACGCCATGGGTCACGGTCTGGCCGCATCGCTCCTCGCCTCATTGGCCACGGCTGCGCTCCGGCGAGCCCGGCGCGAGGGTCACACCCTGACCGAGCTGCTCGGCGATGTCGACGTCGCCATCCGGGCCCAATACCAGGGTTCGGCCTATGTCAGCGCCGTCGTCGTCGACATCGATCTGTCAACTGGCCTCGCCCGGTGGGTCAGCGCCGGTCACCTGCCACCGCTCGTGCTGACTGCCGATGGCGTTCGGGAACTGACACTTGCGCCATCGTTGCCGCTCGGCATGTGGATCACCGGCGAAGAGTCGGCGGCCGACGTGCCGCTCGGCGAGCTCACATTGGCGCCCGACGAGTCGATCATCCTCTATTCCGACGGCGTGATCGAAAACCTGCTGGAGTGGTCCGGGGATGCCGTCGGCGACGATCGTTTCCGTGCGGTGGTGGCCTCCCACGCCCGTCTCTTCACCCACCGGTGTGCCCGCGACGTGGTGGAGGAACTCCTCGAGCAGACCGGATCGATCCTACGCGACGACGCGACCCTCATGATCGTTCACCGAGAGGGTCGAGCCTGACCGAGGGGAATGCCCCGGAGATCGGTTTCCCGGACCCTGCTACGCTTCGACCCGATGAAGATCTGGATCGACCACGCCCTCGTCCGCCCTCAAAGCCTCCTGGTTTCGCAGGAGACCGATCTCGAAACCCTGAGAGAGGCTCTGGCCGGCGAACCGTTGACGCTGTGGGACTGGGGCAAAGCCGGCATCATCTTCGCCGTCGCGCTGGTGGGCTCCCGGGTCATCAAGTTCGCACTCAAACGCCTCATGGCCAGTCGATGGGACAGCGCGGTGGTCGATCTTCTGGCCCGTCTCGTCGGCTACGGTATCGTGACCTTCGGCGTCATCTACGCCCTCGAGCAGCTCGGCGTTCGGATCGGTCCGCTACTCGGTGCGCTCGGCATCGTCGGTATTGCCCTGGCGTTCGCCCTCCAGGACATACTGCAGAACTTCGTGGCCGGCCTGCTCCTGCAGATTCGACGGCCGTTCTCCTACGGCGATCAGATCTCCACCGGGGACATCGAGGGAACGGTGGAATCGATCGACGCCCGGTCGGTCACGGTGGTCACCCCGGACGGGGATACCGTCTACATACCGAGTAGTGAAGTAGTCACCGTCCCCATTTACAACCAGACGGAGAAGGGCCGTCGACGTTCCTCGATCGCAGTCGGCGTTGCCTACGGTTCCGATCTCGATCGGGTCAAGACGGCCTTCCTCGAAGCCATGACGGGTCTGGACTCGGTGATCGACAGCCCGCCACCGGAAGTCCGCTTCACCGGCTTCGGTGACTCGAGTATCGACTTCGTGGTCCGATTCTGGCATGCGCCGACCATTGCCGACAGCTGGAAGGCCCGCGACGAGGTCGGTATGGCGCTCGACAAGGCGGCAACCCAGGCGGGCATCGAGATTCCGTTCCCGCAGCGCGTCGTCACGCATCTGGGCCGGGGTCAGGCAGACGGGTCCTGATCGGGCTCCGCTCCGGTTTGGTCGGCCTGATTCCAGCCCAGGGATACCTGCTTCATCTGTTCGAATGCCTTTCGCAGTAGCCGCGACACGTGCATCTGACTGACGCCGATCCGATCAGCGATCCTTCGACGGTTCGACCGGACGAGCCGATTGCGAATCCGCCGATCGCCGGTCCTCCGGTACTGCTCGAACAGTTCGGCGGTCGCCGAATCGGACGGGCGATTCCCCGCCGTCGACACGCTAGGCCTCGCGAACGACCCGCACGCGACAGAAGCCGGCCTCGATGGAGTAGTCGGCGCTCACAGCCGCCACGATCTGACGACTCAACGGATCGAGTATCGGCTCATGGTTGGATGACGCAACGGACGCGGTCATCGTGAACACGTCGGCCGACTCGAGGCCCAGCACGACCGTGACCCGGCCGTCGGTCGGTTCGGATTCCACGAGAATCGAGACCATCTCGTTGACCGCGATGCGCACGTTGTCGATGTCGTCGACCGTGAAGTCGACCTCGGCCGCCAGGCTGGCGGCCGCGAGACGAGCCACGGACACCATCTGGGGAATGGCTGGGATCACCAGCGTCATCTCCGTCGGGGCGAGAACGGTATCCGTCATTGGACCGGCTCCCGGACGGGCGGTGAGTGCGCCGCCCGTGCCGAATCTTCAGCCGCCTCGACGATCTTGGACAACATACGGGGGAAGATCAGCTGGTGAAAGGGGACCAATGCGTACCAGTACGCTCGGCCGAGCGCTCCCTTTGGCACGAACCGGGCAGCCTGTTGAATCGTCGCGGCTGACTCATCGGAGGCGCTGTCGAGCCCGGTCTCGGCGCTGATTCGCCACTCCAGCCATGCATGACCTGGCATCTTCATCTCGGCCCGCAGCCGAAGGAAACGATCGGCATCGATGGAATCGACCCGCCAGAAATCGACTGCGTCACCCACCGCCAGGTTCAACGGGTGTCGGCGGCCACGACGGAGCCCGACACCGCCGACCACCTTGTCGGCCAGGCCGCGGATCCGCCACATCCAGTTTCCGGTCAGCCAGCCGTTGTCCCCGCCGATGCCGCTGATTACCCGGAACAGGTCGGCGGAGCTGGCCGAGGAGGTTGCACAACGGATGTCCTCGAGTACCGAACCACTGGCCCATTCGGGGTCCTCGGGGTTCGGTGTCGCCTCGAGGAGCGGGATCATCGACGATCCGGTC
>JBFHEP010000134.1:0-10688 GCA_041584095.1 Acidimicrobiales bacterium | reverse complement strand
GGCGGTCGAGGTTCGGCCTCGACCGCCGGCTAGTCCTACCGCCGGACAGGGAGAACAAACCGTTGGCGGCTCAGGGCTGCTGGACGCCGTTACTGGGCTCGGGCAGGATCCGATAGCTCTCCTCGCCAGGAAAGACCAGGTCGAAGTCCTGGCGGGCCCGACGCTCGATCTCGTCATCGGTCTGGAGCCGGTCCAATTGACGTTCGAGATCGGCGACGTCGGCGTCGATCTGAGCCAATTGCGCTCGAGCGTCGTCCATCTTGCGTTGCTGCGCCAGCCACGTCCGAACGGGCACGATGGCGAGACCCACCAGCACGGCCGCGGCCAGACAGCTGGCCAGTGCGACCGGGGCCATCTCCCGGGTGCGGTCGACCGAGGAGCGTTTTCGGCGCGACGACGTGCCGGTCCGTCGACCTCGTCGGGAACGGGTACCACGGGATCGAGGAGATCGGGCCATCAGCGGGCTCCCGAACCGACGGTGAACCGGCCGGCGTAGCGGGCGGCGGCACCGAGATCGTGTTCGATGCGAAGCAGCTGGTTGTATTTCGCCACGCGGTCGCTGCGGGCCGGAGCGCCGGTCTTGATCTGGCCGCAGTTGGTCGCCACCGCGAGGTCGCTGATGGTGGTGTCCTCGGTCTCACCCGAACGGTGGGACATGACCGAGCTGTAGCTGTGGCCCGTGGCCAATCGAACGGCCTCGAGCGTCTCGCTCAGCGAGCCGATCTGGTTGACCTTGACAAGAATCGAGTTCGCCACCCCTGACTGGATGCCGCGTGACAGCCGCTCGGTGTTTGTGACGAAGAGGTCGTCACCGACCAGTTGACATCGGTCACCGATCGCCTCGGTGAGCTGTTTCCAGCCGTCCCAGTCCTCCTCCGCCATCCCGTCTTCGATCGACACGATCGGGTAGCGATCGACGAGCCCGGCCAGCTCCTCGACCATGGCGGACGGTGTCAGTTCCCGACCCTCCCCGGTCAGGCGGTATTGGCCGTCGGAGAAGAACTCGGTGGAGGCGACGTCCATGGTGAGTGCGATCTCGTCGCCGGGCGTCCGGCCGGCCTGTTCGATGGCTTCCATCAAGAGCGTCAGGGCGGCCTCGTTCGACGCGAGGTTTGGTGCGAAGCCCCCTTCATCGCCGATGGCAGTGGACAGCCCGCGCTCCCCCAGCACCTTCTTGAGCGAATGGTAGATCTCGACACCCCATCGCAGACCCTCGGTGAACGACGCGGCGCCGACGGGCATGATCATGAATTCCTGGAAATCGACGTTGTTGTCGGCGTGTTCTCCGCCGTTGAGAACGTTCATCATCGGCACCGGAAGGACGTGAGCGTTCACACCACCGACGTATCGGTACAGCGGTAATGCCAGATCCTCGGCTGCGGCCCGGGCCGCAGCCAGGCTCACGCCGAGAATCGCGTTGGCACCGAGGTTCTGCTTGTTGGGGGTTCCGTCGAGATCGACGAGTAGCTGATCGATCTCGCGCTGGGCGTAGCCATCGACGCCGGCCAGTGCGTCACGCATCACGGTGTTGACGTTTTCGACGGCTTTGGCGACGCCTTTTCCCAGATATCGATCCCCACCATCACGAAGCTCGACGGCCTCGAACTGGCCAGTGGACGCACCGGACGGCACCAGGGCCCGACCTAGGGCACCCGATGTCAGCAGTACTTCAACCTCGACGGTCGGATTTCCCCTGGAGTCGAGAACCTCCCGAGCCAGGACATCATGAATGACACTCACGCTTTGCGTTCCTCCTACCGCCCGCAGTGGGATGTTAGCAGTTTGGCGCCCCGGATGGGGTCACTTGTTCGGGCTCGACCGCCGCACCTTCCGGTCCGACGATCGCGACCCAAGCGCATCTTTCCGGACAATCTGCTGATGGAGCTGCTGCAGGCACTATCATCGGCTGAAGAACCCGTGTTCTGCGACGTATCGGAGAGGCAAAAGTCGCGGGAGGCATCCAACAAAGGCGACCTCCTCCCGAACAAGTCTGCAGAGGCGTGAAACAACGAGCCATTCTCCCTGCGGCGGAGATCACCAGCACTTCCCGGCTTTGGAGTTCGGCAGAAAGGGTCGAGGGGCTTCGTTTGGCCGTCCGCATGGATACGACTCGACCAACACATACGGAAGGACTCCCTCGTAACCTCTCATGGCCAAGACCTTCGCTCTAGATGGCTTTGAGCCGATCAAACGCATCGGCGGGGGCGGTTTCGGCGATGTGTGGCTGGCCCGCCAGACGAACGTCGACCGGAAGGTCGCGGTCAAGGTCGGACACGCGCCGATACAGGACAAGATCATCCGGCTCCGGTTCGACCGCGAATGCAAGGCACTCGGCAGGCTGTCCGGCCATCCGAACATCGTGGATGTGTTCACCGCCGGCTCGCTCGAAGACGGTCGACCCTATCTGGTGCTCGAATACATCGACGGCGGCACGTTGTGGCAGCGTCTGAAGCAGGCGCCGATGATCGACGACGAGCTGATTCGAATCGGCTATCAGCTGGCCGATGCGCTTGCACGCGCCCATTCTTCGGGCGTTCTCCACCGGGATCTGAAACCGGAGAACATCCTGATGCGATCATCGGGGGATGCGGTGCTCGGCGACTTCGGCATCGCCCGCCTGCAGGATGGCATGCATACCACCTCCGCGGCCATCACGGCCAGCGTCGCCTACGCCGCACCGGAGGTTCTGGGTGGCACACAGGCCACGGCCGCCAGCGACCTGTACGGGGTCGGCGTCTGCCTCCTCGCTGCCGTACTGCGTTCGGTTCCGTTCGTCGACAAGAGCGACAAGTCGATTCATCCGATCATCTCCCGTGTCATGAGCGACGAACCGCCGGATCTTCGTAGCCGAGGGGTGTCGGAGGATCTGTCGAAGGTCATCGAATCGCTTCTGCAGAAGAACCCGAACCTGCGGCCGGCGTCGGCGGGCGACCTCCAGGAGATGTTCCAAAGCCTCACGGTCCGCCCTTGGCAGTCGGATCAACACCTGCTTACCGGACGACGGGACCGCTTCAATTCGCCGTCCGACCAACGCAGGGCATCGCCGGGACCTTCGACCGAGGCCACCCACCACAGACCGGCGGCCGATTCCGGAGCCCTCGCCGGCACACCTGCAGCCGACCGATCTCCCCCGGATCAATCCGGCCGAGCGGCTGGGAGGACGGGATTCGGCAACGGAGCCGGTGCGCCGATGACGAGCCGCCGGGGCTCGGCCGAGCGGTCGCCGTTCGGTGTGCCGGGAGCCGAGCGGTCGCCGTTCGGTGTGCCGGGAGCCGACCGCTCCCGCCGGTCGACGGCTGATGACGACAAGAGCCGCAACGTCCGAGCCTTCGCGCTGGCCTACGTGGCCACGTTGGCGGCCGGAGTGCTGCTGATCTTCATCATCGCCCAGCTGCTTTCCTGAGACTAGCCGACCACCCAGGCAAGCCGGGGTGCCTCGGTGCCGTCATTCCCGGCGTCTTGTCGCAATCGCTCGTAGGACCGCACCGATGCGACCAGCGCGTCGGTGGCCGCTCGAAGGGCTTGTTCGGCGTCGATGCCCGCTTCCCGTCCCGCCTCGACGGCGGCCAGCAGCAGCCGACCCAGATCCGTCTCGTCCTCGATCACCGGCGACGCCGGATCGACGATCTGACCCGTCCCGGCCGTGCCGCCGGTTTCCTGTCCGAGACGCAGCCGCTCGGCCCACAGGCCTCGATCGGGAGGACCATACTCACCGGCCACCCGCTTGAGGATCTTCGCCGCCCTCGCCAACGACGGCATGGCAGCCGGAACGCCGTCGAGAACCGACGACCGGCGGACCTCGCCTGCTTTGATCCGGTCCCACTGTGTCTGGACGCCGGCGGCCGTTGCGGTCGGTCCGGAGGCCTTGGTGGAGAGATCGGGGTTGTCGGTGCCGAACACGTGGGGGTGGCGACTGATCATCTTGGCCGTCATGGTGTTGGCAACGTCGGTGACGTCGAAAAAGCCGGCCTCGGACGCCAGCCGGCTGTGAAACAGGATCTGCAGCCACAGATCGCCGAGTTCACCCTCGAGCTGCTCGAAAGCGTCGACCAGCGCCTCGTCGACCGCTTGATCGCCCGGCGAGGCCCGGGCCGTTGTCGTGCCCGAACCACTTCTGACCGTCGACAACTCGACAATCCGGTCGAGCACCTCGAGAACCTCGTAGGTCTCCTCCAACAGATACTTCCGCAGCGTGGCGTGATCCTGCTCGGCGTCCCACGGGCACTCCAGTCGCAACCGACGCATCAGCTCGACG
Organism: Acidimicrobiales bacterium; assembly: GCA_041584095.1. Lineage (GTDB taxonomy): Bacteria > Actinomycetota > Acidimicrobiia > Acidimicrobiales > SZUA-35 > JAHELU01. The sequence goes on along the minus strand of JBFHEP010000134.1, from coordinate 6,433 downwards.
GACCCGATCAGGGCCTGACCGATGGGTGCGTGGACTGTGGGCAGGTAGAGGGACGTGAGATGATCGGCGTCGACCCGCCGATCGAGGTCCTCGACCGACACCTCGAACACCGCTTCGTCATCGGTTCCGAGCCGCTGCAGGACGATGGCGGGTTGATCGCCGCCGACATCGTGTTCGAGCAGCGCCAGCTTGATCTCCGACAGGACCCATCGGGCGTGGGCATGGGCCACCAGTAGCGGACCCCGTTGGCCGGCCGCCTCGACGGCGAATCGGTGCCCGTCGATGAGACGTACACCCTCATCGACCGGATCGACGGCGAGCCGGGCCCATGTCTCGTCGAGAAACGACACGGCCGGGATCAGCTCCACGGTCACGTCGTCGCGGCCTCGGAGTGCGGCCACCGATCGCTCGAGCACCAGCGGTGAGCCGGGCACACAGTAGGTCACCCGCCCGCTCTCGACCGCCGCTTTCACCAGCGCCTCGGTGATGGTTCGGTACACCTCGGCGAACGAGTCGGCCACGTCGTAGACAGGATCGAACGACACCGCATCGGCTGCAAACGGTTCTGCGCCGGGATGGCGGACGGTCCGCAGGAACAGCGGATCGCGCCGATGGAGGACCGTCGCCGTTCGTTGGGTGAGTAGATCCGGGGCCCCGGGTCCGAGGCCGCAGACCGTTATCGTCGGACGATCATCGCGGAGGGTCATGGCGAGCGGTCAGTGAGCTGCCGAGGCCGACCTGCCGGCGCCGTTCTACTCGTCGGGCGGCGGATTGATCGTCAAGTTGACCGGGTCCCAGGTGCCGAGACGGGGGTCGACATCCACGGTCGCCCCCTCGAGCCGAGCCCGCACGCGCTGGCCGATCGCGTCACCCGGGTTCAGCTCGGTCTCCTCGAAGCGGTCGACGACGAGGACATGCCATCCGAATTGAGTCTGTACCGGACCGACATACTCGCCGAGGGTGGCGCCATCGACGGCCGCTGCGAACTCGGCGACATAGCCCGAGCTGGGCGCACAGCCGAGGTCACCGCCGGTCGGGCCGGTCGGGCCCGTTGATCGCTCGGCGGCCAACTCTGCGAAATCGGCTCCACCGTTGAGCAGGTCGAGTACCTCCTGAGCGGCGGGCTCGTCGTCGAGCAGGATGTGGCGGACGCAGGGAGCCTCGGTGGTGAGCTCACCGCTATCGAGCAGGGCGTCGCCCACCGCAGTCTGCTTGGCCTGCTGATTGACGACGAACGGCAGGTACGGAACCTCGTCGTACAGGCGATCGGCCTCGGCCACCGGATCGGAGGCGCCGGCGAACCAGCTCTGCACGAGACCCGACAGGCTCTGGCGGGCCGCCTCGGTGTCGGTGTCGTCGACCATTCCCCCCAGTTCGGTCAGCTCCACGTTCAGGACCTCGCCGACGAGATGCTCGTAGGTGACTCCAGGGTAGAAGCCGGCCGGCACGGCACCGCCGAAGGCGAGATCGACGAATTCCTGGTTCTCCCAGGTGGGAATCACCACGTCGTTGAGCTCACCGTGGGTCAACTCCCACACCGCTCCGGCGCCGAGATCGGCGGTGATCGCCACCTCCTCGGCCGGTGCGGTCGACGGCGTCGGAACAGGCTCGACCGGTGCGGTGGTCGGGGTCGACGTCGCGTCGGTCGTGTCCTCAGCCGAGGCCGTCTCCTCGGTGGCGGTTTGGTCGTCGTCGAGAGCGGCGTCGGTCGGCGCCGAGCGGGACACCCCGCAAGCCGAAACGATCAGCATCGAACCGAGTGCGAGGGCCGGCCAGGTGCGTCTCACGGCCTGGATGGAAGGAAACCTAGTCACGTGAGCAGGCTAACAATCCGCACGCTGATTCCCCGGCCCGCAACTGAAGTGTGACATCAGCCCCGACGGCCGAACCGGCCCACCAAACCGCGTTGCGGAGACGCCGCGACCCCTCTAGGTGACCGTCCAGGTGGCTCCAGAGCGAAGCAGGTCCTTGAGGTCTCCCGGGCCATTCTTGTCGTTGGCCAGCAGGATCTGCTGGTTGACGGCCTCCGTGTACTCCGGCGCCCCGACTGCCCGGAAGACACCGAACGGCGTCGGCGTCTGGTTGTCGGACGCCAGCATCGACAGCGCAATCGACGCAACCGAATTGACGGTCGCCTCATCGTGGACGAGCAGCTCGGACTCGTCGACGTCGGTGACCTCGACGATCTCGGCTCGACCGTTGCGCAACACGACACCGCGTTGCTTCTCGGCCCCGAACCGCACCGGCTCACCGTGAACCAGTTCGATCATCATCTCGTCGCGAACATCGCGTTTGGTGATCGAGTCGTAGGCGCCGTCGTTGAACACGTTGCAGTTCTGGTAGATCTCGACCAGCGAGGCGCCCTTGTGCTCGTGGGCCCGGCGGAAGACCTCGATCATGTGCTTGCGGTCGAGGTCGTGGGTGCGGCCGACGAAGGTCGCCCCGGCACCCAGGGCCAGGCTGATCGGGTTGAACGGCCGATCGATGGAACCCATCGGCGTCGACTTGGTGACCTTGCCGACCTCACTGGTCGGCGAGTACTGGCCCTTGGTCAGACCGTAGATCTGGTTGTTGAACAGCAGGATCGTGAGGTTCACATTGCGGCGCAGTGCGTGAATCAGATGGTTGCCACCGATCGACAGCATGTCACCGTCGCCGCCGACCACCCAGATGTTGAGGTCGGGCCGGCTGACGGCCAGGCCGGTGGCGATGGCCGGCGACCGACCGTGGATCGTGTGCATGCCGTAGGTCGACATGTAGTACGGGAACCGGGCGGCACAGCCGATGCCGGACACGAACACCGTGTCCTCGCGCTTCACGTCGAGTTCGGCGTGCAGGAACTGCACGGCGGCCAGGATCCCGTAGTCGCCACAGCCGGGGCACCATCGGACCTCCTGATCCGACGTCCAGTAACCTCGCTTGGTGGGGTCGAGTTGCACGTCGGTCATTGGCTGATTCCTTCCCGGATGGCTTCGATGAGTTCGGCCCCGGTGAACGGAACCCCCATGACTTTGTTTATCGGCTTGGCGTCGACGAGATATTCGGCTCGGAGGACTTTGACGAGCTGACCCCGGTTGAGTTCGGGCACGAAGACGTGCTCCCGGCCGGCCAGGACCTGCCCGAGGTTGACCGGGAACGGGTGGAGGTGCATCAAATGGGCGTGATCGACGCCGAGGCCGTCGTTGCGGAGCCGCTCGACGGCGGAACTGATGGATCCCCGGGTCGAACCCCAGCCGACGATGAGGATCGGGGCATCGCCCGGTCCGTCGATGTCAACGGCCGGGATGTCGGCCGCGATGCCGTTGATCTTTGCCTCCCGCAGCTCGGTCATGAGACCGTGATTGGCCGGATCGTAGTTGACGTTGCCGGTCCCGTCCTGCTTCTCCAACCCACCGACGCGGTGCTCCAGCCCCGGCGTACCGGGGATCGCCCAAGGGCGGGCCAGTGTGGTTTCATCACGTTTGTAGGGCAGGAAGACCTGGTTGCCGTCGGCGTCGGTGGCATTGGTCTCCGTGGCGAAGCTGGCGCTGATGTCGGGCAAGGTCTCCACGTCGGGGATGAGCCAGGGTTCCGCACCGTTGGCCAGATAGCCGTCGGTGAGAAGGATGACCGGTGTCCGGTACTTGACCGCAAGACGAGCAGCTTCGATGGCGGCCATGAAGCAGTCGGCCGGTGTGGACGCCGCTACAACCGGAAGCGGGGCCTCGCCGTGGCGGCCGTAGAGCGCCATCATCAGGTCGCTGGCCTCGGTCTTGGTCGGTAGGCCGGTCGAGGGGCCGCCCCGCTGGACGTCGATGATGACCAGCGGCAGCTCCATGCTCACCGCCAAGCCGATGGTCTCGCCCTTCAGGGCGACACCGGGACCCGAGGTCGTGGTGAAGGCCAGGCTCCCCCCGAAGGCGGCACCGAGCGCGGCACCGACACCGGCGATCTCATCTTCCGCCTGCAATGTGCGAACGCCGAAGTTCTTGTGGCGACTCAGTTCGTGCAGGATGTCGGAGGCCGGGGTGATCGGGTAGCTCCCGAGGAAGACGGGGAGTTTGGCCAGTTGGCCTGCGGCTATCATCCCCCAGGCGGTGGCGACGTTGCCGGTGATGTTCGTGTACTCGCCGGGCTTCTGGGGTGCGGCGGCGACCTTGAACGGCGATCCGAACATCTCAGCGGTCTCACCGAAGGCGTGACCGGCCTTCAGTGCCGCCGTGTTGGCGGCGGCCACCATCGGCACCTTGCCGAACTTCGCCTCGACCCATTCGAGCGTCGGCTCCAGCGGGCGGGTGTACATCCAGCTGACCAGGCCGAGGGCGAAGAAGTTCTTGGACCGTTCGGCATCCCGCTTCTTCACGTCGAGGTCGGCGGTTGACTCGAGGGTGAGCTTCGTCATGTTCACCCGGTGAACGACGTAGCCGTCGAGCGTGCCGTCTTCGCGGGGATCGGACTCGTAGCCGGCCTTGTCGAGGTTGCGCTGATCGAACGTGTCGTCGTTCAGAATTACGGTGCCGCCGGAACGGAGCCGGGGAAGCTCACTTCGGAGTGCCGCCGGATTCATCGCCACCAGCACATCGGGCGCATCGCCGGGGGTGTGGATGTCGTGATCGGAGATGTGGACCTGGAAGGCCGACACGCCGGCGAGCGTTCCTTGCGGCGCCCGGATCTCGGCCGGGAACTCCGGCAGCGTGGCCAGGTCGTTGCCGATCGCCGCGCTGACGGACGTGAAACGGTCACCGGTCAACTGCATGCCGTCGCCGGAGTCGCCGGCGAAACGGATGACGACGTGATCGAGGGTGGTGTCATCGACCCGATCAGCTGTATCTGTCACTTGGACCCCTAATGTCTCGAGATCACCAATCGCTCAACGACGGACGTGCTCCCAGAGCACCTCGTTTGTGACCGTGACCCCTTTGTACGGTTCATTTCACCGTACCCCCGTTTCCGCCCGAGTGGTACGTCATTGGTGAGAGATGCTCAAAGAGTGAAATCCGCCCGAAACTCGGCTTCGCGACATTGTTCGCCCCTCTGACCGGTGGCGGGGCCGATGGCCTGCCGGTGGCCTGCCGGTGGCACGACATCGGTGCCTACCGCTACCTTGGCTGACAATGCCACGGCTCCCCCATCTCAACGCCCGCCTGCAAGGTTTCGGAACGACGATCTTCGCCGAGATGTCGGCCCTGGCGGCCAAGACCGGCGCCATCAATCTCGGCCAGGGATTCCCCGACACCGACGGTCCAGCCGAGGTTTCGGCGGCCGCCATCGACGCCATCGGCCGGGGGGAGAACCAGTATCCGCCCGGTCCTGGCACCGCCGATCTCCGGCAGGCGATCGCAGAGCACCAGCAGCGGTTCTGGTCGATGACCGTGGATCCCGACACGGAGGTACTCGTCACCGCCGGTGCCACTGAAGCCATCGCCGCAACGCTGCTGGCGCTCTGCGAGATCGGCGACGAGGTGATCGTGTTCGATCCGACCTACGACTCCTACGCGGCGTCGATCGCAATGGCCGGCGCGACGATCCGGCCGGTCCTGCTCTCCCCCGATGCGGCGACCGGTCGGTACACCTTCGATTCCGCCGAACTGCTGGCGGCCTTCTCGGCCCGGACCCGGCTGATCCTCCTCAATACGCCGCACAATCCGACCGGCAAGGTCTTCACCTCCGACGAGCTCGACCTCATCGCGCAACAGTGCAGGCGACACGATGTGGTGGCGGTGACCGACGAGGTCTACGAGCACCTCGTGTTCGATGGGACCCACCATCCGCTGGCCACGCTTCCCGGAATGGCCGAGCGGACCGTCACGATCTCCTCGGGAGGTAAGACGTTCTCGTTCACCGGCTGGAAGATCGGTTGGGCGATTGCCTCACCGGGGCTGATCACGGCCATCCGCACTGCCAAACAGTTTCTGACGTTCGTCAACGGCGCTCCGTTCCAGCCGGCCATCGCCGTGGGCCTTCGACTCGGCGACGACTACTACGACCACTTCGTCAGTGAACTCCGAGCCAAGCGTGACCTGCTCGGCTCATTGCTGACCGACGCCGGCTTCACCGTCCTCGAACCGGAGGGCACCTACTTCACAACCGTCGACATCTCCTCCATCGGCGGGGCAACAGTGGTCGGGGCGTCGGCGGGCGAGCCCGACGGGATCGAGTTCTGCCTCGCGCTTCCCGAGCGGGCCGGCGTCGTCGCCGTGCCCAGCCAGGTCTTCTACCAGCACCCGATGGCGGGACGCTCCCTGGTCCGCTTCTGCTTCGCCAAACGTGACGAGGTGCTGCAGGCTGCCGGACAACGGCTCATCGACGCCTTCGCCGGCTGAGATCGCGCCCCATCTCCCAACTGTGCGCCCCAGGCCCGAGATCCCGGGCGTGGAGCGCACAGATCGGGGTTTGGGAGCTACAGCTACTCGGCCGGTGGGATGCGCAGAACCTGACCGACGTAGATCAGGTC
>JBFHEP010000133.1:0-10735 GCA_041584095.1 Acidimicrobiales bacterium | reverse complement strand
CGTCACCGGATGACCGGCAGCCTTGGCCGCTCGCACCATCGCCACGCTGCCCGAGGTCGACAGATGCTGGAGATGTACCCGCATGCCGGTCAACCTCGAAAGGGCGATGTCACGCATCACCATGAGCTCCTCGGCTTCGGCCGGCTGCCCGGCCAGACCGAGTTCGGCCGACCATCCCCCCTCGTGCATCACGCCGCCCTGGGAGAGGGCGTTGACCTCGCAGTGCTGCGACAAGACCAGCTCGGTTCCGTCGCCGGGGTCCAGGCTTGCCGCATACTCGAGGGCCCGTCGCATCAGTTGGTCGTCCTGCACACCGGTTCCGTCGTCGGTGAACATGCGGACGCCGAGGTCGACCAGCTCGCCCATGGGAGCCAGTGACTCACCGAGACGGCCGATGGTGATGGCGGCCGACGGCTTGATCTCACACAGTGCGCCTCGCCCGTGGGCCAGCACTTCATTGACGACCGCAGCGTTGTCCATACACGGGTCGGTGTTGGGCATTGCCACCACGGCGGTGAACCCGCCGAGCGCAGCCGCCCGGGAGCCGGTCTCGATCGTCTCGGCAGCCTCGTTCCCCGGTTGGCGCAGGTGGACGTGCAGATCGACGAAGCCGGGGCTGACGATGCATCCGGAGACGTCCAGCCGCTCGTCGGCGGCCTCCGGTGCGATGTCGGTGAGCCGGCCATTGTCGCCGTCGACCACCACATCGGCTCGCCGCCGGCCGTCTCCGTCGACGATGTCGCCTCCCACGATGGCGTAGGTCGTCATAGGTCTGCACTCCGTTCCTGTGTGAAAGACTCCGCCGTGGTCGTTCCGTCGTCGTCGAACTGGCCGGGACCGAGCAGTCGGTACAGCACCGCCATCCTCGTCGGCACACCGGCGGCCACCTGGTCGAGGATGACGGCCCGGCTGTCGTCGGCCACCTCGGGATCGATTTCCACCCCGCGATTCATCGGGCCAGGATGCATGATCAGCGCATCGGGCTTGAGTTGAGCTGCTCGTTCCGTGGTGAGTCCCCATCGGGTGCGGTACTCGCGGACCGACGGGAACAATCCGGCCGAAAGGCGCTCCTGCTGAATCCGCAGGAGGTAGACGACGTCGACCTCGCCGACCACGGCGTCGAAATCGCTCGTGGCCGTGACCGGCCAACCATCGAGATCCGGCGGCATGAGGGTTTTGGGTCCGACGAGGGTGACGGTGGCACCCAGCTTGGTGAAGGCATCGACATCGGAGCGGGCGACCCGGGAGTGGTTGATGTCACCGCAGATTGCGATCTCGAGCCCGTCGAGGGACCCGAATCGCCGGCTGATGGTGTAGGCGTCGAGCAGGGCCTGGGTCGGGTGCTGGTGCCACCCGTCGCCGGCGTTCACCACCGAGGCGTCGGTCCACTGGGCCACCTGCCGGGGAGCGCCGGAACTCGAATGGCGGACGACAATTGCGTCGACCGACATGGCGCTGATCGTTTCAACCGTGTCCCGCAACGATTCGCCTTTCCTGGTCGACGACTGCGACACGGAGAAGTTCACCACGTCGGCCGACAGGCGACGGGCGGCCAGGTCGAACGACGTGCGAGTCCGGGTGGAGTCCTCGAAGAACGCAAGGACGACCGTCTTGCCTCGGAGCGCCGGAACCTTGGGGATGGGCCGCTCCAGGATTCGGGCGAAGTTGTCGGTCAGCCCGAACAGCTGCTCGATGTCGGCCCGGGTGAGATCGTGGGTCGAGATGAGATGCTTCATCGCTCCATCTCCCCGATCTCCACCCGTTCGAGGGTGGCGTTGACCGTTTCCGTGCGGCTCGTCGGCAGGTTCTTGCCCACGTAGTCGGGGCGGATCGGCAGCTCCCGGTGGCCCCGATCGACCATGACGGCGAGCTGGATGGCGCGGGGCCGACCCTGGTCCATGATGGCGTCGAGGGCGGCCCGGATCGTCCGGCCGGTGAACAGGACATCGTCGACGAGCACGACGATCTTGCGGTCGATGTCGTCGGAGATCTCGGTGTCGGCCTCCGGGAGAACGGGGCGAAGGTTGATGTCGTCGCGGTAGAAGGCCACGTCGAGGCGGCCAAGCGGCACGGCGATCCCCTCGATCTCCTGCAGCGCCTCGGCGATGGCCTTGGCGAACGGCACACCACCGGTTTGCAGCCCGATGAGGACGACGTCGGTCAGGCCTTGATTGGCCTCGAGGATCTCATGGGCCATCCGGCGGACGGCTCGGCTCACGCCCGCCGTGTCGAGCACCTCGCTCCTGGCAACGAAAACGCCCCCGTAGGGGGGCGTGCGTCGTCGTTCGCGTTCGGCCAAGGGTGACTCCTTCCGTCTGGGTCTCGCGGTACCCGCTTCACGGATCTGTCACTTGACGACTCTAGCGATCACCGATGGGGCGCGCGCCCATGCTCACCGGAATTTCGGGGTGACCTCTTTCTCACCCCACCCTCCCCCGAACTCTGGGCCTCACACGACCCGGAACCGGGTCGGCGTTGGCTCAAGGTTCGGCGATGACCGTGACATCGTAGGAGAAGACCACGTCCGCACGCGCCTCGTCGTCCGGTTCGTGATCCCCTGTCGTTTCCCCGGCAGGGAGTCCTACCTGGGAAACCGTCACACGGTACGTGACGTCTCCGGCGTCGTCGCGATCGGAAAGATCGGGCTCCCAAACGATGACCGACGACGGGATCTCGCCGTCCTTGCTGATGCGGGCGATCACATCGAGATCCACCTCGCGGCCCTCGACCGTCATCGACACCTCCGCCCTGTCGAAGTCGGCTTCGTCGATGGCGAAGGACCAGCGGGGATAGACGATCGGAGCCGGCACATATCCTCGGGGCGGCCAGGCGACGAACCGTTCGGCCTCCCGCATCCGGTAGACGTCGGAGAAGACCTCGTCGTCGAACACCCACAGTACGTTCGCCGGGTGGCGCCCGTCGTCCCCGGCAACGTGGCCGATGCCCATGAACCGGGTCGGCGGGTGGAGAATCGTGCTGCGATGGCCGACGTCGATGTTCCCCGACCCCGGGTCCTCGATGTACCCGTCGATGGCCGACGGTCCCGTTCGACCGAGGTACAGGTTGCTGTTGGCGGCGGCTCGATCGCCGTCCGGTGAGTAGCAGGCGAAGTCGGTGCCGGGATGGTGCGTCAACTCCCCCTGCGCGCTCATCATCAACGCCGCGGCCTGGGCGTGGCGTGAGAAATCGACGTCCTCGTCGATCTCGGACCGCACGCCCGCCATGGCGCGGTAGTAGCTGATCCGCAGCAGCGTCTCGCTCCGCAACCGATCGGAGCTGTCACCGGCCCGGCAGCCCTCATGGCCACCGGTCCAGTCGATCTCGGGAACCGGACGGGTGAACATCGCCCGGTAGGCCGCGGTGACGGCGTCTCGATCCGCCGTGTCGATCCACGGGCTGAGGGCGGTCCGGTCGAACGCCGCCGGCTCGTTGTCGTCGACGAACGAGGTGAGGACGAGGAGCGACACCAGGGCGGCGACAACGGTCGATGAGAGGCGCCGAAACACCCCGTCCTATCGACCACGCCCCTGGGTTAGTTGAGGCCGTCGGCTTCGCCGCATGTCCTCAACGCGGTCAGGTCACTCGGGTGCGCCGTCTCCACGTTGCTCGGCCAGATCGGCGGCGATAGCGGCCAGCACGCCGTTCACGAAGCGGCTGGACTCGTCGGTCGAATACCGGCCGGCCAGCTCGACAGCCTCCGACAGCACGACGCCGGTCGGCGTCTCCCCGTCGATGAGTTCGGCAACGGCAAGGCGCATGATGACGAGGTCGAGGACCGGCATGCGAGCCGGCGTCCAACCGGTGGCCCGTTGCTCGATCAACCGATCGGATTCACGTTGATGTCGCTCACTGCGCCGCAACAGCTCCACCGTGAACGACGGGGCCGGCAACACCAGCGTGGCCAGCATCTCGTCGACCGTGAGCCCACGAACCGCGGCTTCATAGGCCAATTCCACGGTGCGCTCGCGGGATTCGCGCCGACTGCGGTCGGCGGTGAAACCACGAGAGCCGTCACCCCCCGAACCGGTGGTCACGCCCGGGTCTGGTACTCGCCCGAGCGGGTGTCGACCTTGATCCGATCCCCGATGTTCACGAACAGGGGAACCTGGACGACGAGTCCGGTCTCGAGTGTGGCCGGCTTGCGGGCCCCGGAGACACGATCACCCTGGATGCCGGGCTCGGTATCGGTCACCTCCAGCTCGACCGACGCCGGAAGGTCGGTGCCGATGATCTCGTCGCCGTACATGAGAAAGACGACCGGCTGTCCCTCGACGATGTAGTGGGCGGCCTCGCCCATCGCCTCCTCCGACACCGACCGCTGCTCGAAGGTCTCAGAATCCATGACGGCGAAATCGGTGCCGTCGCGGTAGAGCAACTGCTTCTCCCGCTTCTCGATGTAGGCGCTTTCCATCTTCTCGCCGGCTCGGAAGGTCCGGTCGATGACGGCGCCTGTGCGGACGTTTCGCAGCGTGGACCGCACGAAGGCCCCACCCTTGCCCGGCTTGACGTGCTGGAACTCCTGAATCTGGAACAGGCCGTCGGACAATACGACGGTCATCCCGTTCTTGAAATCATTGGTGCTGATGGATGCCATGGATCGTTCTCTCTTCTCCGCCTGTCGGCCGCTGGCGACGTCACGGTATCGGGCCGACCGTCCGGCCCCACCACCCTACAGGTGGCTTGCGGCGGCGGTCCGGGCGCAACGACGGTCACACACGCGGACGCCAGTCGAGCAACGGCTCCTTCGCACTGTGGGTGATCGGCCGGCAGCCGTTTCCGGTGACGATCAACGAATCCTCGATGCGCACGCCACCGACACCGGCCCGGTACACACCGGGCTCGACGGTCACGACCTGGCCGGCCCGAAGGTGGACCGATTCGGATTTCCCAAGGAAAGGCGTCTCGTGGATTTCCAAGCCGATCCCGTGGCCGGTGCCGTGCACGAACTCCGAGGCCAGGCCACGCTCGGCGATCAAGGTCCGGCAGGCGGCGTCGACCTCTTCGGTGGTCACACCGGCGGCCACGGCTGCCACGCCGGCCGCCTGGGCCGCCTCAACGGCCCGATACATGACCTCGGTCTCGGCGGTGAAGGAGCCGATGACGAACGTGCGGGTCATATCGCTGCCGTACCCGTCGACCCGGGCGCCCATGTCGATGACCAGCAGATCCCCGGCTGCGAGTTCCCGATCCGAAGGCACCGCGTGTGGACGGGCGCTGTTGGCTCCCGCCGCCACGATGGTCGGGAAGCTGGGATCGTCGGCCCCGAGATCGATCATGGCCGACTCCAGCCGCCGGGCGATCATGCGCTCGGTTACCTGAACGGGCAGGTCGCCCAGAACCGATGCCAGCGCACCATCTGCGATGGCCGCGGCGTAGGCCAGTCGAGCCATCTCGCCGTCGTCCTTGGTCTCCCGTTCGCGCTCGACCGGGCGCTCGATCGGCGCCACCCTCTCCGACGTCAGGAGATCCACGGCCCGGTCCCGCTGTTGCCAGGTCACGTGGTGGCTCTCCAGCGCGACCGTGGCCGTTTGCCCGGCCACGTCCATCAGCGCGCCGAGCACGTCGCGCTGGATCACGACGGCCGCATCGACCTTGGCGTCGTCGAGCTGTTGGACGACCTGCTCGGCGTAGCGGGCGTCGGTGGCAATGGTCAGACCGTGGGCCGCCAACGCCACTGCGCCGTTCGAACCGGTGAAGCCGGTCAACCACCGAACGTTCACCGGTTTGGTAACGACGAGTAGGTCGCACCGGTCCTGGACGGCAGCCCAAACCCGGGCTGCACGACCGGCCACGTCCATGGGTGGCAGCTGGCGAAGGCCCGTCCGGTCGGCCGTGTCCTCAGTCATCGGAGGACGCCATCGTCCGGAGCACATCGGTGAGCAACTCATCGTCATCGACCACGACGGGCTCGACCCCTCGAGGGCCGTCGAGCACGAACGTCGTTCCATCGAGTGCCTTCTTGTCACGACGGAACAAGGCGACCAACCCGGCGAGGTCATAGCCGACCGGCAGCTCGGTGCTCAGGCCGTAGTGGGACACCACTCGACGATGCTCGTCGACCCGGGCCCGGTCGATGCGACCGAGACGGTGGGCCAACTCGGCGGCGTAAACGAGACCGATGCCGACCGCTTCACCGTGTCGCAGATCGTACGATCCAGCCGTCTCCAGCGCATGGGCCAGCGTGTGACCGTAGTTGAGTATCGCCCGGCCACCGCCCTCGCGTTCGTCGCCGGACACCACATCGGCCTTGATACGGGCTGCGGCCGCCACCCGCTCCACCAGCGGCAGGCGATGCAGGTCACCGCCGCCAATGAAGTGGTATTTGGCCAGCTCCCCCATTCCCGACACGAACTCCCGATCCGGCAGCGTCTCCAGCGCATCGATCTCGCAGATGACGGCGGTCGGCTGCCAGAACGCCCCGAGGAGGTTCTTCCCCTCCGGTAGGTTGACCCCCGTCTTGCCACCGATTGCAGCATCGACCTGGCCCAGCAGGGTGGTGGACACATGCACCACCGGTATTCCGCGATGGTAGGAGGCGGCCAGGAAGCCGGCGACGTCGGATACGACGCCTCCACCGACCGAAACGACGGCGTCGGCCCTGGTCATACCCCAGCGGGCCATGGCCGAAGCCAGTTCGCCGATCGTCTCCAACCGCTTCGACTTCTCCCCCGGCTCGAGCAGAAACGTGCGCTGCTCCCGACCGCTGTCTACATCGACGTCGATACCGGGCTGGGTGATCACCGCAACCCGCTCGACCCGTTCGGGCACGACAGCGGCGAGGAGACCGACCGCACCCCGCCCGATGTGGATCTGATAGGAGCGACCGTCGTCGAACGCCACCGTTTCGGTCAGCACCCGTTCCCTGTTGCGAACCGCGGTCGTGCCCAGGCCGTCGACCACAGCCTTGATGATCGTCGGCGGCGGGCCATCGTCGATGTCGACGATGAGGTCGGCCGCCGTGGTCAGGCCACGAAGTGATTTCGAGCGCAGCGAGGCCAGCTGAGCGACGTCGATTCCTGCTCCCCTTGACGCCAGCGTGGCGTCGGCGCCGTCGAGCCAGACGACCGCGTCCTGCCGCAGCCGCCTGCGGAACGCCATCTCGTCGACGCCATCGATCGCGACGACCTCGACCTCCCGGTAGCCCTCGACCGAGCCGGAGGAAATGGCAACGGCCAGAAGGTCGACAAGCTCGTCGGTCGCTGCTCCCGGCAGCCCGATCAAGACGACGGATTCGGCGCTCACCGCTTCAGGCTAACGTCACATGCGGCGCCCTCATAGCGCCCCTCATACTGCCCCTCCGTTTGCCCCTCAGATTACATGGCCACGCCCGCCGCGATACCCGGGGACGCCAGCACGATCACCAGGCTGGCTGCGGCCAGCGCCGGTCCGAAGGGGATCTCGGCCCTCCCCCGGCCACGGAGCAGGTTGTAGAACAGTCCGACGATTCCGCCGCCCGCCAGCGCCAACAGAATCGTCCAGAACACGAGGCGGGTCGCTTCGATCAGGCTCGGTTGCAGCCAACCGACGAAGAGACCGAGCAGCAGCGCCAGCTTCACGTCGCCACGACCCATGCCATGCTCGTAGACGACATGAGCCAGCCCGATGAAGCCGCCGAACACCGCCGCCCCCAGCAGCGCCGAGTTGATGCCGTCGACGTAGTCGAACTCCCCGGAGAAAACGAGGATCAGGAAAAGCCCGACGACGATCGACGGCCAGACGATGACGTTCGGCAGGAGGTGGGTTTCGATGTCGATGGCCGACAGGGCAACCAGGACCGCTCCCAGCGCCAGGTACGGAAGGAGCATCGGTGACCAGCCGAAACGAAGGCCGAGCGCGGCGAAAACAGCCACGGTCCCGAGATCGACCAGCGGATAGCGCAGACCCTTGTGATCGGCGCACGCCGGGCAATGGTCGGTCCACGACAGAACCGGCCTGAGGCTGCGGGAGCCCAGGCCGGTTTGACACGTCGAACAACGATGTTGGGCTTCGAGCCTGATCCGGTCGACCGCCCGGTCGACGACGATACCGACCCAGGGGCCGGTGACCAGCCCGACGGCAACGAGGACGACGGCGAGAACGACGGTCATCAACGCTCGCCCTGTGACCTACCGTCGGCGCCGTGGGGTGAAGGCCCTATTCCTCGCCCTTGATGTACTGCATGAGGAGGCCGTTGCCGTCCTTCGGCTCGTCGAGCAATTCCGACGCATCATTCAGTACGTCGCCGAATTCGGCGATCTCGGCCGGGGACGGCGGAGCGAGGTCGTCGGTCGAAGGAGGCGACAGAGCGAGGTCGTCGGTCGAAGGAGACGACAGCGCGAGGTCGTCGATCGAAGGCGGCGGCGGCATGGGAGGACGGTCGGCGATGACCCCGTCGTCGGTGTCAGGCGCCGGGGCCTTGGCTGGGTTGCCGGCCAGCGCCGGAGGCGGCGTCGCCTGGCTCTGCGTAGCCGGCGTGCGGATCTTCAGGCTGCCGAGTCCACCTGTCTCCCCGATCACCACGAGCTGGCGCTCGGCGAGGTTCTTGATCTGCCGGCTGCCCTCGACCTCGCCGAGCTGAAGGCGTTCGCACACGGTCGACGCCGGGCACCCGGCACCAATCGTGGTCAGCGCCGACCATTCGTCGCGGGTGATCGTCACTTCGTCGGCGGGCAGATCGGTGGCCGGGGCGACCAGATGGCTCAACGATGGGACGACGGCCTCGATGGCCCGCCAGTCGAGGAGTCGATTCTCTGCGGCACTCAGCACCGACACCACGTTCTCCTCGTACTCGGTGGCCTCGATCTCACGAGCCGTGAAGGTGAAGCTCCCTTCCGAGTAGCGCAGGAGCTCGAACATGACGTCTTCGATTCCCGTGCCGTTGGCGGTGAAGCTGGCGGTACCGTCGACCAGACGGCCCTCACGGAACATGAGTGCTCCGCTGCCACGGTCACCCTTGATGTCGAGCTGACCCGTTTTGGAGGTGCTCGACAACAGTCCCAGCACCTCATCGAGCGCAAAGTTCTCAAGCGAACCCTGAAGCATGTGTTTGGTATCCTTCCTCATCGCGCCCGCTCATTTCGGGAGGCGAAAGCATGACTACACCAGTTCCTTCGGCGCGCTGCGCGAGTAGTTAAGAAGTTCGTTGCCCTCCTCGGCGGTGGATGAGGACTCAGCCGAACTGGTCGGCGACTGCGGCTGTCATGGCCTCCACCGGGGCTTCTCGACCCGTCCACAGCCGAAAGGCCCGGGCCGCCTGGTGGACCAGCATCGGGACGCCGCCCCGGACCGTGGCTCCCCGTTCGGCGGCAGCAGCCAGCAGTGGGGTGACGAGCGGGTTGTAGACGATGTCGACGACGGTGTGCGACGCCGAGATCAGCGCCACGTCGATCGGGCACTGTCCGGCCGCTGGTCCGCCTTCCATACCGACCGGTGTGGTGTTGACGATGACGTCCACGGAGGCCAGATCATCGGCGGTGCCGGCCCGGGCCTGCGAGGCGAGCTGCACCGCCGCGGCCAGTGTGGTCTCGGACCGGTTGACGACGACGATGTCGAGAACGCCCGCCCGTCCCAGGGCTTCGATGATCGATCGGGCGGCGCCGCCGGCGCCGACGACGCCGACGCGGCGTCCGGTCAATGGCCGGCCGACCTCCTGTTCGAACGCGGCCACGAAGCCGTCGCCATCCGTCGATTCGGCCACGATCCGGTTGTCGCACCAGTACAGGCAGTTGGCCGCTCCCAGGCGTTCGACGGTGGCCGTGCGTTCATCGGCGGCGGCTGCCACGGAGGCTTTGTGGGGCATCGTGACCGACAAACCGGCCAGGCCAAGTGTTCGCATCGCCTCCACGGCGGCCGCACCCGAGGTCGGGTCGACATCAAGGGCGACATATGTCCAATCGAGCCCTGCCGCGGCGAACGCGGCGTTGTGGATTCGGGGCGAGAGGGAGTGTTGGACCGGGTGGCCGATGACGGCCGCTACACGGGTATGACCGGTGATGGCGTGAGGCCGGTCGGCCATCAACCGTCGAGGACCCCGGCCTCCTCGGCGATCCGCTTGAACTCGAGGAACTCCTCGTCGGTCGTGGCGAAGTTGTGGGTCCGGCCGTCGGGCGACAACACGTAGAACAGCCAGTCACCTTCCGCGGGGTTCATCGCCGCCTCGAGCGAAGCCTTCGACGGCATGGCGATCGGGGTCGGGGGAAGACCGGTCTGACGGCGCGAGTAGTAGGGGTTCTCCGTCGAGTTGAGCAGTTCGGTGGTCAGCACGGCCTGACGGTCCTGGAGGGCGTAGAGGTAGGTGGCGTCGATTCCGAGCCAGTGGTTGTCGCGGAGCCGGTTGTAGATGACCCGGGCGATCTTCGGCCGATCCTCGTCGACCTTGGCCTCGGCCTCGATCAGCGAGGCGATGATGATCACCTCGTAGGCCGACATGTTGTGCTTCCGATCGGCGCCGCCGTAGCCGAGCTCGCCGGTGACACGCGCGAACTCGTCGTTCATCTTCGCCAGGACCTCGAGGGCGGTGATGTCGTCCTCGATGAAGTACTTGGCCGGGAACAGCAGGCCCTCCCAGCTCGTCTGACCCGGCGGGCGGTAGCGAGGTGTCAGCTGGCCGCTGGACAGCACCGCTTCCAGATCGGCGACGGTGATGCCCTCGATCTGCTGGGCGATACGAGGCAACATCTCGGAAATCCAGAGACCCTCGGGTACCACGAACTCGCCGTACTCGATCTGGCGGGGCCCGGCGAGCAGCACCTCGATG
>JBFHEP010000132.1:0-10805 GCA_041584095.1 Acidimicrobiales bacterium | reverse complement strand
TGGACCAGACCCTCCTCGATACCCATCGGGTAGTGGATCGAACCCCACAGCCGGGACAGCGCGGCCTCCTGGGCCGCCTCCCGGAACGACCCGTATGTCTGGTCGGGGTAGCCGTTCTGCCGACCGATCGTGTCGAGAAAGCCGACGTTGTCGCCCAGCAGAAACGTGAGCGTCTCCGCCGCCGCGCTCGAACCCACCGAGTGGCCCGACGTGTATTCGGGAAAGGCCGGTGAGTTGACGAAGGTGTTCCACGACGGATCGATGATCCGCTGCACGTAGGTCACCGGGCGCAACAGATTGGTCTCGTACTTCTCGGTCCAACAGGAGGTGAAACCGTCGGCGACTGAGATTGCGGTGAGGGCCATGACCTCGGCCGCCCGATCGAGCATCAGACCCTGGTCGGCGATCACCGTCGCCGCGATGGCGAGCCAGTGGCCGGCCGGAAGCCCGGTGGAGCCGTCGGGGTTGTCGCGCCAGAACAGCGCCAGTTGCCGCTCGTGGTCGGTGACGGCGAAGGATGTCTCGTACACGGTGTTGGCCTGCTCCCAGAACGGGGAGCCCACCTCCTCGGAGTACGGCACCGGCGGAGTCGGCTTGCACTCGTTGTTGGTGGCCAGCGTGAACGACTGCACCTCGCCCCAGTAGGGCTCGATGGCCGAACCGAAGTTGGGCGGCGTGCGCACCCACTTGTCCGGCCCCTCCGGCGGGGTGTACGCCCGTCCGACGGTGGCGAGGTAGCCGTCGCCGTTCGCCCGGTCGGCCACCGACAGGCCGATGCGTCGTCCCGCATCGACGGCTCGCTCGACCACCGGTGCGGCCAAACCGGAAGCCAGGGCCGCCCGCCTCTTGGCGGCGTAGTCGGCCAGCACCTGTCGAGACGCAGCCGAACGATCGGCGAACACCGCCTCGGCCGTCACCGCCACGGCTTCGTTCACGGCGATGGACCAGTGGACGCCAACCGGTCTGCGCGGAACCGGCGCCAAGCCGTTCAGTTGACCGGCCAGACTCCGAAGGTGGGGTGACCCGGCGGCCACGACCTCGTAGGCGGCGACCAGGGTGTGGGCGTAGGCTCGTGCCGCCGACGGCGGACTGAACCGCGCCGCCTTGACCTGTCGATACAGCTGATCGAACCAGGCCAGCAGCTCGGTCGAGGCCAGCCTCGACGGGGGCATCCCCACCGCCGGCCCGCCGGGTGAAAAGTTCGGTCCCGCCGCCACGGCGGCGGCCGCGGGAGAACCCGAAGCCGCCGCCGTCAGGACCAAGCCGCCCGCCGTCATCCGGGCCGCTCGGGCCAGGAACCGCCGCCGGCTCAGTCGGTCGTTCACTTGCTCCGTTCCTTGTAGGTCGAGGAGAATTTGGTCATGTTGCCGCCGGAGAGGTCGGGAGCGAAGGTCATGGCCCCGATGAAGCCGTCGACGGTCGCTTGCCGGAAGGTCGAGCGCTGGTTTTCGCTGTAGGTGGTGCCGCCGTCGGTGAACCGGTAGGTGTAGCGGCCCTTGCCGAGGTCGCCGATTCCGGTGAAGGTGATGTCGACGCCGGGGTTGCCGACAACGGGCCCGCCCCCGTGTCCGCCGCCGGCCTCGACAACGAGACTTCCGGTCAGCCGGGCGCTGGTCAACTTGGAGTCGATCGTCAGCTCCATGTTCTGGCCATATCCGAACCGCGACCCGACGTAGGCACATCCGGAGTCATCGGGCGGAGGCTCCTCTTCGGCGACAACAACCCCGTGTCCGCCGCCATAGGGCACCTCACCTTCTTCGCAGTCGAAGTCCTCGATGTAGGCAAAGACGTCCACGTAGTTCGCCGACATCTTGTAGGCGTAGAGGGAGCCGATATGGACATTGCCGAACTGGCTCGTACCGACAGGCGTGCCGTCGATCTGGGTCCAATAGGCATCGGCGGTTTCGCCGCTGGTCTTGGAGAAGTATTTGTTGCCTCCGGCGGCTGATGGAGCCGCAGTGAGGCCGATCGTGGTCGCAATGAGCGCGACAATGACGGTGATTCGTCGAATCATGACTGCATCTGCTTTCTATTGGCCGCGACGGTCGGTTCGCCGTAGTCGCGGAATGACTGGGGGATAACTGAATCGGGTGCTACGCCTTACGGGAATCCGTGCAGAAGAAACCGCCGAATTGACCGCCCATGAAAGCTTGCGTCTTCAACGACTTCCAAGACAAGAGCCGAAGGCAAGAAGGAGGACTACCTCCATGACCTCCTGAGACGTGTCCGGAAAGAACTCCGAACCGAAACTGAGAAAACATCGTAGATCGACACTCGATCCAGCGGTATTCACCTCGGCTCTTTTTTCTCAAATGGCCAATGCCAGGGATCATTCACAACGCCGCAGGATGCGTTGAGCGTTGCCTACACCCGAACCAGCAGGGTGACCTGGTAGCCGTCGTCGTTCGATCCGGCGACGGTGGCGAGCTGGTCCTCCCAGCCGTCGGCGAAGACGTTGTCGGTGGTCAGCGAGAGCCGGCCGAGATTCGACAGGCTGTCGCCGTAGCGACTGTCGCCGTAGACCACCTCGCAGTCGGCCTGTGGAAGTGCGAGCTGGGATGTCTTGACCGCAGCGCCGGCGGCGGACGCGACGTCGACGCTCTCGTACACCTCGAAATGGCAGTGTGGCCACCGTCCCCTGTAGCACCCGGGAAAGACGGTCTCGAAGGTCAGACGGCCGGCGTTGTCGGCGACCTGAACTCCCCGCAGGAAGTTCTGGTCCTCGATCTCGTAGATCGAGTACCGGCCGGCGGCGGTGCAATGCCAGAGGTAGACGGCGCCTCCAGCCAGTGGCGAGCCGGTGGCGGCGTCGACGAGAGTGAGCGTCATGGTTGTCGGCACCCCCTCGGCGGTACCGCTCAGAGACCCGATACTGATGGTGATGTCGGAGCGGACGACGCCCTCTTCGGCCAGGAGATTCGGACCGTTGGAGCCGTCGGCCGGAAAGGGGCCGGCGGTTTCGTCCGGGATCTCGTCACCGGCGCCGACCTCCACCGCCGCCGTGTCATGGGCGGTGTCGGCGGCTGTGTCGAAATACGCCTGGTCGGCGGTGGTCTCGGACGTCGTTGAGGCTTCGCCGGTACCGGTCGACTCGCCGTCGCTGCATGCGGCGAGTACTCCGGCCATCGTCAGACCTCCCATCCACCGCAGGGCCCGCCGCCGGTCGATGAGGGCGGCGAGATCTCGATGAAGGCCGCCGAAATCGTCGAGGATCATATCGCTCACCCCGCCCAGTACAGCGCAGTTTCGTTCGGGCGGTGTGACCGGTCGGATCCGCCGTGGTGCGAGCAGCGGCGCGGCGGCTGTCGGGTATGTCGCCGTCCGCGCTTCGGAATCTGTTGACAACAGGGATTGCAGCTTCAGGCGTCCCCGGATTTTGCCGATCATCCGACCATGGAGCTGTCGACCACTGACTCCGGTGCGGCGGACGGCACCGGTCCGAATCGCCTTGACGCCTCCGTTGGCGACGGCCGCTTCGGGCAGCAGGTCTCAGGCGAACAGGCACTACAACACCTTCAGAAGCGCCGCGACGAGGGTGAACTGCTCCCTGCCGCCGCGGGACGCCCGCTCGATGTGCGAGGGATGAGGCTGATCGGCACCGACCTGTCCGGCATCGACATCACCAGCGCCGACCTGACGGATGCGCAGCTCCTGCAATGCAACCTGCGGGGAAGTCGCCTGGTCGGTGCCAAGCTACGCAACGCGCTTCTCCACGACGTGGACCTGACCGAAGCCGAGCTTCTCGGTGCGGACCTCTCGGGTGCCGACCTGACCAATGCCACGCTCGATCGAGCGGGCTTCGGTCAGGTGACCGCAATCGGGGCTGGGTTCTTCGGCGCCACCGCCAACGCCGCCACCTTCAGTGGTGCCGATCTGACCGATGCCGACTTTCGGGCCGCCAACCTCGACTCCAGTCGGATGTTGGCGGCCACGATGGTCGGGGTCGACTTCTCATCGGCCACGCTCGTCTCGGCCGATCTGACCGGCTGCGAACTCGCCGGCGCCAGGTTCCGGGAGGCCGACCTTCGCCACAGCCGACTCAAGAAGGTGCACGGCTACTGCTCTGCCGACTGGATCGGGGCTGATATCCAGAACGTCGACTTCACCGGAGCTTGGCTTCTTCGTCGACACATCCAGGACGAGAATTATCTGCACGAGTTCCGCACTCAGTCGCGAGGCCACGAGCACCTCTATCAGCTGTGGAAGCTGACGTCGGATTGTGGTCGTTCGCTTTGGCGATGGTCGCTGTGGACGGCGCTGATCGCGTCGCTGTACGCCGTGGCCTACACCCAGGTCGCCATCGACTGGGGACGGCACGAAACCCCCCTGTCGCCCATCTACTACTCGGTCGTGACCTTCACCACGCTCGGCTACGGCGACGTCCTACCCGGTTCGACGGCGGCCCAATTGGTGGCCATGTCGGAAGTGGTGCTTGGCTACCTGAGCCTCGGCGGGATGATGAGCATCCTCTCGGACAAGATGGCTCGACGGGCCGGTTGACCCCAACGACGAGACACGAGACGAATGGTTCTACGGCTGCTGACGAAGAAATCCAATGACCGGCGGAAGCTCCGGTCGGTCCTGGGTGGTTACGAGATCCCGACCTTCCCGGGCGTTGTCATGCGAACCGTCGAAGTCCTCCGCAAACCGGACGCGTCCGCCGCCGACGTGGCCGATGTGCTCGGCGCCGATCCCGGGCTGACCGTCAGGCTGCTCAAACTCGTCAACTCGGTCGCGTACTCGCCATCCCGACCGGTGAACAACGTGGCCCAGGCCGTGGCCATCGCCGGTAGTGGAACAGTCGAGGCGTTGGTCCTGTCGGCCGGTGTCACGACCGCTCTGGGTGTCCAACAGGTCGAAGGGTTCGACCAACGAAGGTTCTGGCAGACGTCGAGTCTCCGAGCCACGCTGGCCCGCAAGCTGGCCACCGAATACCACCCGGCCAGCGCTGGGTTGAGTTTCACCGCCGGACTGCTTCAGGACATGGCCGTTCCTCTTCTTGCCACCGCCAGGGAGGACTACCGTCCGGTCTTGGCGGCCTGGCACGCCGGCACCGCCGATCTGATCGACCTGGAGCTGAGCGTGTTTGGTTGGGGTCACGACGAGGTCGGTCACTGGCTGTGCCAGGAATGGGAGCTTCCCGAATCGCTCTCCGAGGCCATTGCCGGGCATCATGGACGAGGCGCAGAGCCGATCCCGATGGCGATTCGACTCGTCTCGTCGATCCGCGAGGTCCCGATCGAAGACAGCCCCAAGGGTATTCCAGAAGACATCCTGGGCCGAGCGGTCACGGAGTTCGGCTACGACCCCGACCGGGTCCGGGTCCTGTATGAAGAGGCCGAAGCCGAAGCAGCGGACCTCGTCTGGATCTTCGGCTAGGTCCTTGGGGAGGTAACCCGTAATCCTGTGTCAAGTTTCAGGAGTTTTGGCCCTCGATAGCCGAAACTCGAAGCGAGGCGCTCCGCGCCGAAGCCGCTAGGTCCTGGCGACGAAGGAGGAAGGGCGCACCTTGACTCGCATCCGCCGTGGTGCGAGCAGGTGCGCCCGTTGTTTTCGATCGGACGGCGTGCCGTCGAGTTGAGACTTTCGCAAATCGTTCGGAATGCGCAGGAAGTATCGGCGCTGCCGGCCGGTTGGCCACTACATGCGACCCGGTTTGCCTCGATTGTTGATTCTGATGCTGGTCATGGCCGTCCTGGCTGCCGCCTGCAGCTCGAACTCGTCCACGAATGCGGCAGCAACCGATGTCGACTCCGCCGAAACCGACACCGATGACGCCGCCGACGACGCCGCTGACGACGATCCGGAAGCGTCGTCGACCACGACGGTTGAGGCCCCACCAGTCGCAACGCCCGATCTTGCCGCCGGAGAGTTCAACGCCCCGGGCTCCTTCGGCGATCCGCCGCCGATTCCGTCCGACTACGATCCGGCCCTCGACGCGGCCCTCGACCGGGTGTTCGGCGACAGCCTCACATCCGCCGGTTTCGCCACGTCCGAGCGCGACGCCCTCCAGGCCATCGAGGACTCGGCCGATCCTCGTCTCGCCTGGTACATCGCCGATTTGATCCGCTTCTTCGGCACCAGCCAGGGCTCGCTGATCACCACAGCCGAGGGCCTGACCGGACTCGACCTGTCGGCCATGTCGCCGTGGGGTGATCTCACCGACCACCTGATCGCGTGGGACGTGCCCGCCCCGCCGGGCTACGTCGCCCACAAGCGCACACTCTTCACCAAGGTCGTGCCCGAGTGGGAGCCCTTCTTCGAAGACGACGCCACCGTCGAGGCGGGCGGCCCGGTCGACTACCGCCTGTGGTCCTGGGGCGGCGTCGGGATCGACGACCGGCCGTTCGGTTTGACCGACTTGTCCTGTAGCTGCATCCCGGCGGTCGACAACCCGCCGGTGACCGATGCCGCCGGCGGGGACTGGTACGACGACGACCGCATCGTGTTCGGACTCGAGATCAACGGTGAGGCCCGGGCCTATCCCCGCAACATCATGGAGATACGGGAGATGGTCAACGACACCCTCGGTGGCCGTGACATCGGCATGCCCTATTGCACGCTCTGTGGGTCGGCCCAGGCGTATTTCACCGATGAGCTGCCGGATGGCGTTGAACGTCCGGTGCTGCGAACGTCCGGACTGCTGACCCGATCGAACAAGGTGATGTTCGACGTCAACACCTTCAGCGTGTTCGACACCTTCCTCGGCACCGCCGTGACCGGCCCGCTCGCCGACATCGGGCTCGAACTGGAGCAGGCCACCGTCGTGACCACCACCTGGGCCGAGTGGAAGGAAGCCCACCCCGACACGACGATCCTGGCCGAGTCCGTGGCCCTCGGACGCGACTCCGACCTGATCAACACCCGGGACGCCGAAGGCCCGATCTTCCCGGTCGGCGAGGTCGACCCCCGCTTGCCGGTTCAGGAGCCGATCCTCGGGGTGACCACCGCTGACGGTCAGCCTGTCGCCTTCCCCGTCGACGTGGCCCGCCAAACCCTGGTCGACGGCGGCACCGTGGAGTTCGACGACATCACCGTCGAGCTGTTCGCCGGCGGCATCCGGGCCCTCGGCGCCGACGGAGCGGAGATCGGCAGCCACCAGGCGTTCTGGTTCGCCTGGTCGCAGTTCCACCCCGACACCGAGGTGTGGCAGCCCTGAAGCTCCCCCGATCCTGATCTCGATCCCGCTCCCGAGTGCGACCCCGATTCCGAGTGCGACTCCGCTCCCGAGTGCGATTTGGCAGGATCTGCGCGCGACGTGTGCGCGGGATCGCTGCCAATCTCGATCAGGACGGGCGTCAGGCGAGCGCTTTGCGGCCGGTGAAGGCGATGAGGCGGCTCATCGGATCGTCGGCCGGGGCGTCGAGTGCCGGCCCGAAGCCTTTGCCCGGACCGCGGTTGTCGTCGGTGATAATCGACGTGGCGACGTCGAACACGTAGGCGGCGATCGCTTCGGGAACATCGAGCTCGGCACCTTTGACCTGGGCGATGTCCCAGGCGTGGACGAGGAACTCGAGGCTCAAGATCCCTGCGGGCAGCAACGCCGGAGCCGTCCCGTGGCCGAAGGGGACCTCACCCTCGAGGCCCCGGTCGCGCCACGCTGCCAGCGCAGCCTCGACCGCGCCCGCCACGTAGTCTTCGGCCGTGGTCGTTTCGGATCCGTCGTCGAAAACCGCACCGGCCGGGGTACCGACGGCCATCATGCTGTTCCGCAGGTGGACCACGAGCTGGTGTGTGTTGAACTCGGAACACGGTGTGGGGCGATCGGCGTCGTCGGGGCCAAGGGCCAGTAGCTGCTGGCGGCAGATGGCCCATGTGGCCTCGGCCACCGTCAGATGATCCTTGTCCTCGGGGTCGACGATCCACGGTTCGAGACCGGCTTCGCCCTTGGCGGCCGCCTCCACCAGGCGGTCCAGATGCTGATTCCAGCCGGCGAGATGGCGTTCGGCCCACGCCCCGACGAGGCCTTCGTGGGTGAGGCGGACGCGGGTCCGTTCACCCTCGGGCTCGAGTTCCACGATCAGCGACGTCGAACCGGGCGGGACCTCGTCATCGCCGTGCCACCCCCAGCTGTAGACGACCCGCCGACCCGGGTCGAGCTCGGTGACCTGCCCGACGGCGGCGTGGCCGGGCACGCACAGCATCCGGTAGTCGCCACCGACCCGAAGGTCGACTGAGGCCGACACGGCCAACCAGCGCCGCAGCCGTTCGGGTTCGGTGAGGAGCGCGAACGTTTCCTCGGTGTTGGTGTCGAGCAGGCGCTCAACCACAATCGGTTCGGTCATGTGATCACCTTTCGGTCCCATAGGAATAGCAGCAGCGGACGATGTTTCGCCGTGAGGCGAAACTCGGTAAGCAGGGCCTCCGGCACTGCGACGGTCATGTGATTACCTCGGTTCGGTTTGCCGGAGTTTGGATTGCCGTGCGGCTGCCGACGACCTGCCGGGCCGCGGTTTCCAGATTGTCGAGCTCGTTGACGAGGAACAGCTCGATCTGGGCCCGGGCTCGAGCCAGGCCGTCGGGGTTGAGGCGGTGAAGGCGACGTCGCCCGACCTTGCGTTCCAACACCACTCCGCTCTCCCGCAGCACCTTGAGGTGCTGGGAGACGGCGGGGCGGGTGATGTTGAGCGGGGCGGCGATGTCGTTGACCGACGCCTCGCCGAGTTCGGCGATGCGGGCCACGATGCGGCGGCGGGTCGGCTGGGAGATGGCCTCCAGAGCGTCCATGGCTAAACGTTAGCTGTGGCTTACCTATTTGGCAACCAGAGAGTGGGTGCAGCCAACTACAAGCCGAGGGCGACCGCGGCGACGGCGGCCACCGTGGCCCCGCCGATGAACACCGTCGTGACCCACCCGACCGCCCGAGTGGCGGTGGGATGGACCGGACTCGCGCCGGCCCGGAGCGGGCCGTGCAACTCGTCGTAGTGGTAGCCGGCCCAGATGAGCAGGCCACCACCGAAGAACACCTGACCGAAGCCGATCAAGGTGAGCAGCGGGTGCCAGTCGGACGCGAAGCGAATGTAGAGCAGACCGGCGACGATGGCTGCGAACGCGGTGCGCTCCCAGGCCAGGGCCGTACGCTCCTGCTGCAACATCGAATCGTGCACCTCGTCGGGCCGGTTGTGGGGTCGGCCGGCGAGCCACGGCGACAGGCTCACCCGCCCACGCTTCCGAAGGCGAACAGGACGGCGGCCACCACCGACACCAGGCCAACGCCGATGCCCATCAGCAGCGGCAGCTTCGACGGCGGAAGCGGCTGCGACAACCGCATGGACTTCTCGATGATCGCCCATCGTCGATAGGAGGTGGCGGCGGTCAGGAAGCTCAGCGCGAGCAGCCCGAGGCCGAGCACCTCCTCGCCGGGGAAGTCGTTGAGAATCGTGACCGCGCCGAGTCCGCCGGCCGCCAGCGCCAGCGAGGTGCGGATCCAGGCCAGGAAGGTCCGCTCGTTGGCCAGGGTGAATCGGTAGTCGGGATCGTCGCCGTGGTCGCGGGGATCGCCGACGAAGACCCTGGCCCGGAACTGGGGCGGCAGATACGATTGCAGATCTTCCGTCGATCGTGGCATCAGTTTCGAGTGTACGACGCTCGGATACATTGAGACCCGGCAGGAAACGATTGGGGATCGTGAAACACCGGCGGTGGTGGACCAGAGAGGCGAAGGCCGAACTCATGCGGAGCTGTTGGCGCGTGCCGCCGACGGGGACCACGCGGCCTTCCATCGCTTCTACCTCGACACCGAGCCGTTTCTCCGCCGCTACCTATCGGTCCGGGTGGCCGCCTCGGAGGTCGACGACATGATCGCCGAAACATACCTGCGGGCCTACCGGTCGGCTGACCGGTTCCGCGACGAGGGTCGACCGGCAGCGGCGTGGCTGGTCACCATTGCCCGCAACCTCGTGGCCTCCCACCACCGCACCAACGCCAGACGGGCCGCCCGGGGGCCGGTCAACAGCGGCGATTCCCGATTGAGCGGCGATGTCGACGAACAGCTGATGGACCGCTCCGGTGACGCCGAACTCCTGGAGGCGCTGGCTGAACTGAAACCCCGGCAACGTCGGATCCTCGAGCTTCGCTTCATCGAGGAGCGCTCGGTGACGGAGTGCGCCGCCGAGCTGGCCGTGACCGAACAGGGGGTGCGGGCTCTGACCTACCGGGCGCTGCAGGCCATGCGGGCCAAGCTGGGCGACGAGTTCCTGGTTCGAGGTGAACGATGAACAGGAGGGAGCGGGCCGATGAAGGCGGGACATTCACCGTCTGGCTCACCGTCAACGTCGGCGCGCTCGACCACGACCTGCGGGTGGAGCTTCCGTCCTCGGCGACCGGTGCCGATCTCTACCGGCTGCTCGGGTCGGCCGACAGCGGCCTGGAGCTCGACCGCAACCGCATGCCGCCGCTGCTGATCAACGAGCGCACCGGCCGGGCCGTCGGCCACAACGAGCGCCTTGTCGAATCGGATCTGCTCACCGGGGATCGGCTGGTGGCCGTCGTGGATCTACCGGTGGAGCCGGATCCGCCGGCGGCGACGCTGGAGTTCGTGACCGGAGCCCGCCGGGGTGACCGTTTCGTCGGGCCCGCCGACGGGTGTGCGATCGTGATCGGGCGGGGGACCGACGCCGGGTTCGATCACCGGTCCGTCTCACGTGATCACGCCCGACTCGACCTCGACGCCGCCGGCGTGACCGTCGTCGATCTCGGCTCGACCAATGGCACGAGAGTCAACGGCGTGACGCTCGAACCGGATCGAGTGACCGCCGTCGATCCCGGCGACGTGATCGAGGTCGGCGAGGTCGCCATCACCGTGA
>JBFHEP010000131.1:0-10872 GCA_041584095.1 Acidimicrobiales bacterium | reverse complement strand
TTCGCCTGAGGAGGGGCTCGGCGTCACCGATCCGGAGAAGCGGGAGAAAGTCGGCGAGGATCGCCTGACGATGTTCCATCGCCACGCCGTGAAGTCCGTCCCGCCCACCTGACGGCGATTGCGGGCCAACCGAACCCACACCCCGGCCCCAGTCGGATCCACCTGGGCCCCCAAACCCCGAACCCACAACCGAATTGGCAGATTCCAGCGCGGACGGCGCGCGTGAAATCTTCCAGATCGTGGATGGTGTCTCTCTGCAGCCGGAGGTTCGACTAGGGGGTGGTGTAGAGGCGGGATCGGGCCCAGACCTCGAGCACGATGTCGACCGGCATCGGCCTGCTCAGCACGAACCCCTGCGCATAGTGGCAGCCCAGGGCTCGAAGCTGAAGGAGCTGTTCG
Source organism: Acidimicrobiales bacterium (assembly GCA_041584095.1). Classification (GTDB taxonomy): domain Bacteria; phylum Actinomycetota; class Acidimicrobiia; order Acidimicrobiales; family SZUA-35; genus JAHELU01. The sequence continues at coordinate 10,473 of JBFHEP010000131.1, read as the reverse complement.
ACGGTCTCCACGCCTTCGGCTACGACCTGCAGATCGAGGGCGTCGGCCATGCTCACCGAGGCCTTGACGATCGCCTGGTTCTCCGGCGATTCGAGGATCCCGGCGATGAACGACCTGTCGATCTTGAGGGCGCTGGCCATCGAGAATCGACGAAGGTAGTCGAGGCTGGCGTGGCCGATGCCGAAGTCGTCGATGGCGATCCGGCAACCGAGGCTGGCCAGCTTGTCGAGGTTGGCCAGCGCGGCATCGGTGTCGAGCACGGCCATCGACTCGGTGATCTCGAAGCCGAGCCGATTCGGCTTGAGCCCGTTGCGCTGCAAAGCCCGGATGACGGTCGGCACCAGTGTGTCGACCTCGAGGTGGCGGGCGGCCAGGTTGATCGACACCAGCGGCGACCGGCCCTTGACCTTCGGCCACTCGGCCAGGTCCTCGCAGACACGGTTGATCACCCACTCACCAAGAGGCACCATCAGATCGGCGTCTTCGGCGATGTCGATGAACTGCCCCGGCGGGAGCAGGCCGTGCCCGGGCCGCTGCCACCGCACCAGCGCTTCGGCCCCGACCATGAAGCCGGATTTGATCTCGACGATCGGCTGGTAGTGGAGCACCAGTTCGTTGTTGGCGATGCCCTGACGCAGCGCCTGCTCGGTCTCGTGGCGGCGGACGACGTCGTGTTGGTGTTCGGCCTCGAACATGGCGAACTGGCCGCGTCCAACGTTGGTGGCGTGGGCCAGCGCCGATTCGGCATTGGAGATGATCTCGGCCGGTGTGAGCTCGGCCTCGGCCGCCGTGACCACCACGGCGCCGATCGAGGCGGTGATGTGCAGAGTCTGTTCGCCGGCCACGTCGATCGGTTCGGCCAATGACCGGAGCACCCGGCGGGCGACCGCGGCGGCGTCGAGTTCCCCGTTGGTGGCGACGCACATCACGAGGTACTGGTCGCTCGAGATCCGGCCGACCGTGTCACCGAGACGGACCGCGGCCAGGAGCCGGTTGGCAACCTCGACCAGAACCCGATCGCCGACCTCGATGCCCCGCATGTCGTTGACCGCCTTGAACCGGTCGATGTCGACCAGCAATACCGAGATCGAGCTGCTGTCGCGTTCCAGTCGGGCCATGGCCTGGCCGAGGCGGTCCATGATGAGCGCCCGGTTCGGCAGTTTGGTGAGCGAATCGTGGAGAGCCTGGTAGGCGGTGTCGGACTCGACGGTGGCGTGCTCGATCCCGACCGCAAGAACCTGGGCCAGATGGTCGAGGAGTTTGGTGGCCTCGGCGTCGGGGGTGAAGTCGCCGGTGGCGACCATGATCGCGCCTCGCAGCACCGAGCCTCCGACGTCGTCGAGCTGCTGGTGATCACCGCGTTCCCCGGCCCCACCCAGTACCGGGACGTACCACAGGTTGCGAACGCCCTCGCTTCGCAGCATCCCGGCCAGCTCGCCCCGAAGGCCGCCGACCGATGCGATGCGTTTGGCCTGGCGGGTGCTCGACATCGCCACCGCCAACGTGGTCTCGACCACGATCTCGGTGGAGAAGCCGCCCGTGATCACGGGCTCGAGTTCGTCGTCGGGGCTCATGATCGACAGCCAGCAGGTGGCGGAAACACCGAGCGATCGCTCGATCATGACGGCGATCTGGTGACAGAGCTGACCGAGGTGATGGCCCCGCTTCAATGAGGCGATCACGGCTTCCTGGTCGGCGAGCAGTCGCTCGGCCGCCGATTTCCGTAGGTCCCGGAACTGGGCAACGACGTACGAACCGCCCGCTTCGGGAGAGGGAATGGCCTGGGCGGTGAAGTGGACCGGGATCTTCTGGTGCGACTGATCGACCAGGATCGTCGATGCCTCATATCGGGAGTTGGCGTTGACCGTGCTGAGGTCGATGGACGGAGGGGCGTCGAGGTCGAGGTCGGGGCGGACGGCGTATCCATTGGCAGGTCCATTGCCCACGACTTCGACCTTCTCGCCCTCGGTCGTTCCGATGATGACGGTGTCGGCATCTCCGCCCAGGGCTTTGGACCCGTCGCCCGTCGGCCCGTGACCGTGCATGATCCTCGGATCGTGGAGCAGATCCAGAAGGTGCGGCGCGTCACTGCGGATCCCCTCGGTTCCGTCCGCCGACGAGAGCACAGCGCGGCGCATGGCCTCGAGTTGGCGTGGTCCCTCGTCACCGGAGAACAGGAACGCCGGCGACTGGCCGATCAGCTGATCGGAGCGCCAGCCGATGAGATGGCACAAACCCTCGCTCACATACAGCAGGTGCGGGTTGCGGACTGACGGGCCGACCAGCATCACAGCCACGCCGTCGACCGGCTCTTCGGCTTCGACCGAGGGCTCCCGGAACGACTCGGGGCCGACGAGCAGGATGTCGGGATCCGGAACCAGGCCATCGGTCGTCGTGTCGGAACCGGTGAAATCGGTGTTTGATAGTGTCACGGCGGTATCTCTTCGGGGTGGTCGGGATTTCTGTTGTCGGTTCCGCCGCGAAAAAGCAAACCACCCGATTCGACCGAGTTGCTTCAACAAGCATCTTGTTCGACCTGAGTGGTCCGCCGACCTCCGTGCCTCACAGAGGCGAGATCTCGAGTCTCCATCGACGTCGCCCGGTGACGCAAGTCGTAATCCGACACCGAAGGAAACAGGAGAATCCGGAGGTTGGGTCCAGCCTAGTGGGCGATCGCGCCGGTGAGCGCCGCCGGTCCGGAGAACCGGCTCACCGAGTTTGCTCCGCAAACTCCCCACCCGACAGCGGTGCGCTGGAGGTCGACTTTTCTGCACCTGTTAGCGTGGTCTCCGATGTCGTCCGCCAATCCCTCTCCGAACAGCACCGATGACGACCCGACGCCCGACGGCACGTACACCGTCACCGAACTCTGCGATCGGGTCGGTCGGACGCTCAGCGAGGCGTTTCCCGATCAGGTGTGGGTGCAGGGAGCGATTTCCGGGCTGACTCGTTCCAACAACGGACACGTCTACTTCGACCTCGTCGATCCCGACGAGTCGGTCGGGCGCTCAGCTGGAGCCGTGCTGCCGGTGGCCTTGTTCTCGTCGAGCCGCCAGCTCGTCAATCGGATCATGCGTCGCTCCGGCGGGATCCGCATGCACGACGGCGTCGAGATTCGGATCCGTGGCGAGCTCACCTATTACCCGCCGCAGGGCAGGGTGCAGCTGGTGATGTCGCTGATCGATCCCCAGTTCACGCTGGGCCAGATGGTGGCGGCCCGCCAGGCACTCCTCGACCGGCTGAGCGACGAGGGACTACTCGACCGCAACCACGAGCGGCTCTTCCCGGCGCTGCCGTTGCGGATCGGCCTGGTCACCAGCGATCGAAGCGCGGCCTACCACGACTTCGTGGACGAGTTGACCTCCAGCGGCTACCCGTTCCGGATCACCCTGATCGACAGCCGCGTCCAGGGCATCGATGCCGTCCCGGGATTGGCGGCCGCCATCGGCGTTGTCCGTCGCGCCGCTCGCTCCGACTTCGAGGTCGACGTGATGGTGGTTGTACGTGGCGGTGGGGCCCGAACGGATCTGGCGGTGTTCGATCACGAGGCGGTGGCCCGGGCCATTGCCGAGTGCCCGATCCCGGTGATCGTCGGTGTCGGTCACGAGACCGACCGGTCGGTCGCCGACGAGGTGGCCCACACGTCGGTCAAGACACCGACCGCGGCGGCCAAATCGTTGATCGACAGGGTGGCCCGGTTCGACGCCCGCCTCGACCATGCAACCCAGCGGATTCGCACGCTCACCCACCTGCATCTCGATCGGGCCAATCACCGCCTTGGCGGCGGCGGAGCCCGGCTCGTGGCGTCGGCCCGCCGTGTGGTCGAGCGGGAGCGGGTCGGGCTCGAGCAGTCGACCTACCGCCTGGAGCGGGCCCCGGTCCGTCTGTTGGATCGGGCCAACGCCGAGCTTGCGCTGGCCGACGTCCGGCTCAAGGCGAACGATCCGATGGTCGCTCTGCGGCGGGGATGGACGATCACCTACCTCGAGCGAGGTGGTTCGGAGCTCGTTCGCCGGGCCGGGCAGGTTACCGTGGGGGACACCATCCGCACGATGACCGCCGACGGAACGATCTCGAGCACCGTCGACGCGGTCGCTCCGACCGACCCGGACCGAGAACCTGGTGACTGAAATCATGCCCGCAGATCCAACCGAACCCACGGAATCACCCGCTGTCGCCTCGGGGCTGCGTTACGGCGAGGCGTTGGAGGAGTTGGAGGAGCTGCTCGACGACTTGGAGGACGCCGACATCGACGTCGACCATCTGGCCGAGCGGGTCGCCCGGGGGGTGCAACTGGTGCGGTTCTGTCGGGAACGTTTGGCGGTGGTGACCGCCAACGTCGACAAGGTGGTGGCCGACCTCCTGGTCGACGGCGGTGACGAGTCCGGTGGCGATGACGGGTCGTCCGCCGGCGGCAGCGCGAGCGGTGACTCCGGCGGGGCGGGCGAATGAGCAGGCAGCTCGCACCGTGACGGACAACCGGGTCCCCCATCAGCTGCTCTCGGTGGCCAAGAAGGTCGACGCCATACTCGAATCGGTGCTCGACGCTCAGCGCCTCCACTGGGCCGAGGTGGACGGCCGGGTGTGCGAAGCGGTCGACGAGCTGCGACGCATGACGATGAGCGGCGGGAAGCGGCTCCGGGCCGGCTTCTGCTACTGGTCGTGGCGCGGGGCGGCCACGTTGACCGGCGCCGGCGATCGAGACGACGTGGCCGAGGATCTGGTCGTCGAGGTCGGTGCGGCGTTCGAGTTTCTCCAGGTGTTCGCCCTGATCCACGACGACATCATGGACAACTCCGCAACCCGGCGTGGTGCCACGACGGTGCACGTGGCCAACGCCCGGCGGCTCGTCGACAACGGCTGGCATGGCGAACCCCGCCGGTACGGTGAGGGCGTCGCCATCCTCGTCGGCGACCTCGGCCATGTGTACGCCGATCAGCTGACCGGTCGGGTCAATCCCGATGCCCGCCGCCTCTGGGACGAGCTGCGGATCGAGTTGAACCTCGGCCAGTACCTCGACATGCGGGCCGCGGCCGCGGGCGAACTCGACCACGAGACCGCCCGCCAGGTGGCCACGTTCAAGACCGCGCTCTACACGATCGTCAGGCCGCTCCAGTTGGGGGCGGCGCTGCACACCGGCATCTTCGACGCAGCGCCTGATCTCCTCGATCAGCTCGACCGCTTCGGCCGTCCCCTCGGGCAGGCCTTTCAGCTCCGCGACGACGCTCTGGGGCTCACCGGCGACGAGGAGTGGCTCGGCAAACCGGTCGGTGACGATCTGCGTGAAGGCAAGCCGACCGAGATCGTCTCCTATGCGCTCGACGTGGCGACGCCCACCCAACGTGTCGTGCTCGACGGCATCGGCCGTCGCGATTTGACGCCTGACGAGGTGTCCGAGATCATCGTGGTGCTGACCGACACCGGAGCGCTCGACCACAACGAACGGGAGATCAGCCGTCTTCTCGATCAAGCCCATGCCGCCCGCCGCCGGCTCCCGTTCGATACCACGAGTTCGGATGCTCTGGCGGCCCTGGCCGACTACGTGGCGGTCCGGGACCGCTGAAATCGCCCGGATCCGATCTTCGGACCGTTGGCAGAACAGTAGGCTGGGGGACCTTCAACCTGAAACCTCGTCGTTATTCTGCCGATGAGGAGAATAGTGTCCGGACCATTCACAACCAAGGCAAGTGAACTCCTGCGGCGGCTCGGCGGGTCCCGGCAGAACTTCTATCGTGGCGAGTTTCACACCCAGGACTTCCACACCCAGGAACTGCCGGCGAGCTTGACGCCCGAGGAGCTGTACATCAGCCCCCGCATCTCCGCCTCGATCAACGCCGTCATCGCCGCGCTCCGCTGGGGGGCGGTACTTCTCGGTCTACTCATCACGATCACGCGGACGATGGTGGACATCGAACTCGTGATCGCGGTGGCCATCGCGCTGTTCGTCACCCCGTGGCGCACCATCCGCCCCCTTCGGCTCGGCCACCTCGGCGCCTACAACATCGGGCTGGCACTGGTCGACGTGGTCATCCTCTCCCTGGCCGTCAGCCTCGTCGACGGATTCTCCAATCCGATGACCGGCACCCTGCTCATCGCCATTGCCGTCGCCGGATTCGGCTGGGGCCTGCAAATGGGACTGGCAGCGACCGCAATGGCCCTGCTCACCGTGACCGTCGGGCTGCTGTTCGGACCCGAGCAGATGATTCAACAGCCCCTCGATCTCCAACTGGTCGCCGACCTCGTCCCCAACACAGCGGCGATGACCGCACTGGCCGGTGTGGCCATCATGCCCGGCGTGGCCCTCAACCGGTTGCTCGAGTACGAGGGGCGACGCAAGCTCCTCGTCGACCGCAATGATCGCCTGGCCCAGACCAACGAACTGCTGGCGGCCCTCAACGACCTGGCCCGCACCCTGCCCTCATCGCTCGACCTCCCCGATGTGATACAGAACACCCGCCGGGAGCTGATCGAGACCTTCGACGCCAGTCGAATCGCGCTCCTCAGCTTCGAGGACGGGACATGGTCGCCCATCATCCAGGACGGATTCGGCCTTCCGCCGGAGCTTCCCACGGCGCAACTGCCGAACATCCTCCAACGAGCGCTCAACTCCCCGACCATCGTGCGGATCCCGGACCTGGGCGCCGTGTCGACCAGGGAGGGCTGCGGCCTCTACATCCGTCTCGTCATCCGCAATGCCGACACGGGCCTGCTCGCCATCGAACACGACGAGGCCGGCCGCTACGACGAACGAGCCGCCCAGCTGCTCACCGGCATGTCGAGCGTGCTGGCGCTCACTCTGGCCAACGCCCGATCGTTCAACCGGCTCCGCGCCCTGGCCGCCGCCGAGGAGCGGACCCGGATCGCCCGCGACCTCCACGACCGCCTCGGCCAGTACCTGACCTACATCGCCATGGAGCTGGAGCGGATCAACCGCAACGAGTCGTCGTCGGAGTTGAAGGAGCTGCACGAGGACGTGCAGGAGGCGATCTCGGAGTTCCGGTCGACGTTGTTGGAGCTGCGGGCCGCCGTCTCGGAGGAGCGCCCGTTGACCGTGGTGCTGGCCGAGGTGGTCGAGCGCTTCAAGGCCCGGAGTGCGCTGGATGTGAAATTCGTGCCGCCGGACGCGCCGGCCGATCGATTGCCGGCGCGTGTCGAAAACGAACTTCTGCGCATAGCTCAGGAAGCTTTGACTAACATCGAGAAGCATGCCAAGGCGTCAAAAGTTCACGTCGCCTGGTCGATAGCCGATGGGAAGGGTGTGCTTGTCGTCTCCGACGACGGCCGGGGTTTCGACCCCACCCAGGGAATCCGGGGCAACGCCTACGGGCTCGTCGGTATGCGAGAACGGGCCACATCGGTGGGAGCCATGCTTACAATCTCTTCTAAGCCGGAAGAAGGTACGGTTATCACCGTTCAGTCCAGTCAAAGCATCTAAACCACACCACCGCCGAATAGGAAAATCCGATGATCAAGATTCTGCTGGCCGACGACCATGCCCTCCTGCGGGAAGGGCTGCGGAAGTCTTTCGAAGCTGCGGGCGACACCGTGGTGGGCGAAGCCTCGACCGGCGAAGAAGCGGTTGCGCTGGCCCGCGCGCTGCAGCCGAACGTGGTGCTGATGGACCTGTCGATGCCGGTGATGGACGGCGTCGAGGCCACCCGTCAGATTCGTGAGGAGGGCAACGGGATCCGCGTCGCGGTGCTCACCATGCACGACGACATCGACAAGACCCGCGACGCCATCGCCGCCGGCGCCAGTGCGTATCTGAGCAAGGGCACGTCGTTCACCGAGGTTCGCGAGACCGTGCATCGGGTGGCGGAAGGCGACACGGTGCTGTCGCCGGCGCTGGCCGGTGCGATGCTCAACTCGGCCCGTCAGGCCGAGGCGGGGCAGGATCTGCTGTCGGACCGCCAGGTCGAGATCCTCCAGGCGATCGCCGATGGCATGAGCACCAAGCAGGCGGGCCGTCATCTCGGCATCACGATCAAGACGGTGCACAACCACCTCAACGCCATCTACCGCAAGCTCGACGCCCAGTCGTTGACCCATGCGGTGCTCAGCGCGGTTCGCCTCGGCATCATCGACCTGAACAACGTCGACCACGACGATCCGTCGAACTGATGATGACGCACTAGCCTCGCCACCCCTCCCCCACCGTTCTGTGCGCCTCACGCCCGTTTCTTCGGGCCGTGACCGCACGGAACCGATCGAGCCGAGCAACCGCGATCCCAGGCCCGATCGAGCCGACCAATGGTGCGTCCCAGGCCCCGAGTTCCGGGCTGAGAGCGCACGGATCGGGCTGAGGGCGTCGAAGGAAGCAGTACGAGTAGAGGTAGTGTGAATCGCAGTGAGCGAGCCGATAGAAGAAGCAAAGCGGCGGCGGACGTTCGCCATCATCTCCCACCCCGACGCCGGCAAGACCACGCTGACCGAGAAGTTCCTCCTCTACGGCGGGGCGCTCGGTAAGGAGGCGGGGTCGGTCAAGGCCCGGGAGGGCCGCCGGTCGGCGACGTCGGATTGGATGGACCTGGAACAGCAGCGAGGGATCTCGATCACGTCGACGGCCCTCCAGTTCGATTACCGAGACCGGGTGATCAACCTCCTCGACACCCCGGGCCACCGCGATTTCTCGGAGGACACCTACCGGGTGCTGGCCGCAGCCGACGCCGCCGTCATGGTGCTCGACGCGGCCAAAGGCATCGAACCCCAGACCCTCAAGCTGTTCGAGGTGTGCCGGGAGCGGGAGATCCCGTTCCTCACGTTCATCAACAAATGGGACCGGCCGGGCAAGGGGCCCCTGGAACTCCTCGACGAGATCGAGGAGACGCTCGTCGTGGAGCCGACACCGATGACCTGGCCGGTCGGCATCCCCGGCGATTTCCGGGGTGTGATCCACCGTGAGACCGGGATCTACACCAGATTCGAGCGCACCGCCCGCGGCTCCACGATTGCGCCCGAGACCGAGGTCGACGCCGACGATGCCGAGGCGACCGACGGCGAATGGTGGACCCATGCCGCCGAGGAGGTCGGCCTGCTCGACGAGATCGGCCGCAACGTCGACCTCAAGACCTTCCTGGCCGGTGAGTCGACGCCGGTGTTCTTCGGCTCGGCGCTCACCAACTTCGGTGTCCGGTTCCTGCTCGACGGCGTCGTCGACCTCGTCCCCTCCCCGGCGCCCCGGTTGCTGGCCGACGGCTCTCGACGGGCCCTCGACGACCCGTTCTGCGGGATGGTGTTCAAGGTGCAGGCCGGGATGGACAAGGCCCACCGCGATCGCATCGCCTTCGTGCGGGTGTGCTCCGGGAAGTTCGAACGTGGGCTCACCGCCATCGCCGAACGGACCGAGAAGCAGTTCTCGACCAAGTTCGCCCAGACGATGTTCGGCCAGGATCGCGACACAGCCGACACCGCCTTTCCCGGCGACGTGCTCGGCCTGGTCAACGCCAACGATCTCCGGGTGGGCGACGCCGTGTACGTCGCCAAGCCGGCCAGCTTTCCTCCGCTGCCGGCGTTCGCCCCCGAGCATTTCATGCGAGCCCGGGTCAAGGACACGTCGAAGTTCAAACAGTTTCGCAAGGGCATCGTGCAGCTCGACGAGGAGGGCGCCATCCAGGTGCTGCGCGATCCCGATCTCGGCGACCAGGCTCCGATCTTCGCCGCCGTCGGCACGTTGCAGTTCGAGGTGGCCAGCCATCGGCTGGAGAACGAGTTCGGAGCCCCCGTGGAGCTGACGGCGACTCCCTACACGATCGCCCGGCGGACCGACGCCGAGAGCGCCCCGGCGCTCAACGCCATGCAGGGGGTTACGGTCATGAGCCGCGACGACGGCACGATGCTGGCGCTGTTCGAGAGCCGCTACTGGATGCAGCGGGTTGTGTCCGACCATCCCGAGCTTACGCTGGAGCGGATGGTGGCCGAGGGCGGACTCGCCTAGGATGAGCATGACATCGGCGGATGAGAGCGAAGGGCCGCACCATAAACCGCCCGCGGCCCCCCGCCGGCTGGTTGCCGTCATCGTGCTGGCCGTCGCCGTCGCCGCCGTCGCCGCCGTTGCCGTCGTTCGCAGCATCGACGGCGCCTCTGACGAAACGGAAACGGGGATCGTGAGCGACACCGATCTCTCGTCCCTCACCTCGGCCGCCGAGGGACCGACCGACGCTGCCGAGGGCGCTGACGACGACGTGTCCGATGCCGGCGACAGCGCCGACAACGCCGACAATGCCGACAACAATGGGTCCGAACCCCAGGCTGAGCCGCCTCCGTCGACGGCGCCGACACCCGAACTCGAGGAACGCGACGGGGTTTGGGTCGATCCCGCATCGTCGGGGCTGCCGTGGAGCGCTCTGGGTTCGGTCGACGGCCTGCTCACCTTTCGGGGTAACCCGACTCGAAGCTTCTACGGCCTGGGCCCGGTGCCGACCGATCCGACCGTGCAGTGGAGTGCCGACATCGGCTGTTCGACGTCATTCGTCG
>JBFHEP010000130.1:0-10955 GCA_041584095.1 Acidimicrobiales bacterium | reverse complement strand
CATCGCATAACAATTTGAACGTCTTCGGGTCATCAAGCGGGATGGTGGCAATATCAAGATCAATACCTATATCTGATTTGACATGTTTTACGGCTTTGTCGATTACAGTCAGTGTTTTCAGACCAAGGAAATCGAACTTGATCCACTCGCCTGCGGCCGCTTCGGCCAGGCCGATGATGAACGCTCCGACCACCGCTCCAACGATTGAGTCGAGCCCCCCCAGGATGATGACGGGGAAAGCCTTGAACGCGAAGAACGCAGTGGTGGTATCGACGCCGGCGGACCGGCGTGGGAACACTGAGACGAAGATCCCGGCAATGGTGGCCAGAACGGCGCCGATCGCCCAGGCGATGGAGAAGATCCTGCCGACGTTGATGCCCTGGGCGCGGGCGGCTTCCTGGTCGAAGGCGGTGGCTCGCATGGCGATGCCGGTTCGGCTCCGGAAGAACGCGGCGACGAGGCCGACCATCACCAATGAGGTGACAATCGTGGCGATCTCCCAATGGGCGATGCGCACCCAGCCCAAGTCGAGGACGCTGGTCCCGAACGGCCCTCCCAGCGACCGCGGGTCGGTCCCAATGAAGTCATTGGTGATGTTTCGCAGTGAGATGTCAATGCCGAGGGTGACGATCGCCACGGCGAACAGTGTCTCGCCGACCATGGGTCGCAGGAACAACCTCTCGAGGAGCATTCCCATCAGTGCGGCAAAGAACAACGCCACGATGACCGACAGGGTCCATTGCAGCCATGCCGGGGCGTTCACCATGTACCGGCCCGGGATGTTCAAGATCGAAGCAAACGCCGCCACGAGGAAAGCCCCGGCGCCGGCCAGAGCGCCGTGGGCGAAGTTCAGGACCTGGGTGGCTTTGAAGATGATCACAAAACCCATCGCCAGCAACGCGTAGATGGCGCCGAGCGAAAGCCCTTCGGCCAAAAACTCGGCGAATGCGGACGGCTCGGAAACTTCCTGCGCGAGGAAAGTGAGCACGCAGCTAGTCCTTGGACCGATACATGTCTTCGATGAGATCTTCGAACATGGCGGCCATGGACGAGCGCTTCAGTTTCTGGGTGGCGGTCAACTCGCCGTCTTCATGGTCGAGTTCCTTGGGGATCAATCGGAACTTGCGGATGTTCTCCACCCGGGAGAACTTCTCGTTGGTTGAGCCCACGACGGCTTCGATGAGTTCGAGCACCTCCGGCTTCTCGGAGAGGTCGCGGTATGTGGTGTACGGGATGTTCCGGCGGGTGGCCCAGTCGCCGACCGTGTCGAGTTCGATGCCGATGAGCGCGGTCAGGTATTTGCGGCGCTCGCCGATGACCATCGCCTCTTTGACGTACGGCGACGTCTTCAGGCTGTTTTCGATTTCCGACGGCGAGATGTTCTTGCCGCCCGACGTGATGATGATGTCCTTCATCCGGTCGACGATCTTCACGTGCGTGCCGTCAACCCATTCAGCCACGTCTCCGGTCCGGAGCCAGCCGTCTTCGGTGAAGGTCTCGGCCGTCTGCTCCGGCTTGTTCCAGTAGCCTTTGAAGACGCCCGGATGCTTCGATTGGACCTCGCCCGTTTCCTCGTCGATCCGTAGGCCGGTTCCGGGATAGGGCTCACCGACGGTTCCGAGCTTGAGCCGACCCGGATAGTTGCAGGTGGCCACGGCACTGTTTTCGGTCATCCCGTACAACTCGAAGACGTCGATACCGATGCCCATGAAGAATTCCAGCACCTCAGGCGCGATCGGCGCCGCTCCCGACGTCGCCCGGCGGCAGTGGCGTAACCCGATGCGTTCCTGGAGCGCGCGAAAGACCAACGGGTAGAACAACCAGTGCATCAGCCGGCTCTTGGCCGTGTGTCTGCCGCCGTTGGCCACCTTCTCCTTGCCGACGGTGCTCGCCGCCTTCAGACCGAGGTTGAGGGTGGCCCGCTTGAACCGGCTGGCATCGCCACCCCGGATGAGGACTCCGGCGTGCAGTCGCTCCCAGATACGGGGGACGGCGAAGAACAGCGTTGGCTGTACTTCGCGAAGATTCTGCGGCACGGTTTCGATGGATTCGGCGAAGTTGAGGGTTGGGCCACCGGCCAGCATCGTCCAAGTGGAGAAGATCCGCTCAGCCACATGGCAGAGGGGCAGATAGGTGAGGATCTGGTCGGACTCGTTGGGGGGAGTGCCGTCGGGGTAGGCCTCCTTCTCCTCGATGATCCGCTTCATGGCGAAGTCGGCGTTGGCGTTGGTCAACATGGCGCCTTTGGGCGGGCCGGTGGTGCCGGATGTGTAGACGAGTGTCATCACGTCGTCGTCCTCCGCCGCCGCCATTCGGGCTGCGACCGCTCCCGGGTTGGCCTCACGGTGTTTGCGGCCGATCTCGAGGAAGTCGTCCCAGAAGACCAACCGTGGATCATCGAACGCGGAGAAGCCGCGGGGTTCGCAATAGATGATGCGGCGGACGTCGGGGACGCGGGCTGGATCCATCTCGAAGACCTTGTCGGCCTGTTCCTGATCCTCGGCCAGATGAACGCAGGCGCCGCAGTCGTTGAGGAGGTACTCGACCTCGGCGGTGGGATTGGTGGGGTAGAAGCCGACGGTGATGCCTCGCACCGCAACCGTCGCCAGATCGAGGATGACCCATTCGGGCCGGTCCTCGGAGTGGATGGAGACCCGGTCGCCGACCTCGACACCGAACTCCAGGAGGGCGTGGGCGGCCAGTTCGATCATCTCCCAGACCTCGGCCCAGGTGTGTTCCTGCCAGATGCCGTAGTCCTTCTCACGGAGGGCGATGTGGTCGGGTTCGGACTTGGCCCACTCGCGGGCCCGAGCGGCGACCGTGCGGTAGCCTTCGCCTGCAGCACTCGGCGCAGGACTCTCTTCGACCAACGTCATGCTTGCCTCCCCTTGGTACGACTACCGGCAGCCGCGGACAACTTAGCAGTCATCGTAATTCCATTCCCGTCATTCGCCGAATTGATACGCGACCTACGTATTGATTCGACACCGAGTATCAGATCGGTGTGAGGCCGGGCGCATTGGGTCCGCGAGGTCCCAATGTAAGAAGTCGATGCTCGACCTGTCAAACCTTGGACAGACGTTGTGGGGCGAGCGTGACGACGCCATGTATCGGGCGCTCGATCCCGTCGCGGGAAAGTAGTCTTGACGACATGTCGAACGTGAACATGTCCCCCGGGGGTCTGCCGGAGACGGTCCTCGCTCCGGAGCCGAAATCGGTCGTCGACGACCTGGCGGCCGCCCTTGACCACCCTCTCGAGGAAAGGCGGGAACAGGTTGCCGCCGTCGTCGCCCGTCATCCTTCGTCGCTGCTCGGGTGGGCCACGCTCGGTGATCTCGGGCGCGATCGCATCGAGTCCTACGCCGCGTACCGGGTCGGCTACCACCGCGGGCTCGATCGACTCCGACAGAGCGGCTGGCGCGGCAGCGGTCTCGTCCGCTGGGAACACGAGCCCAACCGTGGCTTCCTGCGGTCGCTGTACGGGCTCGGTCGGATGGCCGCCGAAATCGGGGAGCACGACGAGGCCGAGCGCTGTTCGGTGTTTCTGCGCCAGCTCGACCCGGCATGGGAAACCGTCGAGTCCCGCCTTTGACCGACCGGGTCGTCGGCGCGGTCATGCTGGGCGGCCGATCCAGCCGTTTCGGCTCCGACAAGGCGCTGGCCGAGGTCGGCGACACCGTCATGGGAGCCGTGGTGGTCGCCGCACTTCGTGAGGCCGGGGTTGATCCGATCGTCGCGGTCGGTGGAACGGCCGGACCCCGGCTGAACGTGATCACGGTCCCCGACATGTGGCCGGGCGAAGGACCACTGCCCGCTCTGGCCACCGTCCTGCGATGGGCGCGGGAGGGTCGCGTTGTCGTGCTTCCCTGCGATCTTCCCAACCTGACCTCAGCCACGGTGGCGACCCTGGTGGCTGCCAGCGACGAACTCGAACCAGCGAGGCGCCTCGAGACGGCCGTGGTGGCGACGGTCCACGGTCGACCGGTCCACTCTGTCGGCGTTTGGCCCGCCGGATGGGCCGTCCCGATGCGACGTCTCGTTGAACACGGCGAACGGCGATTTCGAGCCGCGCTCGACGTCGGAACCTGGATCGGAATCGAGGTTCCGAGTTACACCGTCGCCGATGCCGACACTCCGTCGGAACTCGAGCGCCTGACGGGAACTGATACCGGCGGCGCCGCCGAGTAGGAGGAGCCTTCCCGGCCCGGTACCGCATGGGCGGGGCTTCACTGCTACCGTTATCACACTCCGCCTGCGACGTCGAAGACGGCCGGGTGCCGCACACCGTGGAGACAACCGCCCTCGCTTCCGTGTACGAACTGGTAACAGCAACCTCCGATCTCAAGAGTGTGGTGTCAGAGGCGTTGGCCGCCGAGCGGTATGCGATCGACACCGAGTTCCACCGGGAGCGAACCTACTTTCCCCAGGTGGCGCTCATCCAGTTGACCGTGGGATCCGACATCTGGTTGATCGACCCTTTGGAGGTCGACCCCGCACCACTCGCCGATCTGTTGAACGGTGACGGTCTGTGCGTCGTTCATGCGGGGATCCAGGACCTCGAGGTGCTCGAGCTGGCGTGCGGCACCGTTCCACAACGGCTCGTCGACACACAGATCGCCGCCGGGTTCCTCGGTATGTCGACCGGCTCACTGACCTCGCTGGTGGATCGGTTCCTCGACGTCGACCTGCCCAAGGGTGATCGGCTCACCGACTGGCTTCGACGCCCCCTCACCGATGACCAGCTCAGCTATGCCGCGTCCGACGTCGAGTTCCTGTTGACACTCATCGATCGCCTGTGGTCCGAGTTGTCCGCCCTCGGTCGCACCGGTTGGGTCGAGGAGGAGTGTGCGCTGTTGCTGGCTCGTCCCCGAAACCGACGGCCACCGGAAGAGGCGGTGACCAGGATCAAGGAGGCTCGAGGCCTCCGCGGAAAGTCGCATGGGGTGGCGACCGCCGTCGCCGCCTGGCGGGAACGCCGCGCCGCGGATCTCGACGTACCGGTCCGCCAGGTGCTTTCCGACCTCGGCGTCGTGGCAGTCGCCCAGCAGGCTCCAGGTTCGATCAAGGAGCTGCGGGCTCTACGAGGGATCGACAGCCGCCATCTGCGCGATGGAGCTGGAACGGAGCTGTTGGCGGCGGTTCAGGCGGGGCTCACGATAAAACGTGATCGGACCCGTCAACCTCGTGCCCCCGAACTGCCCCGCCACCTTCGGCCGGTTGTGACTCTGGTCACAGCCTGGGTGGCGCAGCTGGCCCGTGACAACCAACTCGACCCGGCGTTGCTGGCCACCAGAGCTGATGTCGAAGCACTCCTCCGTCAGGATCCGGAGTGTCGCCTCCAAACCGGTTGGAGGAAGGAAATGGTGGGAAAGCCCATCGCCCAATTGGTCTCCGGCCAAGCGGCCGTCGCGTTCGATACCGACGGCCATCTCGTGCTCGAAGCCCGCAGCAATCGCCCGTTGACGGCGAAACCATGACCGTCAACCGGTTGGAAATCGACTACGATGGACAAGGCGATCGTTTCGCCAAGTGGCCGCCGATCAGCATAAACTGAAAGCACAGTCTACCGGCAGGGGCGTGGATGCAGTCCCGTGCGCCCCGCCACCCCGAGATTTGCAGGAGTGTCCCATGAAGAAGGGGCGTCATCGTCGTTACGAAGAGGCTCGAGCTCTCAAGCGCTCGCGCGATGGAGACGACATCGAGTCATTGATGGAACGTCTCGACGAAGATCCGTTCGATCTTCCCACCACTTCGGAAGCCGCTCAGGTACAGAATCAGGAAGACGTCGAGGCGTACGACTGAAAGAGATCGCCGGCCTGCATCCGTGATGGATTCGGCGTCGCGCACCTGGCGACTCCGGATCGCCACACGATCCAACGCCCTCGGATGACCCGAGGGCGTTGTCGCGCCGATCCATCGACTCAATGCTCCGTCTGATCGAGAATCTCTCCCAGCTTGACGATCTCCGACTCGTAGACGACACCGATGAAGCCGCCGTCACCGTCGGTCACCGCTATCTGATCGGCTCCCGTGCCGTCCATGGCGGCGATGGCGTCACGAAGCCGCCAACTCGGTCTGGCCGACGGTGCCTCGTCGAGAACTTCGCTGACCGGCGTGGCCTCCCAGTCGTCGCGGTCGACGGCCGAGGCACGATCGACCGAGCACTGCCCGAGATAGACGGCGCCGTCGACGACCGGGACGATGCGTTGCCGTCGACCGATGGCGTGAACCCACATGAACTCCGACACCGTGGCATCCGGCGGGACGGTCATCACATCGGTCGTCAGTGCGGAACTGATGGGCAGTGTCAGGCGTTCCTCCAAATGGCCGACCCGCTCGACTCGCTGGCCGGATGCCACTGAGGCATCCCCCGCCACCAACTGCGACACGGCAGCAGCGACGAGGGCCGGGACCACGGCAGCGCCACGGCTCGATTCGGCCACGAACATCACGGCCGCGATCGGTGTCCGGTACCCGGCCGCCAGGAAGGCCGCCAGGCCGAGGAACGGCCAGATCGAGGCGTTGTGGGCCCAGCCGAGGTCCTGGAGGCCGTCGCCGACCAGGCTACCGAGCAGCACACCCTGAATCGCCAGCGGGATGAACAGCCCGCCGACTCCTCCCGCACCGATGGTCGAGAGCGTCGCCACCGCCCGGAAGACGAACAGGGCGCTGATCATCAGCAGTGACGGCCGTGTCTCGAGCCAGCCGACGATCTGCAGTCCGGGACCCAGCGTCAGCGGCTTGTCGAACAGGAAGTCGGACAGCAGAGCCATGGCCCCCAACAGCACACCGCCCATGAATGCCAGCACCCACGGTGAATACTGCGTTCGCAGCGCTTTGGCTCGGCGCACCGTCCAGGCAAACCATCGCCCTCCCAGCCCGGCACCGGCGCCGACCGCCACTGCGCCGAGCAGGTCGCCGATGCCGAAGTCGGCTTCGGGCGTGAAGCCGAGGAGCAGATGGGGGTGGATGAACGGCATCAGGACAAAGGTCAGGTAGCTGGCGGCCGAGGCGATGAGCGACGGAAGCAGGGCGCGGTGTGCCACGTCGTCGCGGTATGGCGACTCGAGCGCGAACACCAGACCGGTCGCCGGAGCCTGGAACAGCGCCGAAACACCCGCTGCGGCGCCGGCCGTCAGCAACAACTTCGCGCTGTCCCGGCCGAGCCAGCGTTCGACCCGCTGGTGGATCCACACGCCGATACTCGAGCCCATGTAGATCGACGGCCCCTCCAGGCCGAGCGCGCCGCCGAGCCCGATGGTCGATGCGCCGCCCAGCAACCGAGCCACGAGCGGACGGCCCTCCGCGGTTGGTCGGCGGGAGTGAAACGAGTAGATGTACTCGTCGGAGGTCGAAGGGCTGACACCGTTGCCGACGACCTGCAGAATTGCCACCGTAAGCAGCAACCCGACGAGCGGGGCCACGCCTTGAACCCAGAGGGGCAGGTCGAGCACCCGGTCGAACATGAATTCGAGGACGATGGCGTCGATCACCGCAACGGCGAAGCCGACGACCACGCCGACCACGATGGCCGCCAACAAGAGCTGGCTCCCTTGGCGTTCCGGCAACAGGCGGGCCAGGCTGCGGCTCAGGGCCATCGGGCTCGTCACCCGTGTAAGTCGGGCGAATGGTGAGGGCGTGGCTGTGGACATGTCGAGTTCCGACGGACAGGTTTGTGGTGCTCCCAGGTGACGAGCGGGCGGGTGGCGCTACGTCAGGAAAGAGCCACCGGGGTGGCGGTGATCGGGATCCCGTCGGGATCGACCGATCGAACGTCCGCCAGCGTATCCAGATGATCCTTCAACCGCTGGTAGACCTTGCGGCCGACCATTTCGATCAACTCATCGGCCAGGGTTACATAGACCGGCTGATCGTCGATGTGGGTGGTGGCCTGATCCTCGATGCACCACCAGTGGAAGTCTTCGCCGCCGGGGCCCCAATCCCGTCGCTGCCAGGCCCGGAGGATCACGGTCTCGTGACCGTACTCGTCGGTGTGGACGTCGAGATGAAGGGGAACCTGCCAGCAGACGTCGGGTTTCCAGTCCATCGGACGGGCCCCGGCCTGTTCGGCGCCGAGGTGAAGCGCACAGCCAGCACCGCCGTCGAAGCCATCGCGATTGAGGAAGATGCAGGCACCGTCGACCTTCCGAGTGACCCAGTCGCCGCCCTTCTTCTTCTTCAGCGGGCCGCCTTTGGCCTCGGCCCGGTCACGATTCTGCCAAACCTCGGGGCCGAGCCGGTCGGCGAAGGCCAACACGTTGCCACGGTCCTCCTTGTCGACCATGTGGGCACCGTGAATGCAACAGCCAAGTGTTGCAGTCGGGTCGGGCTCGGAATCGATGGACGGGCACCCCTGCCCGTAGATACACCGGTAGCGGGAGCGGAGGAAGGTGGTGTCGAAGATCCAGGTGGTCTTACCACCGACGTCGTCGACGGAATACCAGGAGTGGCCGTCCTCGGGTGTGGACACCGACGCAGGTTATCGCAACTTGGCCCGCCACGAACGCCGGACAGGCATGAATTCGTGACAGACTCCTCGAATGGAACACCAACTCGAAGATCTCCGACAACGTCTCGCCGCGATCAGCGAGGAACTCGGCGATCTGTCGATGACCGTGCTGCGGGAGGCGCTCGACGAAGGTGCCGACAAACGTCCGCCGCTCGACAAGGTGTTGAGCCGGATACGGCGTTCGGTCGACAAAGCCGCCGCCCTGATCGACCGGGAGGCACTGCACCTCGCCCGCTCGGAGGACGGCTGACCGCTGTACCTTCTCCGGTTCTCAACGCGGACAGCGGTGCTGGCTCCGCTCTCTGATGCAGAAGTTCGTGGCTAGAGGTCGACTTCCGGACTGATGTCGTGGCGTAGACCCCGGGCCGACGGATCACCGTCGCCCGAGAGACTCGACACCCGGCGGGCCAGCGACACCAGTCGGGCAAAGCTGCGATTGTCGAAGTGAAACCCGAGCCGGTGGAGATCGAGGCGGTCGTTGTCGCGTTGTTCCGCCTTCGTCGGCTCGATCGCCTCGATCGATCCCTCGGCGATGATGTCGGCGAACTCGTCGTTGAGAGTGGCGATGGCGGTGTCGTCGAGCTGATGGCGCATCCGAATCACGAGTCGATTGCCGACATAGCGCATCGAGTGATACGACGAGTAGTAGGAGCAGATGTAGTCGGCGGCTGTGACCGCGTCGTGGGTGTGCAGGTAGAGATCGGTGTCGTGGCTGGAGATCATGTTGCGGGCGCCGAGCTCGGACTCGACGAAGTTCTGCCACGCCGACCAGTAGGTGGAGTCGGCGTGATCGAGCATCACGATCGGGACCGGGTTGCTCTTGCCGGTCTGGACGAGTGTGAGCAACTCGAAGGTCTCGTCGAGGGTGCCGAACCCGCCGGGTAGCAGCGCGAATGCGTCGGTCTCCTTCATGAAGGTGAGCTTGCGGGTGAAGAAGTAGCGGAAGCTGGCCAGCTTGTCGTCGCCGGCTATGGCCGGGTTCGCCTCCTGCTCGAAAGGCAGCACGATGTTGACACCGAAGGCGTTCTCCCGACCGGAGCCCTCGATGCCGGCCTGCATGATGCCCGGACCGGCACCGGTGATGGCCATCCAGTCCCGCTGGGCCATGACCCGGCCGAACTCGACCGCAAGTCGGTAATCGGGATGATCGGGTTTGGTGCGGGCCGAACCGAAAATCGTGACCTTCGCCCGATCGTCGTACGGCGAGAAGATCCGCCATGCGTGAAGCATCTCGGCCACGGTTCGATTGGCGATCTTGAGTTCGAGTCGGTCGATGTCGGCTTCGTCCATGTCGAGCACGGTGACCAGCATCGAACGAACAAGATCGTCGTTGTGATCGTTGCCGACCAGTTCCAGCAGTTCGGTCAGGTGCTGGTCGACGTTCTCGTCGCCGAAGTTTCTGCGCGATCGGGGAGGGTTCATGATTGGGTGCCGTTAGTTGGTCGTGAATGGGACGAACGGTGCTCCGGGGGGACTGGTGCGGGTTGTGTGCGCACTGGCGACGTTCCGCCCGGCGGGAAGCCGATGGTACCGTCCGACGACGATGGAGCGGCGGCGGTTCGGGTTTCCGTCACTCCATCGGTTGGTCTGCGGTGCCGTTGAGGCGCAGGCGGGATCCTCTACGGTTGGAAGCCGATGGGACATCGATTCGTCGGGCCGAGCCCGTTCCCCAGATTGGCACTGGCCGTTGTGGTCATGGCCGCCGGCACCGCCGTCGCCGTGGTGCTGAGTAGAAGCGCCGCACCCGGTTCGGCGTCTGCAACTCAGTTGGACGACAGCGGGACCGATCGTGCAGACGTCGCTTCGACCGCCTCCACGGTCGGGCCCACCTCGTCCTCGTCGACGTCGGCCGTATCAACGACGCAGCCCGTGGACACGCCCTTCGAGCGCGACGACACCTACCGATGGCTCCGGGTCGATCCCGCCGACATCCGATTCGTGTGGCGCGGTGACGACGGCGTTGCCTACGGACAGCTTCAGTCGGCACGGGCTGCACTGGAGAACAGAGGCGAGCAGGTCCTTGCCATCACCAACGGCGGGATCCACCGTCCGGGCCTGATCCCGTCGGGTCTCTATGTCGAGGACGGTGTGGAGCTGACTCCGTTGAACCGGGGCTCGGGATCGGGCAACTTCTTCCTTCAACCCAACGGTGTCTTCTGGATCGACGACGGGCGGGCCGGGATCGATACCACCGAGGCCTATGCGGTCGCCGAGCGCACGGTCGACGCCGCAGTACAGAGCGGCCCAATGCTGGTGATCGACTCGCAGATCAACCCCGCCTTCTCCGAGTCATCCACCTCCACCCACCGCAGGAACGCCGTCGGTGTGGACGCCAACGGCCGTGTGTTGCTGATCATGGCCGACCGCGCCGTCTCACTGTGGGCCATGGCGGACCGGTGTCGCGAACTCGGAGCCGTCGACGCGCTGTACCTCGACGGCACCCTGT
>JBFHEP010000129.1:0-11210 GCA_041584095.1 Acidimicrobiales bacterium | reverse complement strand
GTAATCAGAGTCACGAGCGGGCCCGAGGCGTACTGTCCTCGGGTCCGCTTGTCATGTCCGGCCGGATGCGCCATGCTGGGGCCGGATCTGAAATCGGCGCCTGCCATCATGTAAGGTGTTGACGATCGAGCAAGGGGGAAAAGTTGCAGACCGTAGAAGAGGAGTCGATACCAGAGATCGAGGTCGCCGACGCAAAGCCTGCGAAACGTCTCCGGAAGGACGACGACCTGTTGGGGGCCGAACGGCGTCTGGCCTACATGCTGGTGGCGCCGACATTCATTTTGATGCTGGCCATCATGATCTATCCGTTCGGCCAGGTGTTCTATGCGTCGATGACCAACCGGACGTTCGCCAGCGCTCAGCCGACCGAATTCGTCGGACTGGACAACTACCGTGAGCTGCTGAGCGTCACCGTGAGGACACTTGGCGACGAAGTCGACGAGAACGGTAACGTCGTCATAGACGAGGAAACCGGCGAGGCGGTCAAGCAACGTCCGATCGACGTGCTGCCCCGTGAGCCTCGCTATCGGGAGGCCTTCACGTTCGGTTTCTTCGGAACCGACGTGGTCATCGGGGCCACCGATCGTGACTTCATCAGATCGGTCTGGGACACGTCGCTGTTCACCCTCGCAGCGGTGCTACTCGAAACGCTCCTCGGCCTCGGCATCGCCCTGCTGCTCAACGGGGCCTTCGTCGGCCGAGGGGCGATGCGGGCGCTGATGCTCGTCCCCTGGGCGGTCCCCACAGCGGTGTCGTCGCGAATGTGGGAGTACATGTTCTCGTCGACCAGATCGGGCCTGTTCAACGTCTTGGGCCAAAACTTCTTCGGCACGGACGGGCAAACGGCGTGGCTGGCCAATCCGAGTCTCCAATTGCCGGCGGCCATCGCCATCGACGTCTGGAAGACGACGCCGTTCATGGCCCTCCTGATGTTGGCAGGCCTTCAGCTCATCCCGGATGAACTCTACGAGGCGGCCAGAGTCGACGGGGCCAACCGATGGCGCCAGTTGACCAGCGTCACCCTGCCGTTGCTGAAACCGACGATCGCCGTCGCCCTGGTGTTCCGAACCCTCGACTCGTTGCGGGTCTTCGATCTCTTCCAGATCGTGTTCGGTCAGAATCGCTTCACCATGGCCTCCAAGACCTACTACGACCTGATCGACAACCAGTTGATGGGCTACTCGTCAGCCTCGTCGGTCGTGATCTTCCTGCTGCTCACCGTCTTCGCCATCATCTACATTCGCACACTGGGGGTCAGCACCGATGAGTGATACCGCAACCGCCGCTCCTCCGAAGCCGAAGGCGCCGATACGCACCAAACCGCCGATGACGCCGCAAAGACTGATGCGCAAGACCGGCTTCTACACGATGGTCTTCATCGTGGCCGTCTATCTGACCTTTCCCTTCTACTGGGCGGTGAACTCGTCGCTCAAGTCAGAGGGTCAGTTGGCCATGACGCCGGCGACGTTCATTCCCCGCAGCCCGACCGACGGGAGCATCAGCTTCTTCACCCGGAACTACGAGGACGTCTTCGCCGACACCCAGTTCCAGCGGGCGATCATCAACAGCATCATCGTGGCCGTCACAGTCACGCTGCTGGCGTTGGCCATCGGCTCGTTCGCCGCCTTCGCCCTGGGCAAGTTGCGTTTCCCGGGCAAGACGGTGGCGCTCTACACGATCCTGTCGATGACGATGTTCCCGCAGATCGCCATCCTGACCGGTCTGTACGCGATCATCAGATCGATCGGGTTGACGCCGAGACCGTCGATGATCCTGACGTATCTGATCTTCTCGTTGCCGTTCACCGTCTGGGTGTTGACGTCGTTCTTCCGAACATTACCGGGCGACCTGTTACAGGCGGCCCAGGTCGACGGGGCCACGTCATTCCAGGCGTTCCGCCTGATCCTGCTGCCGTTGACGGCGCCGGCGCTGGTGACCACCGGCCTGCTGGCCTTCATCGGTGCCTGGAACGAGTACCTGTTCGCTCTGACCTTCACCACGATCAACCCCGACGACCGCACCATTCCCGTGGCCATCGCCCTCTTCACCGGTCAGCAGACGATGCAGGACCCGTTCGGACAGATCATGGCTGCGGCGGTCCTGGTTACCATCCCGCTCCTGGTGCTGGTGTTGATCTTCCAGCGCCGGATCATCGGAGGTTTGGCCGGTGCCGTGAAGGGCTAGTCCCGATTCCGTCGGCCTTCAGGAGGCCGAACGACGAGAGAATCTGTTGAACAACTCGGCCCGGTCGTCGCTCAGTGCGATGGCCGGGCCGGTTGCGATCAGGGGGCCGAAGAGGGCGGCGGGCGGGGCGATGATCAGCAGCACGACGGTGATGGCGATGACGATCGCCACGATGCCGAGCCGCGAGGTCCACCGGGCGGTCGGATGATGCAGCGCGATCGTCAACCCGAGACCGTAGGCGGCGGTCAGCCCGAGGATGACGTCGACCACGAGCAACGGTGTGGCGAGAAGCCAGAGTCCGGTCGACTTGGCTATCGCCAGCAGCGCGTTCGGATGACCGGTGGTCAGGGCGGCGAGTCCGAACACGAGCGGAACCAGCGCAAGACCTAGGCCGAGTATGGAGCCTGCGGTCTCCGACGAGTCGTCGGCCAATCCTTCGTTCAAGCCGACCAGAATGGCCGAGTAGGAGATGACGACGCCGATCATGGTGGCGAAGACCGCCATGCCCCGGCGAAGGTGAACCGCGGCGCGAAACCTGTTCAGGATGGAGCTGTCGTTCACCCGGTCACGCTATCGCCCTCGGTCGTCGAGGGGCGACGGGCAGCTAGGAACCGAGTCCGGCGGCCATCCACTGGAACAGCCGCCATCCGGCATGCGGCACGCCGAGGGTGGATGCGGCAACAGCGGCGGCCTCGTCCGAGATCGGAACCGCGTTCGGCGCCTTGACGTGGACCTCGGCGACCCGCTCGGCCATGACGAACCAGCCGACCGCCTCCTCGACCGAATGCCCAACGGTCAGGAGGCCGTGGTTGCGGAGAATGCACAGCTTGCCGGAGCCGAGGGCGGCAGCGATCCGCTTGCCACCGTCATACGACAGCACTTCCACCTCTTCGTCGTCGAACAAACCCTGATCGAACACGAACGCACACGACTCCTGGCTGATGGCGGCGAACGGCGAGACATTGGCCGACCACGGGGTGCCGTAGGGGGTGTGGGTGTGGGCGGCCGACACCACATCGGGCCGGGCCTCGAGGAGCGGGGCGTGGATGTTGTACCCGGCGGTGTTGACGGCTCCGGTGAAATCGCCGGCTCGGTCTCTGACCCGTCCGCCGGGCCCGACCAGCACCAGACGGTCCACGGTCGCCCGTCCGAACGGGATCCCCCAGTCGAGGAGCCAGAAGTGGTCGGTCCACTCCGGGTCCCGGGCGCTGATGTGGCCGTCGCCGAGTTGCCCCCAGCGCATCGATCCGAACAACCGGTAGCCGAGTGCGCAGACGTTCAGGCGATGGGTTCGCTCGTCCTCGACGCTGCGAACCGTGTCGTAGGGCTCGACCTCGGGGAACGCGGGATAGGGACTGTGGGTGTTCGCCTCGGTGGCGTGTGGGGCCGGATTCTGCGCGGGCTGTTCCATCCCCGAATCGTAAACCCATTCGGGCGTGGAGGACAGGTGACCGATGAACGGCCTCAATGGCGATCTGCGGAAAACGGACGTACCTTGGTTGTTGGCGGTTGCATCCAACCCACCGCCTCACCGGTCGATGAGCAAATCACAGCAGCCCGCCTCCAGCCCCTCCATGGATCCCGACGATCGGGCTGCCGACCGTCGCCGGTTCGTGAACCGGCAGATTCGGAGCCGCGGCGTTACGACGCCGGCCGTGCTCGACGCCATGATGTCGGTTCCCCGCCATCATTTCGTCGCCCCGGATCTGGCCGATTCCGCCTACGAGGACAGGCCACTTCCGATCGGTCGGGGCCAGACGATCAGCCAGCCGTTCATGGTGGCGTTGATGGTCGACGCGGCGATGGTCGGCCCCGGCGACCATGTCCTCGAGGTGGGAACCGGGTCGGGCTATGGTGCTGCCGTTCTCGGCCGCCTGGCTCGGTCCGTCGTGACAATCGAACGTCATGGGTCGCTGGCCCGCTCGGCGGCTGCCCGTCTGGCAGCGCTCGGCGTCTCGAACGTCGAGGTCATCGAGGGTGATGGTTCACTCGGCTGGTCCGAGCGGGCTCCCTACGACGCCATCGTCGTGACGGCCGCCGGACCGTCGGTGCCTGCCGCACTTCGGGCCCAGATGGCCGACGGAGCCCGGCTGATCATGCCGGTCGGTCGCCGCCGAGGTGAGCAGCGGCTGCTGCGCATCATCCGCTCGGGTGATCGCTACGACCTGGAAGATCTCGGCGGTGTGCGGTTCGTGCCGCTTGTCGGTGAGCAGGGCATCGGCGGGCCGGCGAGCGACGAGCAGCTTGTCGGGGAGCAGGGAGCCGATGAGCCGGCCGCCGGTCACGTCGAGGACGACACGTGACGCACGGGATGGGTGGGTGGCCGGCAGGTTGAGGTTGCCATCCAACACGTCGGCCATGCTATAACAGGGGTACGCGGAGCTTTCGATGCGGCCGTTCGGCCGCCCGGAACTTGGTCGTTCGCGTGTTGTGGCCTCAATTCAAGGCCAGTAGCATGGTTTGTTGGTCTGTTGCGGTGCTTTTGGAGCCTGCGTTTCGCACTCCCATCGGGCGCTGACGACGAATCGACCGTGCAACTTCGAACGAAAGGCCTCGTCCTGCCAAAGCACAAAGAAGATACGATCGTCCTTGAAGGAACCATCACCGAGTCGCTCCCGAACGCCATGTTCCGGGTGGAACTCGAGAATGGTCATACTGTTTTGGGTCACATCTCCGGGAAGATGCGACGCCACTACATCCGTATTCTTCCGGGTGACAAAGTCCAGGTTGAGCTCACACCGTATGATCTCACCCGCGGACGTATCACCTACCGCTACAAGTAGGTCGACCCTCCAAGTCGAAACCCGGGTAGTGGAGACTCGGCCGCCGGCAGTTTCTCCCATACCTTTCAACCGACATGCTCAGCGCTTGCAGCGCACGCCACCAGTGCACCTGTGGTCCACCGAGGTTTGAGCGGCGTCCGCACGGTGCCAACTCAAGTAGCAATTCTCACCGGTTCTCCGGCCGTCCCCGGTCTCGAGCCGGTGCCCACCACAGAAGCCCAAACCAAGTAGAACTCCAATCCAGGTAGGACAGTGCGATGAAGGTTCGCCCGAGCGTCAAACCAATGTGTGAAAAGTGCAAGGTGATCCGTCGTAATCGCACGATCCGGGTCATCTGTGAGAACCCGCGACACAAGCAGAGGCAAGGTTGATATGGCCCGCATAGCCGGCGTTGACATCCCCCGCGACAAGCGCACCGAGATCGCTCTCACCTACGTGTTCGGCGTGGGCCGCTCGACCGCTCAGACGATCACCGAGGCCACCGGTGTGGATCCGAACACCCGGGTCAAGGACCTGACCGAGGAAGAGGTCATGCGGATCCGAGCCTGGATCGACTCGAACCTCAAGACCGAGGGTGACCTCCGTCGGGAGGTGTCGCAGGACATCAAGCGCAAGATGGAGATCGGCTGTCATCAGGGGATCCGTCACCGCAAGGGTCTGCCGGTTCGCGGTCAGCGCACCCAGACCAACGCCCGTACCCGCAAAGGCCCGAAGAAGACGGTGGCCGGCAAGAAGAAAGCAACCAAGTAATGGCCAAACCAAGCGCAGGCGGTCGACGCCCCCGTCGTCGGGAACGCAAGAACGTCACCCACGGCATCGCTCACATCAAGTCGAGCTTCAACAACACCATCATCGCCATCTCCGATCGCGAGGGCCACATCCTGTCGTGGTCCTCGGCCGGCAACGTGGGATTCAAGGGCTCTCGCAAGTCGACGCCGTATGCCGCCCAGATGGCCGCCGAGGCTGCAGCTCGTCGGGCGATGGAACACGGCGTGCGCAAAGTCGACGTTCAGGTCAAGGGTCCCGGCTCCGGCCGTGAGACGGCGATCCGCTCGATCCAGAACGCCGGAATCGAGGTCACCGGCATCAAAGACGTGACCCCGGTTCCCCACAACGGCTGCCGTCCCCCCAAGCGCCGGAGGGTATGACGATGTCACGCTACACCGGCCCCCGGGCCCGAGTATCACGCCGCCTCGGCACCAACATTTTCGGCACCAAGGGTGAGGAGATCGCCCTCGACAAGCGGCCGTATCCTCCCGGCATCCACGGCCGCACCCGCCGGCGGGGCAACCAGAGCGAGTACCTGATCCAGCTTCAGGAGAAACAGAAGGCCCGCTTCACCTACGGCCTCACCGAGCGTCAATTCCGTCGGGTCTACCAGGAGGCATCCCGCCGCCAGGGGGTAACCGGCGAAAACATGCTCCGGTTCCTCGAGCTTCGTCTCGACAACGTGGTCTATCGCGCCGGTTGGGGTGCCACCCGTCCACAGGCCCGCCAGTTCGTCTCCCACGGTCATGTCCTGGTCAACGGTTCGCGGGTCAACGTGCCGTCCTACCGGGTCCGCAAGGGCGATGTGATCGAGATCAAGGAAAAGACCCGCACGAACCCGATCGTGGTCTGGAACAAGGACGTCCTCGACCGCAAGGCTCCGCCATGGTTGGAGCGCGACGGCGAGTTCGCCATCAAGGTCTACTCCGAGCCGATCCGTGAGCAGATCGACGTCCCGCTGCGCGAGCAGCTCATCGTCGAGCTCTACTCGAAATAGTGTGATCGCGTGTCCGGGCCTTCGGCCCGCGACCCCGAGTTCCGGCCTCCGGCCAGAACTCGCGCAACACAAAGTCCGCAGCCACCCCACGCCCTAACCCCAAAGGAACCCCTCAGATGCTGGTTATTCAGCGACCCACAGTCGAACAGCTCGATGACGGCGAGTCCAGCCGCGGCAAGTTCGCCGTCAGCCCTCTCGAGCCCGGGTTCGGTCACACGCTCGGCACCTCGTTGCGGCGGGCGTTGCTCTCGTCGGTCCCGGGTGCCGCCGTCACGACCGTGCGGTTCGACGACGCCCTGCACGAGTTCGACACCATCAAAGGTGTCATCGAGGACGTCACCGACGTCATCCTGAACATCAAGGACATCGTCCTCACTTGCGAGAGCGAGGAACCGGTTGTCCTTCGCCTCGACGCCCGCGGCCCCGGTTCCGTCACCGCCGGTGACATCGCCTGCCCGCCCGAGGTCGAGATCCTGAACCGCGACACGCTGATCGCCACCCTGACCGAGCAGGGTCGTCTGGCGATCGACCTGACCGTCGAGCGCGGTCGGGCCTGGCTGCCCTCCAGCCGGGCCAGCGAGTCCAACACCATCGGTGTCATTCCGATCGACGCCGTCTTCAGCCCGGTTCGCCGGGTGTCGATCTCGGTCGAGCCGACCCGCGTCGACCAGTCGACCGACTTCGACAAGCTCATTCTCGACATCGAGACCGACGGTTCCCTATCCCCCCGCGATGCCCTTGCCTCTGCCGGCGCCACCGTCCGTTCGCTGTTCCAGCTCATCGAGGAGATGAGCGAGGAGCCCGAGGGTCTCACGCTGGGCGAGGCACCCGCCGCTGCGTCGGGGTCGCCTGATCTCGACCTTCCGATCGAGGATCTCGATCTGTCGGAGCGGCCTCGCAACTGCCTGAAGCGGGCCCAGGTCAACACCATCGGGGAACTGCTCACCAAGAACGAGGACGACCTGCTGGCCATCACCAACTTCGGCCAGAAGTCGCTCGACGAGGTCATCGCCAAACTCGATGAGCGGGGTCTGACCCTGCGCGGCTCCCGGTGAAGACCGGGAAGCGGACTAGGAGCACGTAACCATGCCTGGAACCCCTCGCAAAGCCCGTCGTTTCGGCGGAAGCTCTTCACATCAGAAGCTGATGATGGCCAACCTGGTGGCCTCGCTGGTGGCGGCGGAGGGTATCGAGACCACCGAGGCCAAGGCGAAAGCCATGCGGCCGGTGGCCGAGAGACTGATCACCAAGGCGAAGAAGGGCGGCCTGCACAACTTCCGTCAGGTGCTCGCCTACCTCGGCGACGTTGAGATGACCACCAAGCTGTTCGACGAGGTCGGTCCTCGCTATGCCAGCCGCCCCGGCGGCTACACCCGCATCCTGAAGATGGGTCCTCGTCAGGGCGACAACGCCCCGATGGCCCGCATCGAACTCGTTTAGGGGTAACGGCTGGACACTCGCGATGTTTCGGCGAAGCCGAAACTCGACGGGCGAGGCCGGAGGCCGAGACACATGAACGTCCGCATGGTCGTTGCCTATGACGGGACGGACTTCCGAGGGCTCGCCCCCAATCCCGATGTCCGCACCGTCGTCGGAGAGTTGGAGCGGGTCATCGAACCGTTGATCGGCATCAAGCCCGACATTGTCATGTCGGGGCGCACCGATGCCGGTGTGCACGCCCAGGGCCAGGTCCTGTCGTTCGAAATGCCTGATGCGGTCGTCGAACTCGAGCGGATCCAGCGGTCGGTCAACAGCCGTCTCGGCCCTGAGATCGTCGTTCGGGAGATCGCACCGGCGCCTCCCGATTTCAGCGCCCGCTTCTCGGCGATCGGTCGCCGCTATCGATACCTCGTCATCAACCGCCCGGTCGACGATCCCTTCCTGGCTCGCACCGGCTGGTGGGTCGACTCGAGCCAACGAGGTCCGCTCGACATCGACGCCATGAACGCCGCTTGTCCCCACCTCATCGGTGAGCACGACTTCAGCTCCTTCTGTCGGCGGCCCCGCCCACGCCTCGCCGCGAGCGATGCGACCGACGACTTGTCGCTGGTCCGGCGGGTCGACGACGCCCGGTGGCTGGATCTCGGCGACGGTCTGCTCCGGTTCGACATCCGGGGCTCGGCGTTCTGCCACCAGATGGTGCGCAGCATCGTCGGATTCATGGTCGCCATCGGGACCGGGAAACGGCGCGCTGACGAACTCGCCGATGTGCTGGCCGCCCGCGATCGCTCTGTCGCTGAGAACCCCGCACCGCCGCACGGTCTCATGCTGTGGCAGGTCGACTACCCGGAGTGAGCCCCCGCCCCCCCCAACCCCCGTCTTCCTGAACGATCCGCGCAGTATGCGCGGATCGTTCAGGAAAAGTTGTTGGGGAGGGGGTTCCGGGTGGCGAGTAGCCGATCACGGTTCACGGTGACGTCGATTCGGGCAACCGCCCCGGACCGTTCGAACACCGCCCGGCTGGTGGCGTCGTCCAGCTCGGTTCCGAACCGGCCATGACGGCCGTCGGCCCAGGTGACATCGACGGCCGCGGCGTCCCCGAGCGTATAGATGACCGGGACGGCGCAGTAGGTGAATCCGAGCGAGCCGGCCTGGAGACCACCGTCGGGACCGAGTGCCTCCCACGGCGTCGTCTCGGTCAGGAACTCCGCGGGATCGAGAAGGACCGGGTCGAAGCGAAGCCGACCACCGCCGACCCGGACGCCGAGTTCGGCCCAGCGGATCAGGACCCCCTCCTTGACCTGGCCGGTCATGCCCGGCTGTTGGGCCCCCATGCCGGCCGGAGTGTGGGAGTGCGGGTCGGTGGGAAACGATCCCTGCACGGTCACCGTCTTGCGGTACCCGAGCCCGGCCCGGAGTCGGCCGTCGTGCCGGAACATCTCGTCGACGACCGCCGGCGGTTCGCCCTCGTCGACCGCGCCGAGGATCCGTTCCTCCAGGGCGAACTGGAGTTTGGACACCATGTGCCAGTAGATCGACCCCAGCCCCTCGTAGCGGTACATCGACTGCGACCGTCCGGTGAACGACCGGTGGTCGAACACCTCCTCGTAGGCGGCGAGAATCTCGGCCTGGTGTCCATCGATCACGGCGGCCGTGGTCGGGTCCCGCTCAAGGCGATCCAAGGCCGCTTCGAGGTGCCGGGCCGATCGGAGGTGGGCAGCGAAGCGGAGGTCGCCATTGCCGTCTCGGGTGACCACGCCGGCGCCCCGGTCGGCCAGGGCGGCCAGCGTGTCGCGTGCGGACTCCCGAGGGATTCGGTTCTTGTCGAGAAACGGCGGTGGTCGGCGGTCGGGATACAGCATGAACGACCCCTGATCGGCTCGATGGAGGTCGCCCTCCCACAGCGCGGCCATCGTGGTGAGGACCTGCTCGGGCTCGGCCGTCGGCGATGACAGCGCGGCGACCTGTCCCTCCAGCATCTCATAGAGCGGATGGAGCGACGCTGCGTCGGCGCTGAGGTGCATCAGCCAGTACGTGTGGACCAGGCCGTCGGGTCGTCGGGCGAGCAGCGCCGCGGCGTCGACATGGCGGCCGGCGACCTCGATCAGCCGGCGAAGTTCGGCGATGGTCACGAGCTCCGGCTCGCCGGGGCCGGCGTCGTAGGCGGCGGATCGGTATCGCTCGTAGGCCAGGCCCAGGGTGTCGAGGAGATGGCGGCGTGCCGCGATCACGGCCTCGTCGTTGACGGCGGCGGGCTCGACGGTCGGCAGCGGGTCGTGCGCCGTGAACGCCTCGGTCAGTTCCCGTAGCCAGGTGGCGACGAGGCGACCGACGTGGACCTCACCGTCGTCTGCCTGCGCCAGGATCCCATCGACGAACGTCAGGTAGTCGCGCAGGTGCAGCAGGGTGACCACCGAGACCCCGTTGCCGACCAGCGCGTTGTTGGCGTCGTTCCACTCCGGCCGCTGCGTGTTCATCCAGATTCCGCCCCCGGCCACCATATTGGAGAGTTTGGCCAGCGCAGGCACCAGGAGCTTCTCGGCCAGAGTGGCCAGATGGACCCCGGACCCGTCGGAAGCCTGCACCAGGCGACCGTCGGCCCCGACGGCGGCCACCCGCCCCTCGATCTCGGCCTGTCGCTCGTCGTCGAAATCGAGTGTCTGCTTGGGATCCCGAACGAGGTCGTCGAACGGACGGAGGCGATACGGAACGTCGGCGTAGGAGAACGAGCGCCGCCCGAGCATCGACTCGAGCAAGCCGGGATGGAAGCGGTCGGCTGCGTCGAGCAGGCGGTGCAGGTAGACGAGCTGGTGGTCGCCCCAGTAGCCGAAGTTGCCCCAGCTTCCGTCCTCGGGGACCTCCCAGTCGATGCCCTCGTGGGTGATGCGGTAGGGATTGTGCCCATCCACGGTCGAAGCGCTCAGGAATTTGGAGATGACCGACTCCATGAAGAGCGGGTAGCTGTGGAGCAGCGCCTCCCAGTTCTGGAAGATGTCACGCCAGTTGCCCTGGTAGCCGATGGCCATGGTTCCGTCGGG
>JBFHEP010000128.1:0-11322 GCA_041584095.1 Acidimicrobiales bacterium | reverse complement strand
GATGGTCTTGTTCTCGTCGATGTAGGCAGTGATGGCGGCAATGGCGTCGGTGTCGTAGCCGAGACGACGCAGCGCCCGGGGCACCGACTGGTTGACGATCAGCATCGTTCCGCCGCCCACCAGCTTTTTCATCTTGCACAGGCCCAGATCGGGCTCGATGCCGGTGGTGTCGCAGTCCATCAGGAGGCCGATGGTTCCGGTGGGAGCAAGCACGGTGGCCTGGGCATTGCGCACACCGACCGACGGGCTCAGCTCGCAGGTGGCGTCCCAGGCGTCGCGGGCCGCCAACAGGATCTCGGCCGGAGCGAGGCTCTCGTCGATCTCGGCCGCTGCAGCCCGATGCTGGTTGAGAACCCGGAGCATGTGCTCCTCATTTTCCTCGTAGCCCTCGTGAGCGCCCATCCGGGCTGCCGTGCGGGCGGAGGTGTAGTAGGCATGACCGGTCATGAGGGCGGTGATGGAGGCGGCCATCGCCCGACCCTCGTCGGAGTCGTAGGGCAAACCGAGGTTCATCAACAGCGCGCCGATGTTGGCGTAACCCAGACCGAGCTGACGGAACTTTCGGGAGGTCTCGCCGATCCCCGGGGTCGGGTAGTCGGCACGGCCCACCAGGATCTCCTGGGCGGTGAAGAAGTGCTCCACTGCCGCCTTGAATCCCTCGATGTCGAACGAGTCGTCGTCGCTCAGGAACTTCAACAGGTTGAGACTGGCCAGGTTGCAGGCCGAGTTGTCGAGGTGCATGTACTCCGAGCACGGGTTGGACCCGTTGATCTTGCCGGTGGCGGCCGACGTGTGCCAGCGGTTGATGGTGGAGTCGTACTGCATGCCGGGATCGGCACACTCCCAGGTCGCCTGAGCGAACTGGCGCATCAGATCACGGGCCTTCACCGTGCGGACCACCTCATCGGTGGTGCGGGCCACCAGGTTCCAGTCGGCGTCGTCGACGACGGCTTGCATGAACTCGTCGGTCACACGGACCGAGTTGTTGGCGTTCTGATACTGGATCGAGTGGCTGTCGGCGCCGTCGAGATCCATGTCGAAGCCGGCCTCCCGCAGCACGCGGGCCTTGCGCTCCTCGGTGGCCTTGCACCAGATGAACTCCTCGATATCGGGATGATCGATGTCGAGCATCACCATCTTGGCCGCCCGGCGTGTCTTACCGCCTGACTTGATGGTGCCGGCCGAGGCATCGGCGCCACGCATGAACGACACGGGGCCTGACGCGGTGCCACCGCCGCGCAGCAATTCGGCACTCGAGCGGATTCGGGAAAGGTTGATGCCGGCTCCCGACCCGCCCTTGAAGATGATGCCCTCCTCGACGTACCAGTTGAGGATGTCGTCCATCGTGTCGTCGACGGCCAGGATGAAGCAGGCCGAGGCCTGCTGGGGCACACCGCGCACGCCGATGTTGAACCACACCGGCGAGTTGAAGGCGCCCATCTGGTGAATGATGAGGTGCTTGAGTTCGTCGTTCAGGATCTGGGCTTCGGCGGCGTCGAAGTAGCCGTCCTCGATCCCCCATTTGGTGATCGTGTTGACCACCCGGTCGACGACCTGACGGAGCGATGTCTCCCGCTCCGGTGTGCCCAGCGTTCCCCGGAAGTACTTCTGGGCCAGGATGTTGGTGGCGTTGACCGACCAGAAATCGGGAACCTCGACACCGAGCTGTTCGAAGGCAACCTCACCGGTCTTCCAGTTCGCTATTCGGGCGTCCCGCTTCTCCCAGGTGACCGTGTCGTACGGGTCGACACCGGCGGTGGTGAAGTAGCGACGAAGGCCGATTCGTGTTTGCTCGGATGCGAGGGCCATGTTCCTAGTCTTCTCTTTCTGACTGTGATCTGTGTGTCGCCCGGATTTTTCCGGGCCGGTGGATTGTTTTTACTCGGTGTCTGTGACAGTGCTCAGGTCGTTCGTGGCTCAGGTCGGTCGTGTCTCAGGTCGACCGTGCTCGTCCGTGGGATCACTCCGCCCGGATCTGCACACCCGACCGTTGCACCGTCACTGGTGGTTTGGTCAGCACGGGAAAGCCCACCTTCCGCCCGCAACGGACGTCCGTTTCCTGCGCCTCTGGTGCGGCTGACTTACAGTGCCGACAACTGAATCGTCGTCAACTGAATCGCCATCCACTGAATTGTCATCTCGATGGTCATCTCGTGATTTGTCACCTTGTGAATCGAACGGGTTCGTCGTGGGGTTTCGAACCGGTGGCAGGCAACCCCCTGGCAGGGCAGTCAGATCCAGTGCCTTCGTTCGGGCCTGTCCTCAACCCTCGCTGCCCACTCCGTTCTCGCCGTCCGGCCGGTGCTTGCCGGTTGGCAAGCCTGGCCCTCGATCTTGTTTGGAGTGTGCCGTGAGTTGGTTTCGGCGGACGAACCCAAGCTACCAGCCACTAGATCTTGTGCCTGCCGCCAGCTCGACTCCGAGCGACGCACAAGATGTAGTCTCATTACATCACTGTAATTACGACCGTGTCAACACTGACCCCAAAAGAATATCGGCGACTTGGCCCAGTTCTACAGCGCCTCCCATCCCGGCTGGGTAGATCGTCTCTACACCCTGGCGGCACGGAGCGCTGCGTGACGGAGATCGGCCTTTGAAGGCGAACAGGTCGAGGTTCGAATCCGATCGGGAACGGCGCAACGCCGCTGACCGGACATAGCTTTGCAAACCCAGGGGCCCCGGTTCGGTGACCCTGCCATACTGATGCCCTCCCGACCTCCGTCACAACAATGCCCCACGACGGGCGCAGAAACCACAGTACCGACTGCCTTCTGTGGATCGAAAGAGGACGACCTGTGGATTTCGTGGGGATTCGGTGGACGAGGTGGGGATTATCATCGAGAGCGACCCGAAACCGATCCGGTACCCGCCGAAAGACAACTCGAGCCGATACATGATTCAACTCTTCCCTCCATCCGACAACATCGGTAGCGACGTTTCGGCCGGCAACTCGAACGCCGGCGGCGAAGCGGACGACAACGGCGAGTTCGAAGCCGCGACCGTGATGCTTCGGGTCGCCGGCGAGAGGCGCGAACCCGGTGCGCAACGCCCGTGGGTCTATACCAATATGATCGTGGCCGCAGACGGTGCGACGGCGGTCGACGGCCTCTCCGGCACGCTCGGCGGCGACGGCGATCGCATGATGTTCCGTGCCCTTCGAGCCCAGGCCGACATCATCCTCGTTGGCGCCGGGACGGCGCGTGCCGAGGGCTATCGACCTCCGCAACGCTACGAGACAGCGCAGGATCTCCGACGTGACCGGGGACAACGAACGCGACCTCGCCTGGCACTCGTGACTCGGAGCCTCGACCTCGACCCGGACATGGCGATCTTCGATGACGAGGAGCCGGACGCTCGTCCGTTCGTCATCAGCTCGCGCCGGTCGTGGGGCGATCGAGGCGGCGACGTGACCGAGCGGGCCGAGCCGATCGCCGCCGGCGACGACGAGGTCGATCTGGGGGATGCGCTGGCCCAGCTCAGAGCCAGAGGCTTTGGTCGGGTGCTGTGCGAGGGAGGACCGAGCCTCAACGGTCAGCTTGTGGCCTGCGATCTGATCGACGAGTGGAACCTCACGATCGCCCCGCTGCTGGTCGGCGGAGACTCCACCCGGGCGGCAGTTGGACCGATGCCGGGTGGCCCCCCGCCCGGCATGTTGCTCGACCGGGTCTGGCTTCGGGAGGAGTACCTGTTCTGTCGATGGATCCGGCGAACCGGGACTCAGCGTGCCGACTAGGTCTCGACCTTGATCAGCCGGGCTTCGCGCTCGAAGTCGTCGAGGTTCTCGAAGTCCTTGTAGACACTGGCGAAGCGTAGGTAGGCCACCTGGTCGAGCCGACCCAATTCGTCGAGTACGGCCAATCCGATGACCTCCGATGTGGCCTCGGGCCCGTCATGGCGGAGGCGTTCCTCGACTCGAGCGGCCAGGCCTTCGAAGTCGACCTCGGTGAGCGGCCGGCCTTTGGACGCGGCGAGAAGCCCGGTGACGATCTTCCGGGGATCGAAAGGCTGCCGTTCACCCGAGTTCTTCACCACGGTCAACGGGGCCTCTTCGAGCCGTTCGAAGGTGGTGAACCGGTGACCGCACTCGCCGCACTCACGGCGTCTCCGAATACTCGTGTCGTCGTCGGCGGATCGGGAATCGACGACACGGGTATCAGCTTGCACACAAACCGGGCACCGCATAGCTCCTAAACTAGCGGCCAACATGAAGCTAGGGGCACCAGATCCAAACGGATCGAAAGATCAGGGCTCGAGCAGGGCGGCCGGCACGATCAGCTGCTGCCCGGATCGGATCATCGATGCGCCGTTCGCCTCGGCGAAGGCATCGACCACCGCTCGAGGATCGTGTTCGGGATACCGGCTGACGGCGATCGACCACAGGGAGTCACCGGGGTGGACGACGACGACGGCCGAGCCCGGGGCGCCCGGCGCCGCAAGGTCCGACGAATCAGCGGCGCTCGAGGTGGACGTGGCCACGGCGGCCATGGAACCAGCGGTATCGTCGAGCGCGTCGGGTGATCCCGAAGACGACTCCTGCGCGAGACGTACCCCGACCAGGGCGCCGAATACGACAACGGCGACGCAGGCGACCACCGGCCCGAGGCCGCCGATCCGGTCGGTCATCCCGAAGTTTCCGTGACGGTTGATCCATCGACGGTGGGCCAGGCGCAACCGCGCATCGGCCAGCCGAGCCGACGCTTTCAACCAGGCGCCCAGTTCGGTCGCAAGCGATCCCGGGTCGACCTCCACCCGCCCCGACGCTCCACCACGGCCCATCGGTCCTGATCTGGCACCGTTTGCGCTGCCGGACCCACACGCCGTGTTGTCGACAACCAACCGCAGTTGCGGGCGCTGATCCCGACAACCGCCGATCGTCGACCCCGACTGCGATCGGCTCGACACCGGGCGGAGTTTGCCATGACGATCCGCGGCACCGGCGCCGGCGGGACGGGAGCTTGGATGACGGGATGCGACCATGTCCGTATTCTCCTCACGAGGTGTGACAGCGAAGCCCCGACGGCCGCAATCCGACCTCCGAGATGCCTGAACAGGTGTTCGATCAGATCACCAATGGTAGCGAACGACTGTTCGCCCACAACTCGGAGACATCCTTTTTTTCGAACAGATGTTTACCTCCCCCGATCGCCACCCCGGGCCTCCCGTAGAGAAAAATCCGACAATAACCGAACGCCCGTACGTCGACTGTGGCATAGTGGACGATGCAAACACCTGTTCGGACCGACGAGGTCCCGTGACCATCACGGAGCACGACCGAGCCCAGCGGGCGAGTGATCGGCTCCACAGCAACATGGGAGATTCGCCATGGGCGAGCACCAACTCACCAAACGTCAACTTGCCATCCTCGAGTTCATCGAGAACCAGGTACGGGAAAACGGCTTTCCCCCGTCGGTACGGGAGATCGGCGCTGAGGTCGGCTTGAATTCGCCGTCGTCGGTGCACTCGCAGTTGGCAACATTGCAGCGCCACGGTTACCTGAAGCGCGACCCGGCCAAGACGAGGGC
Organism: Acidimicrobiales bacterium; assembly: GCA_041584095.1. Lineage (GTDB taxonomy): Bacteria > Actinomycetota > Acidimicrobiia > Acidimicrobiales > SZUA-35 > JAHELU01. Next base: position 5,800 of record JBFHEP010000128.1, on the reverse strand, counting down.
GATCCGCGTCCGCTGGGACTCCACCAGCGGTGCGGCCGACATCGAGCGTCGTCCCGTTCGCCACGTTCCCCTCGTGGGCGACGTCGCCGCCGGTACCGACGTGCTGGCCACCGAACACATCGAGGAAACCCTGCCGGTACCGGCGGATTTCACCGGCGAGGGGGACCTGTTCATGCTGAGGGTCCGAGGCGATTCGATGATCGAGGCCGGCATACTCGACGGCGACTATGTGGTCGCCGAGGTGCAGAACACGGCAAGCAAAGGCGACATCGTCGTCGCCGGTATCCCGGGTGAGGAGGCCACGGTCAAGACCTTCACCCGCTCCGGCAACCGGATCGTGCTGTTGCCCGCGAATTCGTCGCTCGAGCCGATGGAGTTCTCACCAGATGAGGTCCAGATCTTCGGCCGGGTGGTCACGGTGATGCGGCGCCTCTAGTTTCCCCACGCACCGGATCGACGCGAGAAAACGCAAGCTCCGAGGTTCACGCAAAACGGTGAATTGGCTCAGAGTAGGATCTGAGCCAATTCATCCGCGTGGGCCGAAAGCCCACATCCCCCTCAAGCAAGAACTGTGGCCCGCTCGGCGACTCCAACTGCCCGGTCGGATCGCTTGGAGCGGAATGGGGAAATGTTACCGCCGTCACGTCCGAGAATCCAGAGCGAACCGTATCTTTCGACGTTATTGGCTGGTTACGCCCGGCCCGACGAAGCTCGACAGGCATGATCTCGGTCTCCACGGGGTCCGATCGCCTTCGTTACAGTTGTGTATCACCGTTCGGTTCTCGGGCCCTGACAGCCTCACCGAGGGGGACGGCAGGCCGGATCGGCGACGGCGCGTAGTCGCTCTGCTCGTTCACGACCGTCGATACCGCGGAGCCTGGCCACCCCGTGCTCGGTCACGACTCGATCGGCAAGGTAGCGGGGGACGGTAACCGGAACGGCGTCCGACAGTCGGGTGACGATTCGAGACGTCGGCGCCGAGGCCGGGTCGGTTCGCCCCGGCCGGGCAGTGCTCGGCAGCGCCACGATCGATCGCCCCTTGGCGCTCAGCGCCGCGCCGGCCGCGAAGTCGGGTTGTCCACCCGGACCGGAGACGACGCGATCGCCCACCTGCTCGGCGTTCACCGATCCGTCGAGGGCGACCTCGATGGCGGAGTTGATCGCAACGAACCGTTCATGGCGGCCCAGCGTCGGAACTCCGTGGCTGTAATTCGACGCGACGATCACGACATCGTCCCTGTCACGGACCCACTCGACAACACGTGCCGTACCCAATATGGCGCTGGCGACGTGAAGGCCCGCGTCAACACTCTTGGCTGAACCATCCATAGCCCCCGCATCGATGAGCGCCATGGCCGCGTCGCCGATCAGTCCGCTGTGGAGTCCGAGACCCTCGTGATCGACCAGCGCCTCGACCGCTGCATCGGGAACGGCACCGATGCCGTATTCGATCGTCGACCCGTTGGCGATCTCCGCCGCGACCCGGGTGCCGATCAGGGCCGGCAACCGGTCCCCCTCCGACGACGAGGAAGGGGCGGACGGTTTCGTTGAGGGCAGGCTGAGCAGCAGGTGCTCGACCTCGACCAGAACGTCGAACGCCTCGCGATCGAAGGCCGCCGGCCCCCCGATCCAGGGCATGACCGGGTTGACCTCGGCGATCACCACCTCGGCCCGACAAACGACCTCGAGGGCCGCTCCCCCGCTGACCCCGAGGCTGAACCGGCCATCGGGACCGGGCTCGCTCACCTGGACGACCGCCACGTCGACCGCCAGCGGTCCGCCGGGCCTGAACAGCCGATAGAACTGCGACGAGTGGGCGGGTACGATCCGCAGCCGATCGGTCGGGAGCCGACCGGTGGCCCGCGACGGTTGCACGGTCACATGGTGGAACGGCCACGCTGCCGGCTCGACGTCATCCGGCGGGAGGAAGGTGGCAAGCGGCTCCAACAAATAGTCCGAGATGGTGGTCACCTCCCGCCACGTCCCGAACGAATCGGCCATCGCCGCCAGCAGCGTCGTCGGGGTGCCCATGAGCCCGGACACGTACACCATGGCTCCGTCGGGAACCAGCGCAATCGCCTCCGCCGGCGTCGCGACCCGTCCTCGGCGTGACCGCAACGGCGGGGGAAGCTGGCCCTCCCGATCAAGGGCGGAGCGAGCGGCCATCGCCTACCCGGTCCGAGTGATCAGGGCCGCCAGGGCAGCGTGCACGGTTTCGATGGACCGCCGCTCGAGACGTTCGTGGGCGTTGTGGGCCAGGGTGGGGTCACCGGGTCCGAAGTTGGTGGCCGGGACGCCGAGCTCATCGAAGCGGGCCACGTCGGTCCACCCGAGTTTGGCCCTCACCGGCAGGTCGTTGGCCGTGATGAGCCGATCGAACAGCGGGTGCCGGAGCGATGGTGCGCAGGCCGGCGCCACGTCGAGCATCGTGACCGTATCACCGTCGCCGAGGTGAGGGGCCAGCAGCTCGCGGAGAAAGCCTTCGGCCTGATCGGCGCTGCGGTCCGGTGCGAAGCGGTGGTTGATGTGCAACGCGCATCTGTCGGGCACGACGTTGGCGGCCACGCCGCCTTCGATCGAGACGGCCTGCACCGACTCCCGGTAGGTGCAGCCGTCGATCGTGGGCGTCCGGGCCTCGTAGTTCGACAATGCCTCGAGAATCCCCGTCATCCGGTGAATGGCGTTGCGACCCATCCACGGTCGGGCGGTGTGGGCGCGGGCTCCGGCCAGCACGATCTCGACCCGCAACGCCCCCTGGCATCCGGCCTCGATGCCGGCGTCGGTCGGCTCGCCCACGATCGCACAGTCGCCGGTCAGGAGATCGGGGCGTTCGGCGATGATCTCGTTGAGTCCGTTGTGGGTTTGGGCGACTTCCTCCCGGGCGTAGAATACGAAGGTCAGGTCGACGACGGGATCCATGACCGTTCGGGCCAGATGGAGAAATACGGCGAGTCCGCCCTTCATATCGGTGGCCCCCAAGCCCCAAAGCACATCCCCGTCGATGCGGGGAACCGCATTGCCGTTGGCCGGCACCGTGTCGGTGTGGCCGACCAACAGAACCCGCTGATCCCGCCCGAGGTCGGTGCGGGCGACGATGTTGTCGCCCACCCGCACCACGTTCAGATGATCGAGCTTCGACAGTTCGGTCTCGATCCAGTCGACGAACGGACCTTCGGAAAACGACTCCGACGGCATGGCGATCAAGTCGGAGGTGAGCGCTAACAGGTCGACCATGGGCCCACGGTAGCCGGTACCCTGAACGGTGATGACAACGACCACGACGCCGGAAGGTCAGGCCGCCGACGGAACGGCGGAGCGGCTGTTCAGCAAGTCGATTGTGATCTCCGGCATCCGCTGTGTGCTGGCCTACCTCATCCTGCCGTTCGCGACACCCTTCATCGGACTGGCTCCCGGCGTCGGTGCCGGTTTCGGCCTGATCATCGGGCTCGTGGCCATCGCGGCCAACCTGTTCAGCATCCGGCGATTCTGGCGGGCCGATCACCGCTGGAAGATCCCGGTGACCGTGATCCACGTGTCGGTGATCGCGCTGCTCGTCGTCCTCGCCGTACAAGACGTTGCCGAGCTGGTCGCCTGATGCGACCTCTCTACATGGTCGCCGGTCTGCTGTTCGTCGGGCTCGGCTGGATCGGTCTGGTCACCCCCGGCCTGCCCGGCACCGTGTTTTTCGTCAGCGCCGCCTGGTGTTTTTCCCGCTCCAGTCCCCGCCTGGAACGGTGGGTACTGAACCTCCCCGGGGTCGGGCCGATGGTATCGGACTACCGCGACGGCCTCGGCATGCCCCGCAGGGCCAAGATCATTGCCGTGAGCTGCATCGTTGCCGCCTGCGTGTTCAGCGCCGGATTCGCCATCGAAACCACCTGGGTCCGCGGCACGATCGCAGTCCTCGGGGCGGTTGGCGTCTGGTTCGTCGGTATCCACATTCCGACGTCGGAACGGATCCGGGCCGAGCGGTCCTCGGATGCCGCCGAGTCGGGTGTTACCGGATTGAACACTACTGATTCGAGTGCAAGGCCTCGTTGATCCCGCCCCAGCGTGAAGGGTCGGATTCGCGGACCTCGACGATGCCGGTGGCCGAGTTCTGCAGATAGAGCAGACCGGGGCGACCTGACAGTTCGCGGGCCTTGACCTGTTCACCGTTGGGCAGCGTGACGATGGTTCCAGCCGTGATGTAGACCCCGGCCGCCACGGTGCAGCCGTCGCCGAGCGAGATGCCGAGGCCGGCGTTCGCCCCGAGCAGGCAGTTCTCACCGATGAAGATCTTGTCCTTGCCTCCACCGGACAGCGTGCCCATGATCGATGCTCCGCCGCCGATGTCGGAGTGGGCACCGACGACGACGCCCTGACTGATCCGTCCCTCGACCATGGCCGGACCGAGGGTGCCGGCGTTGAAGTTCACGAATCCCTCGTGCATCACGGTGGTGCCTTCGGCGAGATGGGCTCCGAGTCGCACCCGGGTGGCATCGGCGATGCGAACGCCGGGGGGAACCACGTAGTCGGCCATGTGGGGGAACTTGTCGACCCCCCGGACGATGACCGTGTGCCCCTCGGTCCCTGCTGCGGCGCGTAGCACGTCGAGTTTCTCGACCGCCACCGGTCCGGCGCTCGTCCAGGCCACGTTGGCCAGGTGGCCGAAGATCCCATCGACGTTGATCGAGTTCGGAGCGACCGTTCGTCGAGACAGCAGGTGAAGCCGGAGGTAGGCGTCGGCCGAATCGGTTGGCGGCTGGTCGAGGTCGTCGATCGTGGTGGTGATGATCTCGCCGTGGGTCAGACCGAGTTGTTCGGCCAGGCAGGTCCGCTTCGGCTCGATACCTTCCGGCGGATACCAGACATCGAGGCGGGACCCGGATTCGACGTCGACGTAGCTGTGTCCTGTTGCGGTCACGGTCATGGCCTACAGCCTAGGGGTCGGCGGGAAGGACCAGCGATTGTAATACGACGTGGATCTGCGCAGTATCGCAGGGGGCCGGGTCGCTGTTGAGCCCAGGACCGGACGGGTCGACGATTCGGTCTGCGCCGATCCGGGGGGTCACCAGATCCTCCACGGGTTGGCTTCCACCGTCAGTTGGTCATCCAGATCGAGCGAAGTAGTGAGCGGAAGACGCAAGATCATGATTCCCTGCTGGTCCGGCGTCGGAATGAGTCCGTCCTGCGACCGACCTGCAAGCGGGCCTCTCCACTCCTCCCACCCGAGACGCTCGTAGAAGGCCTGACGGTCGGTCTCGAGACAGGCGATGTCATAGTCATCGATGGCCGTCGCCAGGTATTGCATGACCGCACTGCCGATGCCACGACCCTGATGCTCGGGCGAGACCGCGACAGCGTCCACGTAGGCGGTACGCAGGAGGCGACGAACCCCTGGCTGGAGCCAGCGGGTCGTCACGACCGCGTGGCCCACGAGCCGCTCATCCTCAACGGCAACGACATGGAGGCCATCAGGCGGCAGATAGGAAAACAAGTTCTCGAAATCCTGCTCCCTATGGGCGGCGATGCAAAGCCGTACGATCTCCGACCTCGACCTCTCGTCGAGGCTGGTCGTGCGGATCGTGTGGACCGACGGGATCTCGGGCCTGTTCTTCATGGCATCGCTGTCGTTCACTATCCATAGCATCTCACTCGAACTGGCTCTGCGGGCTCGTTCGGCTTCTCGCTGGTGCTGCTCAGACCGTCGCTGCACCGAACAATTGTTTGCATCGATCGTTTGTTCGTGTTAGGGTTGCCGGCAGCGGATCGGGGCCGCCTTCTCACCTTCGGGTGACTGAGTGTTCTTCCAGTGTTG
>JBFHEP010000127.1:0-11414 GCA_041584095.1 Acidimicrobiales bacterium | reverse complement strand
CCGAGCTCGTTGCGTGAGGCGGCCTATGGGGTCGGCGCCACGAAGTGGGAGGTCATCAAGAGCCACGTGCTGCCCTATGCGGCGCCGGGCATCCTGACCGGGACGCTGCTGTCGCTGGCCCGGGCACTGGGAGAAGCCGCACCGCTGATACTGGTCGGTGCCGTGCAGGGCCGGCTCGGCCCCAACACCGGATTCTTCGGACTCGAGCAGATGGGGGAGAAGTTCACGGCGATGCCGATCGTGATCACCGACCTCGCTTCCCAGCCCGGTCCCGACTGGATCCCGGTCACCGCGGCGGCGATCGTCGTCCTGTTGCTCGTGGTGCTTTCGTTCAACGCCGCCGCCGTCCTTCTCCGCAACCGGTTCGAAGCAAAACGTGAGGGCTGAGACGTATGCTCCAGGAAGAACAATCGATGACCGATACGCCCGAGATCAAGCACCACATCGCCGTCACGGCCACCGGGGGTCAACCAACGGCGGTGGTCGATGACCTGCCCCCTTCGGTGGCCGCCCTTGATGACGTCTCCGTCTACTACGGGGATTTCCGAGCCGTTCGGAACGTGACGATGCCGGTCGTCGAGAACGAGATCACCGCCATGATCGGACCGTCCGGCTGTGGCAAGTCGACCGTGTTGCGGTCCATCAACCGGATGAACGATCTGATTCCGACGGCACGGGTCGAAGGCAAGATCACTTTTCAGGGGGTTGACCTGTACGGCCCGAGGGTCGACCCTGTCGAGGTGCGCCGTCGTATCGGCATGGTCTTCCAGAAACCCAACCCGTTCCCCAAGTCGATCCGCGACAACATCACCTACGGGCCTCGCATCGCCGGCATCCCCAAGCGGGAGTGGGACGATCTGGTCGAGGAGTCTCTCCGGTCGGCGGCCATCTGGGACGAGGTCAAGGACCGTCTCGACGAGTCCGCGCTCGGGCTGTCGGGCGGTCAACAACAGCGGCTCTGTATTGCCAGGGCCATCGCCACCCGGCCCGACGTGCTGCTGATGGACGAACCCTGCTCGGCGCTCGACCCGATCGCCACAGGACGCATCGAGGACCTGATGCAGGAACTGAAAGACAACTACAGCATCGTGATCGTGACCCACAACATGCAGCAGGCGGCCCGGGTCAGCGATCGCTGTGCCTTCTTCACGACCGAGCTCGACTCGACAAACGATCGCCGCACCGGCCAACTCGTCGAGTTCGACAACACCGGCAAGATCTTCTCGAACCCGGCCGACGAGAGAACCGAGAACTACATCACCGGGCGGTTCGGATAACACGAGCATGGGTCAGCAACCTCACTTCACTCCACCGCCGAGAGGCGAGCACCGGGTCGTTTATCATCGCGATCTCGATGAGCTCACGAAAGGGGTCATCCGCCTGGGGGCGATGGCCTGCGAAACGATACCCAGGGCTACCGAGGCGCTGCTGAGCGGCAGCCTGGCCGACGCCCAGGCGGTGATCGACGACGACGATCCCATCGACGCGCTCACCCTCGAGCTCGAGGAGAAGTGCGTCTCGATCATCGCATTGCAGGCTCCGATGGCCGGCGACCTCCGGCGACTCCTCACCATCATCAAACTCCTGGCCGAGATCGAACGCTCGGCGGACCTGGCCGTCAACATCTGCAAGGCGGGCCGGCGCATGTACGGCGCCGATCTCAGCCCCGGCATCCGCGGGCTGATCGCCTCGATGAGCAGGGAGGCCAACAAGCTGCTGCGCCTGTCGATCGACGCATTCGCCGACAACAACGACTCCCTGGCCGTCGCCCTCAACGACATCGACGACGAGCTTGATCAGCTCAACCGCGACATGGTGGAGGCCATCTTCGCGGCCAACAACGCCGGCACACTCGATCTGGCCGGTGCGGTGCAACTGGCTCTGATCGCGCGCTACTACGAACGGATCGGTGATCATGCGGTCAACATCGGTGAGCGGGTGACCTACATGATCACCGGCTGGACACCCGAGCACATAGGCATGATGCGGGCCGGGTTGAAGGCGGGCAACGAAATCGCCGATGAAGCAGCCGATGACGGCGGAACCGGAACATCCGGCGATGACGACGGACCGGCCGAGGAGTAGCGATCGTGTCGTCGGGCACTGAGCTGTTTCTGCTCTTTCTGGTGATGATCATCGGTGCGGCGTTGAGCGGGTTCCTGGTCGGGAGACGGCTTCCGCGTCGATCGCGCGACGATTCCGGCCCACCGGACACACCGGTCACCGATCGTGACGAGCAGGCGCACGCGATGGAGCAGCCGCCGGACGACGGGCCTTCGGGTCCCAACCGGGACCGTCGGCGTGACCATGTCGAGCAGGCGCTCGACGATCTCCGGCTGGGTGTCGTCGTATTCACCGGCACCGGCGATGAGCTGTACCGCAACCACGTCGGGCGGCAGTTCGCCGTCGCCCGCCACGGCGAGGCGCTGGTCGAAGCGGCGCTCGAGCGCGTTGTCGCCGGTGCCCTGATCGGGCTCTCGCCCGAGGAGGAGATCCGGCTCTACGGCCCGCCGGCTCGAACGGTGCTTGTCCAGGCGTCGCCGATACAGGTCGACACGGAGGTCTCGACGGTTGTGGCCACCATCGAGGATGTCACCGAAGCTCGCCATCTCGATCGAGTCCGCAGCGATTTCGTGACCAATGTCAGCCACGAGCTGCGCACGCCCGTTGGCGCCATGAGCATCTTGGCCGAGACGTTGGCCGACACCGACGATCCCGAGGTTCGGGCCCGGTTGGCGGAACGGATCCAGACCGAGGCGGGTCGCCTGGCGGAAACGATCGAGGACCTCCTCATCCTGTCCCGCCTCGAGTCCGGGCGGGACGATGTCAGCGAAACATTCGACCTCGTGTCCGTGGTGATCACGGCCATTGATCGAACGGCGGAGTCGTCGGCGCAACGGGCCGTCGCCGTGGAGCTGGACCGCCGGTTCGGCGGACCGGTTCTCGTCGACGGCTCGTTTGGTCAGCTCGTCTCGGCGGTGGCGAACCTCATCGAGAACGGCACCAAGTATTCGTCGGCGGGGTCGTCGGTCGTCGTTGCGATAGACGTCGAATCGGACGACGACGGCTCGTTCGGGCTGCTGTCGGTGATCGACGAAGGCATCGGGATACCCGAAGCCGATCTGGCCCGCATCTTCGAGCGGTTCTACCGGGTCGACAACGCTCGCAGCCGGACGACGGGCGGCACCGGCCTCGGCCTGTCCATCGTCCGGAATGCGGTTCGCAACCACGGCGGAACCGTCCGTGTGGAGTCGACCGAAGGCCGGGGATCGAGTTTCATGGTCCGGCTCCCCCTCTCGTCGGCACAACTTCAGATCGAGCCGATCGACGTCGACGAGTTGTTGACGCGTGCGAACTCCGAGCAGGAACGAGACTAGAGCAACATGGCCGAACGACCGACGGTGTTGGTGGTGGAGGACGAGGAGGCGTTTCTCGAGGCCCTCGAGGTCGGCCTCGAGAAGGAGGGTTTCCGGGTCGCTGTGGCCCGGGACGGGGCGGAGGCGCTCGATCGGTTCGACGAGCTGCAGCCCGACCTCGTGCTGCTTGATCTGATGCTACCCCGGGTCTCCGGCCTCGACGTCTGCCGCGAGCTGCGCGGCCGATCGCGAGTGCCCATCATCATCGTCACGGCCAAGTCGGCCGAGATCGACACGGTTGTCGGGCTCGAAATGGGTGCCGATGACTACATCGCCAAGCCGTTCCGGGTTCGGGAGCTGGTCGCCCGAATGCGAGCAGTTCTTCGACGCTCGGAGGCCTCGTCGCCCGAGGCGGCTTCGTCAACCGAGGCTTCGGTCGATGGCGGCGGCGCCGGCGCCTCGGCACTGGTGGTCGGCGACGTCTCGCTCGACAACGACCGTCACGAGGTGTTCGTTCGCGGTGATGAGATCCAGCTGCCGCTCAAAGAGTTCGACCTGCTCCGCTACCTGATGACAAACGCCGGTCGGGTGCTGACCAGGGACGCACTGATCGACCGGATTTGGGGCGACGACTACGTCGGCGACACCAAAACGCTGGACGTACACATCAAACGACTTCGAGACAAGATCGAACCCGACCCCTCCAATCCGACGAGAATCGTCACCATCCGAGGCCTTGGCTACAAATACGAGGTGGGCGAGCGTCAGCGCTGAGCGAATCGATGTGTCGGCCCATCATGCCATCCGGCACCGGGGCACTACTATTGACCTATCGTGATGGAAGGCCAGTCGTTGGGCGGAGCCACCGAAGCCGGATCCGGAGAGGCAGGCAACGGCTCACGCCCCGATGACGATCGGAACACCGGGTCGACGATCGATGCCCGCGGCCTGCTCACCACTCTGACCGGGCGATCCCGCAACGCCGGTGCCGAGGCCTTCGTCGTCACACCCTTCCAGCGCCTGGCCAGAACCCACGCACTGTCGGTGGCCGGCGACACGCTGCTCGCCATCGCCCTCGCCGACTCCCTCTTCTTCGACGTCGACCCCAACTCCGCTCGATGGCGGGTCGGCGCCTACCTGCTTCTGACCATCGCCCCGTTCGCGTTCGTGGCACCGTTCCTCGGTCCCTGGATGGACCGGATTCAGGGCGGCCGACGCTTCATGATCATCGGATCGGCCTTCGTGCGGGCACTGGTGATGGCCGTTCTCGTCTTCTACGTGCAGGACTGGCCGCTGTTCCCGCTGGCGTTCACGATGCTGGTGATGGGCAAGACCTACGCCGTGGCCAAGAGCGCCGTCGTGCCGACGACGGTGGCCAGCGAGGAGGCGCTGGTTCGGTCGAACTCCCGGCTTGCAGTGCTTTCTGCGATCTCCGGAGGCCTGGCCGGCATTCCCGGCGTCCTGCTGCTTCGACTCGGGGGTGCTCCCTGGGTGCTCGGTCTCGGTGTACTCGTGTTTCTCACCGCCGCCGTGTTCGGTTTCAAAATCCCGTCGACCAGGGTCGCCAATCAGGCCGAGCGGGCCGAGGAGCGGGAGGAGCTCCGCGGCGCCAACATCCTGGTGTCGTCGAGCGCCATGGGCTACCTGCGGGGCGTCTCGGGATTCGTCACGATGCTCCTTGCGTTTGCGCTCCGAGGCGGCATCGATCCGGGTCCGACTGCGGCCGGGGTCGAGCTCGGCCACCGGGTACGGGAATCCCTTGGCTTCGAACGGCTCGACCTCACATCCGGCGGGGCGCCGCCGTGGCATTTCGGCGTCGCTCTGATCGGTGTCGGTCTCGGAGGATTTCTCGGTTCGGGAGGGGTGCCCCGCCTTCGGGCCCGGCTGCGGGAGGAGCGCATCCTGGCCTACGCGTTGATCGTGCTCACCGGTCTGTCGTTGCTGGCCGCCATCTCGACCGGTCTGGCTGGAGCATTCATCATGGCCTTCGCCATCGCCCTTGCGGCTCAAGGCGCCAAACAGGCCTTCGACGCCATCGTGCAGCGGGATGCCCCGAAGGCGAACCTCGGTCGGACCTTCAGCCGATACGAGAGCCGGTTCCAACTCGTCTGGGTCCTGGGGGCCATGATCCCGGTGGTGATTCCCCTCCCGGCCCGGGTCGGGTATCTGATGGTTGCCGCCTCGGCTGCGTTCGTCGCCGGGACATACTGGATCGGTCGCACCCCCAATCCGGCGGCCATCGTCTCGGAAGGACTCCTCGACGACGGACTCGACAACCTGGCCCGCCGACTTCCCCAGCCACTGCGCCGGCGCCTCGAAAACCGAACCTGGTCACGGTCCCTGCGCAACCGGATGAACGGCGGCAACGGCGCGGACCTCGAATAGTGTCTTGACCGGTTGCTCAGAGGTCGTCGAGACCGGACAGGTCGTCGGGGATCTCCAGATCGAGTTTGGCGTTGTCGTCATCGAGGCCGATCCTGGCCAGCCACAAGCCCGGCGCATCGACCTCGGCGGCCGTCGGGATATCGAGTTCGTCGGCCCAGAGCCGCCGTAGACCTTCGTCCCCGGCGCGTTCGACGATGCCGTTGATGAAGTTCTCACCCCGCACCAGCGTCTCCTCGTCGATCTCGAGACCGAGCAGCCGCTCCATGAATCGGTCGGCCGGGGCGACGTCGGTGAGCCGCTCGTGCACTCGCTCCTCGATGATCGGGGCGGCTCGGATCAGGCCCTCGGAGATCGTCCGCACGGTGTGGGCGACGAAGCCGAGCACGGCCGCGACCATGGCGTCGACCTGGGGGACGAGCAGATCGTGGGCCGGCGATCTCATGAGCGAGAGGACGACGTCGGGATCGCTCATCGTCTCGGCCATCTGCTGCATCTCGGCCATGTCGTCGACCGCACCGAACTGCTCGCCGATCGCCTCCGGATTGGGGCGGAAAGCCGACGCGAAATCCATGAACAGCGCCTCCAGTCGAGCCTTGACGTGGGGCACCGAAAGCACCGAATGGGCGACGAGCTCATGGATCAGCACCCAAAGTCGCAGATCGCTGTCCGGAACGTCCCAGTCGTCAGCCGCCGCGTCGATGTTGGTCGGCACCACGAGGATCTCCGCCGTCGAACGCGGGACCGGCAGCTCGTACTGGCCGAGCGCCTGCTGGCCGAGGTGCCCGAGCATGGCACCGGCACTGGTGGCCACCAGCATCGGACCGAGGGTGGAGAAGAGCTGACCCATGATGTGCGCTGGGAAGAGCTGGGCGAACGGGTCGTCCGGATCGGAGGACAGGCTTTCCTCGGCGACGAGTTCCGACGAGCCCGACTCGATGCCGGCCGAAAGAGCCTCACCGAAGCGCTCGAAGAACGGACGGTAGGCCGCGACACTCTGCGCGGTCCACACCGAGCGGGTGACGGCGGAGACGGTGGTGCCCGGAGGAAGGACGACACCGACCGCCTGGGCGACGTGGAGCTCGGCGACGCGAGCCAGGTCCTCGATGGCGATACGGGCCGCCGGTTCCACGTTCGGCTCGGAGCCGCCGCCGGACGCGATCGACGTCGCCATGTCGGCGGCCGCCTTCCACGGGTCGGCGCCCGCCATCCCTCCCAGGAGGGCGTTGAAGTCGAAAAAGGGGAACTGGCCGCCGGGTGGATTACTACTGCTCACAAGGGCATCGTAGAGGGGTGGGATCGATTCTGGTAACCGGCGCTGCCGGGGCGGTGGGTGGACGGGTGCTCCGATTGCTGATCGACAGCCCCGACGTGGAGCGGATCGTGGCCCTGGATCGGGTGCCGATCGGTGATTCGAAAGCCCTCGACGCTTCCGAGATGGCCATCGAACGCATCGTGGCCGATCTGGTCGACGTCGATCTGGAGCCGATCGTGGACGGCATCGACATCATCGTCCACCTTGCCGAGGATCGAAGTCGCGACGCCGACGTTCGGACGGCCCGATCGGCACTGGACCGCCTGCTCGAAGCGGCGTCGTCCGGTGCGGTGTCGCAGTTCGTGCTGTTGTCCTCCGCACTGGTGTACGGCGCCCATGGTGACAACCCGGTGCCGATCACCGAGGGTCAGCCGCTGCGTCCGTCGAGCCTGGCCCACGCCCAGCTCAAGGCCGACCTGGAGGCGCTGGCGACGAACTGGGCCCGGACCAGTACCGTGCGGCTCACGGTCTTGCGGCCCGTTGTGGCGCTGTCGGAAGGGGACGCGAGCTGGATCGGTTCGGCGCTACGAGCGGCCATGGCAATCCGGCCCGAACAGGTGGATCCGCCGGTTCAATTCCTGCACCACGACGATCTGGCCCGGGCCGTGGTCCATGTCGTCGACCGAGGCCTGGAGGGCGTGTACAACGTGGCTTCCGACGGTTGGATCGGAGCCGACGCCTTCCGGGCACTGCGAGGTGAAACGGAGGTTCGACTGCCCGAACGAGCGGGCCGGCTGCGACACCGAGCCGCCATGGCGTTCGCCGACCGCTCGCTGCTCGAAGGACTCCAACCCTACGTCACCCATCCCTGGGTGGTGGCGACCGACAAGCTGCGGGCCACGGGTTGGAGGGCCGAGTACACGAGCGAGGAGGTCTACATTCTCGGAACGTCGGCACCCCTGCTGAACTCCTTGGGTCCACAGAAGCGCCAGGAGCTGGCGCTCGGTGTGGCCGGTGTTGTCGGAGCGGCTGCGGTGGGGGCCGCCATCTGGGCCGCCCGCCGGCTCACCCGCTGAGTTCAATCGGGTTCGCCGTGACCGGCGCCGGACGAACGCTCACCGACTCCTCGGTTCCGTTGCGCTCGATGACCACCGCGGCGTCAACGTCGGTGCCGATTCCGCGAACCAGGTGCACGAGGTGATCGGGGTTCTCGACCATCTGGCCGTCGATCGAGACGATCACGTCGTCGGCCATCAGGATGTCGGCGGCCGGGCCCCTGTTCACCACGTCGATGACCCGGGTCCGTCCCTCGGTATCGGCGCCGGCTTCGACACCGAGCCAGACCGAGGCCGGCGATCCGACGTCCATCATCGAGTGGGCCACCTCGATGACCGTCGCAATGGGAACGGCCGCCGTGGTCGGCTGCGGGGCTGAGATCGTCATACCGATCACCGCGCCGTCGGGATCGACGACGGCCGAACCGGGAGGGGCCAGCGACGAGTGGAGTGACGTTGTGAACGCGTCATAGCAGTTCCGGTTCAGTGATGTCTTCACCGGCTCGCCCGGGATGGCGACGATACCGGTGCGCTCGGCATCGTCGGTCGCCTCTACCCCTGTGGGCGACAGACGAACCGTGACGCTGGCTCCGGGTTCCGGTCGCCCGGCTTCGACCGTCGACGACGAGAGGTTCTCCGGCAGCGGTTCGGTCGTCTGCAACACGGCAACGTCGGTGTACGGGTCGACCATCGCAACCGACGCCGAGGCCCATCGACCGGCCACCCGCAACCAGATCCTGTCCCGGCCGCTCACGGCGGCGGCGCTGGTGACCACCATCCCGTCGTGGACGAGGTACGAAGCCAGTCGATCATCGACGTTGGGTGATGCGAATACACCATATGCCAGGAGGAGGACCTCATCGGCGGTCGGACCGGAGGACGTGGCCGACCAGACTTCGATTTCGACCTCCGACGCTGCAGGCGGTGTGAGCTGCAGCGAGGTCGGGGGCACGGCAGCGGCAGCGGTTGTCGTGGTTTGCTCGTCGACCTCGATGTCGGCTCCTGCGTCGGAGTCGGCGTCGATTCGTTGACCAATAGCGGCTCCGGCCAGATCGCGGTCGGCGACACGCACACCGCCTGCGTCGAAGAGGGAGAGCCCGCCGACCGACAGTGCGACCAGCAGACCCGACACCGCCCCGACCGCCAGCACCCCGGTCAACACCATCGGGCCGAGTCCGGCCTCCCGCACCGTCGGCGCCGGTGTGGTGGCCGAAGTGGCCGCCAACTCGGACGGGTGACGCCAATGACGCTTCGAGGGATCGGGCACAGGACCCCCCGGGAAAGACTCCTCACCGTTGAACGACACGGGCTACAGCGTACTACTAAGTACCGGACGACATTTCGCGGCGAGTTGACCGCCGACCGGTTTGGGTCGAACTACTCTCCTCGACACCGGTGTTCGGACGACGCCGATCCGGCGGCCGGGTAGGCTGGCGCGGTGGAAGATCTTTCGACCAGGTCGCCAGACCACGCGTCCACCGATTCGGCGGCGGTGCACAAGCCGCTCCAGCCGCCCGACGGTGGCAACACCTGGGCCGGGTTGTCGTCATTGCCGCTACCGGTGCGGGAGGCATCGGAGTGGGTGATCGACCCGAGCTGTGGTGCCGTGGTGGTCTTCACCGGCACCGCCCGCGACCACTCGACCGGCCGGGAGGGCGTGACCAGGTTGGAATTCGAGGCCTACGAGTCGCAGGTCGTTCCCCGGCTCGAGGAGATCGCAGCCCGTGCTCGCGGTCGGTGGCCCGACCTGGCCCGCATCGTCCTGCTCCATCGCATCGGCGAGGTCCCGTTGACCGAGGCGGCCGTCGTTGTTGCCGTGTCGTCGCCCCATCGCAGTGCGGCGTTCGATGCGGCCCGATTCGGGATCGACACGCTCAAGGCAACCGTCCCGATCTGGAAACGTGAGGACTGGTCGGAGGGGTCGAGCTGGGGGCTCGAGGCTCAGCACATCGTCGACGTCGACGACGTCTGACTCCCGCCACGGCGGGTTCAGTTCTCGGAATCCTGCCGGGTGTCGACCGACAACAGGTCTTCGGCCGCCTGTCGCACCTGCCAGTCACGATCGTCGACCGCCCGGGCGAGCGCCGCGTCGACGTCGGGTCCCTCGAACGGGGCGAGAGCCAGCACCGCTCGACGGCGGACCGTGGCTATGTCATCGCACGCCGCAAGGATGGCGTCCAACCCGTCACCGAGAGCGCCAAGCGCAGCGACGGCGGACTCGCGGCACAGGGCATCCTCGTGGCCGGTGGCTTGCCGGCGCAACGCTTCGACGGCCCGGGTCCTGGCGCCACCCCGAGGGTCGATTTCACCGAGGGTGAATGCTGCAAGCTCGGCAAGCTCGAGATCGTCCAACTGGGCGATGACCGCATCGGCCGCTTCGGCTCGATCAATCAGGTGGGGTAGAACCTCGAGGGCCCGATATCGGACGTCAAGACTTTCGTCGGTCAGAAACTCGACGAGCCGATCGGAATCGAGCAGGCCGAGCCTGACCGCGGCGCCGATGGCCACTGCTCGGGCTCGGGGGTCGTCGGCGGCGAGTCCGGCCGCGACCAGGCCTCGGTCGCCGGTATGGCCGGCTCTGGCGATGCTGCGAGGATCCTGGCTTCCGTCCATGAGGGGTTTTCTTTGTCGCTCCGATCTGGAATGCTGGGAGCGGTCGGTTTGCGACCGCCGCATGTCTCCTGCCGGCGCCGAAGGTAGGTGGGGGACCGAACCAGACCAACAGAGGAGCATCCATGTCACACATGGTCATTTATCGTGGTTCCGACGGTAAGCCGGGCTACCACCAAACCGACGACATCCATGATGCCGTGGGATTCGTCGAACAAATGCGTAACGACCAGGGCGTCGAGCACGCGCGAATCTTTCGTCTCGAGGAAGTGGTCTTCCAGTACAGGCCGTACTACCGCGTCGAACTGGCGGAGTCGGGCTTCGGGGAGCTGAGCGGTGTCGCCGACGCCGCCACCGACATCACCATCGACAGCGGATCAGGAACCGCCACGCCAAGCGTTTCCATGAACGGTGAGCTGTCGATCATTGCCAACGGAGGCGACACGGATCCGACCAACGGCGCCAACGGCTCGTCGGACAGCCCGGCAACGGCGGTCACCGGTTCGGCCTCCTCATCGTCGGCCGATGACGGCGGGGGGGCCAAGCGAGGCCTGTTCGGCCGCTGATCGAGACGGACGATCCGCCCCGGGTTCAGGCGATTGCCTGCTCCAGCAGATAGAGCACCATCAGAAGCGTGAGGGTGATGATTCCGGCCAGAAACAGCCCGGCAAACACCACCATCGAACTCAACGTGAACACCGCCGTGATCCGGCGCCACCATGGCGTGCGAACTCCGGCGTCGCCGGTTTTGGTCTG
>JBFHEP010000126.1:0-11465 GCA_041584095.1 Acidimicrobiales bacterium | reverse complement strand
GGGTTGTGGAAGGAGGTTGACGTCACGTCGTTGATCTCGGGGAATGGCACGTATTCGGTTGCTGTGACCACCACGTCGTCTACGTCGTTGAGTTTGGCGAGTCGCGAGTCGGCCACGCCCCCGGAACTCGTCATCGACTTCACCAGCGGTTGATGACTTGAGTCAGTACGGTGTTCGATCTGTTCGGGCACACCTCACACGTCGAGGCGATCTCGTTCTTCGTTCTTCGCTGACCGTCGCCCATCCGGGCTGCCGATGGCCATGTAGGAGCGTCGCCACTCGTGGTCGGGCCAGTGAACGGGGGCCTGGACGGTGGTTCGCGATTGGAAGGCCGACTCCAACAGCCGCAGCGCCGACCCCACGACGAGGCGTTGCGCGAAACGGTCGCCCGGAGGTCCGCACGGGTTGCCCAGGGGCAGATCGGTGAACACGAACCGCGCCACGCCCGCCTGTTCGACGATGTCACGGGCGCTGCCGATGATCACCGTCGAGAATCCTGCCTCCTCGAGATGACGTGCGACCAAACTCACGGTTTGGTGGCATACCGGTCACAGCGGAATGAGGATCACCAGGTCGACCTCGTCCTCCCGGCACCACTCGGCTATCGTCTCGGCGTCGGCTTGCGTTGCTCGCTGACTGTAGGTGGTCGGAACCGCAAAGAACCGCTGGTTCAGCGATCCCAGACGACCGTCGTCGACGAATTCCGTCAACGTCCGCAACGGGAGAAAACACTCGATGTCGTCGGTGTTGGTGGCCGTCTTGTGCCAGAAGAGATCGTCGGTGTACATCGCCGCGGGCGGCGGATCGGCGGCAATGGCCCTGGCCGACTTGGGTGGTCGTCGTCCGTCGTGAGTCTCCTCCGGAAACGACGTTGTCACCACTGCCAGGCGGCTGGCCTTCACCGGCTGTCGGGGTTCGTGAAATGGCGCCGACTCATTCGTCACCCAGCGATACGGCTGCTCGTAACCCTGCGCGGCGTAGTACCGGCGAGATCGATCGATGTAGCTCAGGGGGACCCGATACGCCGTGTCGATCGTCCCATCGGACCGTGTAACGCCGTCTTCGTGCCGGGATACGGCCGGCTCCTCGGCTTCGGTCATGGGTTCCGAGCGTAGAACAGACGGCAGGCTCGATCCCAAACCCCGGGGCGACTTCGACCGGGGAGAGGCTTGCCGCGGCGTAGATGCCCCGGGTGTCGGTAGTATTGGTGGGTGCGGCTGCGAAGTTGGCGAAAGGCGGCCAGCCCATGAATCCGACAAAAGCGAGAATTCTGCCAACAGCCGGTTTACGGATGAGCCCGTGTACAAGGCTGGCGATCTGTGGTAGAGCTGGCGTGGTGGGCTTCGATGAGGGCCGAATCAGCGGCTGTCGATGGCACGGAGCAATCGAGACGGGTTGAGCGTGCCGCCCAGGTGTGTGATGGTGTCGTGGAGCCACGACGATCGCAGTGAACAAGGCGAGATAGGAGATCGGCCGTGGCCGAGACCGGAAACGAAAACGGAGCGGTGAACGACGGCCGAGGCAGGGCGCCGAGCGGACCGCCCCCTTCCTCTGATCACCCCGATCCCGAGTGGTCGACCGGCGACTTCTCGAGTCTCGATCTGGGAGAGGATGCCGTTGACACGTCGCCTCGACCGGTCCGGCGACTGGACCTGCCGCCGCTGGCACAGACCGGCGGTGATGGAGACCACAGTGGTCCGCCCCGACCGGCCGACCTAGGTGTTTTCGCCTCGGTGCCCGACGACGAGAACCTGACGGTGAGCCCGTCGGCCCCTGGCGGCGACCGCACCTCGGTGCAGCCGATCCGACAAGACGGGCCGGGCGCAGCGAGCTTTCAGCCGTCGCAATCCGCACCCAAGCAGGGAGCGCCACCCCACCCCCTCTCAGTGGCTCGAGGGCCCGGCCCGACAGCGGTCCCGAGCCAGGGGGAGCAGGATCGATATCGATCCCAGATGGCAGGCGGACCGCCCCCGGCGGCCGACTACGACTACACGTCCGTCTACGAGGAGGACATGAACGGTTTCGGCGACCGGTTCAGCGGTCCGGATCGTCGTCAGGCCGGCCCTCCCGGTGACCCGGGTGGTCAGGGACCGCGTCAGCCCGGCCGCGCCCAGCTCGAGCTGGCCCCGGCCCTGCCGGTCCAGCAGGATCGCAGTCGCTGGATGATCCCGATTGCGGCACTGCTCGGTGTCCTGGCCCTGGCGGCCGGCTACTGGGTGTTCGTGCGCAACAACGACGACTCGGCAACCTTTGCCGCCGATTCCGACGATCCGGCCGCCGATCTGGTGGAGGAGGATCTCGAAGGCGACGGAGCCACAACCGGCGAAGCGACCGATCCGGCCGCACCGACCGTGCTCTCGGATTCACCGGTTCTCACGTTGGAAGGCGCAGCCGATGGGCCCCTCGAGGTGGAAACACAATACGAGATGACGATCGAAGGGGTGCCCAACGGCTCGCAGTACCTGGTCGTGGTCGACGACATCCCGCAGGAACCGGCGCTCGACTATCTGCCGGTGCTGATCCTGCCCGAAGGCCGGCACACGATCTCGGTGACGGTCACCTCCGGTGGCCAGACCGCCAGCACCAACCCGATCGACGTCTACGTGCTCGCCCCCGAACTGACCGCAACCCACCGGGCCAACCTCTCATCGGTGAGTATCTCCGATCAAGGGTGGGCCGAGGCGTTGAAGCAGTTCGACGACTTCCGGGCGGCCGGCCATGAGAATGTGATGCTCTCACCGTCCGACCCGTACCCGAGCCTGCTGCCCGGATTCTGGAACATCTACGTCGCCGGATTCGCTGATCATGCGGCGGCCACGGCCTACTGCGAGCAGTTCGAGCTACCCATTCCGGATCAGTGCTACCCGGCGCCGTTCGACCCGAACGGGCCGCCCCGCGACGGTTGATCTGACACCAGGCACCGACCGCTCGTCGCTGCCACTGCGACACCGTTCGCGATGGAGGTGACGTCGGTGGCATCGTCGACCGATGCTGGCAGACTGTCCGACCGATGGTTTCCTCCACAGCGGCATCGACACTACGCCTGCGGGTCTGGCAACGACGGGCGCTGGATGCGTTCTTGGCCTCAGGGCAGCCGGATTTCCTCGCCGTAGCGACCCCCGGTGCGGGCAAGACGACGTTTGCGCTCACCGCCGCACGGATGACGATGGCCAATCTGCCGGGCCGCCTGGTCGTCGTGGCTCCGACGCGTCACCTGAAGGAGCAGTGGGCCGACGCCGCACAGCGATTCGGCCTTCACCTCGTGACCGACTGGCAGCCGGGTGACATGATTCCGGCCGACGCCCATGGTGTGGTCACGACGTACCAACAGGTCGGCAGCAGCCCTGAGCCCTTCTTCGCTCTGTCCCAGGGTGGCTTCGTGGTACTCGACGAGATCCATCACGCCGGTGAGGAGCGAACCTGGGGTGATGGTGTCCGCGTGGCCTTCGATGGCGCCGGTCGCCGTCTGGCCCTCTCGGGTACCCCGTTCCGTTCGGACACCAACACCATCCCCTTCGTCCGCTACGACCACGACGTCGTTGTACCCGACATCGAGTACGGCTACGGCGATGCTCTGGGTGACGGACGGGTCGTTCGACCCGTGTACTTTCCACGCTTCGGCGGTTTCATGGAGTGGACCGCGCCGGATGGGGCGGTGCTCGCCGCGTCGTTCGACGACGCCCTGGCTCGAATCCATGCCAACCAGCGCCTCCGGGCCGCGCTGAGCCTGGAGGGGGAGTGGTTGCCGACGGTGATCGGGCACGCCAACGACCAGCTCATGAAGATCCGCACCACCCACCCCGACGCCGGGGGGTTGGTCATCGCCACCGACCAGGACCACGCCAGGGGTATCGCCGATCTGCTTCGTCGTCGGTTCGGGCAGAAGCCCATCGTCGCCACCAGCGAGGATCCCGATGCCTCGGCCCGGATAGCGGAGTTCGGTGAGGGCCGCGAGCCGTGGATCGTCGCCGTGCGTATGGTCTCAGAGGGCGTCGACATACCCCGGCTGCGGGTAGCCGTCTACGCCACGACGACCACAACCGAACTGTTCTTCCGGCAGGCCGTCGGCCGCATCGTCCGCCACATCGCCGGTGGAGGCCGCCAGCGAGCGTACATGTTCATTCCCGACGACATCCGACTTCGCCACTACGGTCTCACCATCGCCGACTCCCGCCGCCACAGCCTGACCAAGAACACCAGGGAGTCCGAGTACGACCGGACCCGCGACGCCGACACCGACCAGATGTCGCTGTTCTCGGTGCTGTCCGCCACCGCAACCGACGCCGATGCCGAACAGGATGTTCTGAGTGCACACGACGAGCCGGGCCTCGACGAGCGGGGGGCCGACGAGCAGCTCAATCTCGAGGCTCTCACGCTGGATCTCCGGCAGCTTCCACTGCCGGCCGTCGGTGCGACGTCGTCGACACCGTTCACCCGAGTCGACCGCAACGAGCGCGATCGCCTGAGGCGAATGAACAATGATTTGACCAGGGAGCTGGTCGATCTCACCGGCCGCCCGCACGCTCAGGTCAACGCCGAGCTCAACCGCCGTGCAGGGATCGGCAAGGTCTCGGAGGCCTCCATCATCCAACTCAACCGCCGCAGCCGGGCCGCCGAGGACTGGCTCCAACACGAACAGCGGCGAGCGCGGTTCGCCCGGTTCACGTGACCGACCACGGCACCGACGACGGTGCCGCGTCAACAAGGGTGTCGATAGGAATGTAGGCTGTGTCGTGGAGGTGGGCACTATGGGCTCCGACCAGCTTCTGCATGGGACCGAGGGATCTGATGGTCTCAACGGCCTCGATGTCGTCACCAGCGAGGTGCCCGTGACCGCCCCGCCCAGAACATCGGTGCTGGCCGACGACGGGCCACGCGTCGGCGACCCGACGATATCGATCAATCTCGAGACCAATGAGTTGCCTTTCCAGCGGCCGAACCCCTACACCGTGCCCGTCGAACCGGCTCGGGGTTGGAGCGTGGCGTTCGCCGATGGCGGCAAATGGCCGCTCGCGGCGCTCGGCGTGGCCGTCGTCCTGGTTGTCGTCTTCGCCGCGTTCATCTCCCGCAACGGGCAGTCGCTGGGTGGCGACGACGAAGCGACCGACCGGCCGTCGGCCGTCGAATCGGCTTCGGCTGCGGCAACGGCCGATCGGCTCGCCGGTTCGCCGGCCCAGGCCGAAATCGGATCCGACCCGCTCCCGCCCGGCGACGCATCCGATGACGACACGTCCGCCCGGTCAACCGGAACGCTCGGGCCAGGCGAGGGCTCCGGGTTCTTCTCCGCGCAGATCGTGGAGCCCGACCGGGCGTTGACCGGAACCGACCTCGACTGGACGCCGACGACGGTTGCGCCGCCGACGACGGTTGCGCCGCCGACATCCGCTACCACACCGTCATCCGCCACCACGCCGACGACCGCCGCATCGTCGACGACCGCACCGGACTCCACCACTACCACCCCGTCGACGAGCACGACCGCCACCACGGCCGCACCAAGCGGGCCCTCTGTTCGTGCCATCGCGCCCGGCACTCCCGACGAGCAGAATGCCACCACGGTCGCCGGTCGTGTGACCCTCGAAGCCGACGGCTCAAACGAGAACATGCGTTATCGGTTCTTCGTGTTCGTGAAGACCGACGACGGCGACTGGCGCCGGGTCGAACGGAGCCGATGGCGTTCACGTCCGACCTGGACAATCGATGTCGATCGCTACGAGGGGCGCACCCTCCGCTGGACGGTCGTCGGCGTGTCAGGTTTCCGGAATCGGACCGACGAGTCTGCGCCACTGTACCTCCGCGTCGGCGGCGGCGGAGACGGCGACGAGGGCGACCCGGCACCCGATGGCGACGCAAGCCTGACCGACGGTTGATTTTCGAGCGAGGCGTCGGTGGTCAGGCGCGGTCGGGAGCTTGACCGAACTTGCGCTTCTCGAAACGTCGCCGAGCCAGCCACCCCATCGACGCCAGCGCGGCCGCTGCCTCACGTTCGGCCTCGATCGAACGTCGGGTGGCGGCAAGGCGGGCCAGGCGTTCGTTTTCCGCGACCGCGTGCTCCCTTTCGACCCGGGCCCGCAACTCGGCCATCTTGGCATCGGTGATCATCCGGGCCGACCGCTCGTCGCGAAGCCGGTCGACCGTCTGCTGGCGTTCGTAACGCTCCTCGGCCAGTTCGCGCACCATCCGCTGCTGACCGGCGGCCATGGCCGCCATGGCCCGCTGCGACTCTCGGGCTCGAGCCTCGGCCTCGGCCCGCTCCTCGTGGGCCCCCAGCAGCCGGTTGAGGAGGGCGCCGTCGACGATCTCGGCCACCGTGATCTCCTCGGTGGACTGCTCGTAGACCCTGGCGGTCACGTCGTGGCCGGGCTCGGGTCGGTGCACGAGTTCCCGTCCGTCGCTCGACGGGTCGATGCTCGACAGGTCGTCGTTCGACACGTCGATATTCGACACGTCGTCGGTCACGGTGAGCGACGGACCTTCGTCGGTCAGATCCACCGACGTCACCGTCCAACCGTGGCGGTTCACCAGCTGATCGACCATCCTCGCCGGAACAACCCAGGTCGGACCGTCCGGTGCGGCCACTTTGGCCGCCTCGGGCAGTGCACCGGTTCGTATCATGCGCTTGAGCAGGTCAACGTCGACGCCGACCCGCCCGGACAATTCGCTGAGAGTTACAACCTCGGTCGTCATGGAGCCTCCACGGCGGTCGAGCACGCCCCGCCCAGAGCGCTCAGGTAGGCCAAAGAACGGATGTCTACGATCGACAAAATATGGTCCGCGACGGGGGCGTGGGTGGATGGGTCCGACCTGCTTGTCGGATCAGGCCGCGAACCACCGCTTGCGTAGCGGATCCGCCGATTTTTACTTTTCAGTTACGACCCGCTCGAACTCTGTGGTCGCACGCGACGGCCCTCAGCTGCGGTACTCGACGCCGGGCAACACGCACAGCATCTCGTAGACGAGGTTGGCGGCGAGCAACGACGTCGACCCGGACAGGTCATAGGCCGGTGCCACCTCGACCAGGTCGCAACCCACGATGTCGAGTCCCCGGCAGCCCCGAATGATCTCGAGCGCCTGCACCGTTGTCAGGCCTCCGATCTCCGGTGTTCCGGTGCCGGGCGCGAAAGCCGGATCGATACCGTCGATGTCGAAGCTGAGGTAGACCGGTGCGTTGCCATCGGATCCCCCGACCTGGTCCCGGACCTCCGCCATCAGCGGTTCGAGCGAGCGGTGCCAGCAGTCCTCGATCTGTACGACCCGGAAACCCTGATCACGGGACCAGTCGAAGTCATCGGCGGCGTAGCCAGTGCCCCGCACACCGATCTGCACGACCCGATCGCAATCGAGCAGGCCATCCTCGACGGCCCGGCGGAACGGGGTGCCGTGGGCGATCTTCTCGCCGAACATGGTGTCGTTGATGTCGGTATGGGCGTCGATGTGGACCAGCCCGACCGGTCCGTGTTTGGCGGCCATGGCGCGCAGGATCGGCAGGACGATCGTGTGATCGCCGCCCATCGTGGCGGCACGTAGGTCGTGGTCGAGGAGACCTCTGTAGTGGTTCTCGATACGGGACACGGAATCGGCGAGGTTGTAGGGGTTGGTGGCCACGTCGCCGCAGTCGTCGATCCGCAGGCTGTCGAACGGGGCGGCCCTCGTCGCCATGTTGTAGGGCCGCAGCAGGACCGACTCCGAGCGGATGCCGCGGGGACCGAACCGGGCGCCGGGCCGGTTCGACGTGCCGATGTCGAACGGGACGCCGACGACGGCGACGTCGAGTTCGGCGGGTTCTGACGAGCCGGGCAGCCGCATGAACGTGGCGATTCCGCCGAATCGTGGCATCTCATTGCCGCCGAGCGGCTGGGGGTTGGGGCCGCCGAGCGGCTGGGGGTTGGGGCCGCCGAGTGGTTGGGGGTTGTCGCTCATCGTCTCGCTCTAGTTCTCTCCATCGGGTGGTTCGACGATGGTGATGGTGGGTACGGCGCGCACCAGGCGACCGCCCCAGTCGCCGATGTATCGGAGCTGGTGGGAGATCTCATCGAGCAGGTTCCACGGCAGCACCAGCACGTAGTCGGGTTTGGCCGCCCGTAGGTGGTCCTCGGCGACGATCGGCACGTGACTGCCGGGCAGGAACTGGCCCTGTTTGTGCGGGTTGGCGTCGACGACGAAGTCGATCTGGTCAGTGCCGACGCCGCTGTAGTTCAGCAGGGTGTTGCCCTTGGCCGCCGCCCCGTAGGCGGCGATCGACTTGTCATCCGCCTCGGCCTTGGCAAGAAAATCGAGCAGACCCTGGCGAATGTCGTCGACTCGGGACTGGAAACCCTTGTAGTAGTCGACGGTGTTCACCCCGGAAGCCTGTTCACGGGCCAGCAGCTCATCGACGGCCGCCGTTCGGGCTCGTTCGCCGGTATCGGAGCGTTGGGCGAACACCCGAAGGCTGCCGCCATGGGTCGGGATCTCGGTGACGTCGAACACGGTCAGACCGGCGGTGGCCAGAACCTGTTCGACGGCGATCAGCGAGAGATACGAGTAGTGCTCGTGATAGATCGTGTCGAACAGGCACTCGTCGACCAGCGGAACCAGGTGCTGGAACTCGAAGGTCGACACGCCGTCTGGTTTCAACAGGGCTGCGAAGCCTGCCGCGAAGTCGTTGACGTCGGGCACATGGGCCAGGACGTTGTTCGCCACCGTCAGGTCGGCACGGTGGCCGTCGGCCACCAGCCGCTCGGCGAGCGCCACGCCGAAGAACTGATTGACGATCTCCAATCCCTTCTCACGGGCGGCCTGCGCAGTGCTCAGCGTGGGTTCGACGCCGAGGCAGGGAATGCCCCGCTCGGCGACGTATTGCAGCAGGTAGCCGTCGTTGGCCGCCACCTCGACGACGCGGCTGTTTTCGTCGAGACCGAACCGCTCGGCCACCTCGTCGACGTACGCCTTCGCATGGCCCAGCCACGATGTGGAGTAAGAGCTGAAGTACGCGTAGCTGGAGGCGAAGAACTCGTCGGCCGCGGCGAAGTCCTCGGTTTGGACGAGCCAGCAGTTCTGACACACCAGAACCCGCAGCGGGTAGGTGTTCTCCGGCTGGTTCAGGTCGGTGAGGTAGGAGTTGGACGGCGGTGACTCGTCGAGGTCGACGAAGACCTGGTCCATCGGGGTGCGACAGTGTCGACAGTTCATCAAAACATTCGCCTCACGGCTGGGGGCTCATACGCCTTCCGGCTTGGAATCGTACCCATCCGACACGAGGCTTTGCACGGCGGCGACGATGTTGGTGTAGCCGGTGCAGCGGCACAGATTTCCCGACAGGCCGATGCGGATGGCATCGTCGGAGGGATGCTCCTCGTGTTGGAGTAGGGCCTGGGCCGAGATCAGCATCCCAGGAGTGCAGAATCCGCACTGCACGCCGCCGGCGTCGAGGATCGCCTGCTGCAGGGGGGCGAGATCCTCACCCTCCGACAAGCCCTCGACGGTCGTGATCTCCCGGCCCTGAGCCTGGGCGGCCAGGTAGGAACAGGAGTTCACCGGTCGACCGTCGAGCAGCATCATGCAAGCGCCGCACTCGCAGTCGTCGCAGCCCTCCTTGGTGCCGGTGAGGCCGACCTGGTTACGCACGGCGTTGAGGAGGCTGAGGTGGTTCGGACCGCTGACCGGGTAGTCGACACCGTTGACGGTGAGCAGATACGAGATCGACGTGGTCATCGGGAACCCCCCGTGATGGAGTCGGCTGCGCCGATGCCGACGGATCGGTTGACGGGTACGGCGAGTCGCTCGCCTCTGGCTCGGGCTGCGGCCGCGGCCACCGCCCGTTGAGCCATGACGCCGACGGTGTGCCGGCGATAGGCGTCGGATGCCCGCAGATCGGAGATCGGCGTGGCCTGGTCGCGCGCCTCGGCGGCCACCGTGGCCAGGAGATCGTCGTCGACCGCTCGTCCGGTCAGATCCTCGAGCCCGGTGACCTCGAGGATCGTTGGCGCCACAGCCGTGAGCGCCACCCGGATCGACGACACGGAACCGCCGTCGAGGTCGAGCGAGGCGGCGGCTCCGACAACGGCGATCTCCATCGCCCTGCGGTATTCGAGGCGGACGTAGGCGCTGCCCGATGAGGGCGACCGGGAGGGGAGTAGGCAGGCGGTCAACAGTTCGTCATCATCGGCTGAGGTGGTACCTGGTCCGGTCCACAGCTGGTGCGGCTCGACGATCCGGGTTCCTCGGCCGGACACGAGCTGAAACCGAGCGCCGAGCACCACCAGTGGAGCTCCGGTGTCCATGGCCGGGGAACCGTTCATGACATTCCCGCCGATGGTGCCCGCATTGCGGGTGGCGGGTGAGCCGACGAGGGCGGCCCCGTCGGCCAGTGCGGTGTAGGAGCCGACGATGGCGGCGTCGGTCATCAGCTCGGCGTGGGTGACCAGGGCCCCGATGCGGAGAACGTGCTCGTCGGCGCCGTTGGATTCGATGCCCCGGAGGGCCGCGATTCGGTCGATGGCCACGAGACGGTCGGGGAGCGGGGCTTTGCCTTGACGGTGACCGACGACGAGGTCGGTTCCGCCGGCGACAATCCGGGCGCCGTCGGCCAGCAGAGAGACGGCCTCGTCGACGGTTGATGCGATGACGAATGCGCTCATCCGTTGTCTCCCGTTTCGTTCCCGGCCTTCCGCCTGTTCGTTTGTTGGATGGCCGACCAAATGCGTTCGGCCGTCATCGGCAGCTGTCGGACCGGGCCGCCGACGAGCTTGGCAATGGCGTTGGCGATCGCGGCGGCCGTCGCCACGTTCGGGGCTTCGGCCAGCCCCTTCGCCCCCTTCGGGCCTTGCCCGGGTGTTCCCGATTGGATGAACTCGACGGTGATCTCCGGCGCGTCGGCCGCCGTCTGGAGCTTGTACTCCAGCAGCATCGGGTTGCGCTGGCGGCCCTCGTCGTCGTAGACGGTGCCCTCCGTCAGGGCCTGGCCCATACCCATCATGATCCCGCCGTGAACCTGGCCGAGCGCCCCCATCGGATTGATGATCGTGCCGGAGTCATGGGCGGCCGCCACCTCGAGTACCCGCACGACGCCGGTGTCACGATCGAGGCGAATCCGCACGGCATGGCAGGAGAACTGAGGGGAGGCCCAGGCCGCGACGCCGTGGTCGCCGACGCAGGTTGCGCCGACGAGCTCCGGATACTCGCCCGGCGTTCCCGAACCGTGCCCCAGGAGCAGTTCGCCACCAGCCGCCTCGGCGGCCAGTTCGTTGATCGACACCGAGACTGACGGGCTACCGGCGACCGAGGCCGCGCCGTCGGCGAGCACGATGTCGCCGACGGCGGCTTCCAACCGATCGGCAGCCAGTGCTTTCAGCTGTTCGGCCACCTGCTGGGACGCCTCGACCACGGCTCGACCGTTGTTGAGCAGGGTCTGGGAGCCGGTGGCGCCGGTGTCGTAGGGGGCGGCCGCCGTGTCCTGGTAGACGATCTCGAAGTCGGTCGGATCC
>JBFHEP010000125.1:0-11474 GCA_041584095.1 Acidimicrobiales bacterium | reverse complement strand
TCACGATCCACGTCGTCGAGACGGGAGGTGGGGGGCGACGCGAAGATCGACACGTCGTCCGGCGGAGGCTCGCGGTTGTCTTGATCGAAGTTCCAGCGGCCGCCGACCGGCTGGGCGCTGTCGCTGTCACCGCCCCCCTCGCCGTCCATGAGATAGCCGAGGCGGGCCCGGTTCCAGCGGTAGAAGTCCTCCAGCTTCATGGTCGAGCGGGCGTCGGCCCAGGCAGCGAAATCGTCGTGGTGGCAGAGGAACTGGTTGCTCGCCCGCAGTTCGACGTCGAGGTCGCGGCACAGGACGCGGGCTCGCCGTGAATTGGGCTCCGTGGCGATCATCTGGTCGGGACTGGACTCGCTTCGGTGGGCCTCGATCCCGGCCCGCATCGTCGGCGCCCGCCGCCGGTCGACCTCGAATCCGGCGTCGATCAGCTCATCGGCGAACCGTCGCATGGCGGTCACCACCAGATGATTGCGTTGACGGTGGCGTCCGG
Source organism: Acidimicrobiales bacterium (assembly GCA_041584095.1). Classification (GTDB taxonomy): domain Bacteria; phylum Actinomycetota; class Acidimicrobiia; order Acidimicrobiales; family SZUA-35; genus JAHELU01. The sequence goes on along the minus strand of JBFHEP010000125.1, from coordinate 10,987 downwards.
CGGTCAGCAACCCCTCGCTCTCGACAAGAAGAATCCGGGCGGTGTCGGGGTCGGCGTCGGCCAACGCGCCGATGCGGCGGTTCAGTTGGTCGCCGAAGACCAGAATCGTGTGCGACGGCCCGCTCATCAGCCCCCGGCACGGTCGGCCGGATCCACGCCACTCCTTTCAACGACCCATTGCCAGAGCTGCCGCCGCCGATCCGGCGTATCGGTGCGTCGGGTCGACCTGAGCTTGTGGATCGGCCTGATGCGGCGGTCGAGCCAGAAGGAGCCGTTCGAGGTCAGCGCCTCGTCGTCGGCGGCCAGCCACACCAGTGTGTCGGCACCCTGCTCGGCTGTGCGCAGCAGCGGGCCTGCGACCTTGGAGAAAGTCGGCAGCGATCGATCGACTCCCGGCGTGTCGGCCCATCCAGGATGGAGGGTGTGGAAGTGCACGCCCTGCCCACCGAAGCGCTCGGCCCACATCTCGTTCAGCGTGACCTGCGCTCGTTTGGCCCGCGAGTACTGCTCGGTGCCGCTGTAGTCGTCGGCCGGCATCTCCAGGTTGTTGACCGTGAGCCCCGACGAGTACATGCCGCCCGACGACATGGTCAGAACTCGCGACGGCGCGGAATCGATGAGCCGGTCGAGCAGCAGCGTGGTCAGCAGGAACGGCCCGACGACCTGGGCGGCCACCGTCGATTCGGTGCCGTCGGGGGCGTCTTCCCGCTCGCCGGTGAGCGCTCCGGCGTTGTGTATGAGCACGTCGAGCCGGTCGTGGTCGCTGAGGATACGATCGGCCAGCGTTCGAACCTCGTCGTGACGCCCCATGTCGGCCGCCACCTGGGAGACCTTGGTGTTGCCGGTGTCGAGGATGATCTCGTCGACCACACCCTGGTTGCGGTCGGCGCTGCGACCAACCAGGATCAGGGTGGCGCCGCAGCGGGCGAGCTGCTCGGCGGCCGCCCGGCCCAGTCCCGACGTCGCGCCGGTCACGACCATCGTCCGCCCGGAGAGGTCGTAGTCCGACAGATCAGTCCAGTCCTCGAGCCGCTTGCGGGTCTCGTAGCCGATTCGGGTGAAGCTCGGCACGATCGGCGCTTCGAGCAACGTGTCGACGAGGGACCCGGCGGCTCGACTGATGGAGAAGTTGTTCAGATTCATACCAACACGGTTCCTTTGTGGTCTTGGGATTGGCCGACGGGGTGATGGGGTAGAGAAGGGGTATGAGCAACATGGAACGTCAATCCCCCTGTTTGCCTCCCGATCGGGTGCGAGATCTGGTCGTCGACCTGGAACGGCACGGGCTGGAATCGAGCCGGATAGATGTGGTGGTCGCGCCCGCTCGCTCGATGGAGGCCACGAGCAAGGTAGACCAGGCGTCCTTCGCCCGACCGGTGGGTCGTGCCGCAATCGGACTCGCCGTCGGTGCCGTCGCCGGTGCGGTCCTCGGAGGCATCATCGTGTACTTGAGCAGCGATCTGCCGGTGGGCACCGTCCTCGGTGCCGCCATCGCCGGCGCGCTGCTCGGAGCGCTGTTCGGCTTGTACCGTCGCCTGCCGGTCAACACCGACGTGGTCGACGTCGAGGCCGGCAGGAAAAGTATCGTCCGAGTCGATGTGGCCGGCCTCGACGACGAGGAGGTCCACGAGGTCGAAGAGCTGATCGGCGGGGCGTGAGATCCCGTCGGCGCGTGACCGGCCCTAGGAGGCCGGCCACTCGACCTGCTCGCCGTTGAGAGCCTCGACCAGGCCGGCCGCGGCCCGATCGCCGATCCGTTGGAAGGCGATCCCGAGGAGCGGGTCGGCGATCGCCAGTGGGCCATTGAGGGTGAGTTCCGCGTCGTAGGTGACGGTCGTGCCCTCGTCGTCGGTGTCGACCGTGATGCGGTCGACGGAGGTGAGCAGGGTGCTTTCGGCCCGGGCGACGACGAGGTGGCCGGGGTCGTAGTCGGTGATCCGGTACCGCAACGTCATCGTCTTGGGCACGGCCTGGACCGTGACATCGTATTCCGACCCGACGGCGGGTGATGAGCCCTCCACCTGTTGGACCTCGAGAACGCCGGGATCCCAGCCCTCGAAGTTTCTCAGGTCGGCCATGTAATCGAAGGCGGCCGCCTGATTCATTGGCGTTCGGACGTGCACGACGTATTTGGCCATGGTCCGACGATACCCGCCACCACCGGCAGCCAAACGGGAGGCGCGCCGCGTATCGCTGGTCGGTGGGATTATTCTGTTCCGCCGGGCTCGAAATGGTGGCGTTGCGGCCCTCGGGTGATGAGATCGCCCAGGCGGGCCCGATCGCTGACGCCGTCGGGATCGACTGCAACCACCAGCAGATCCGGCCCCGTCAATTCCAGTGCCACCTGAAGGCAGGCGCCGCAGGGGAACGTCATCTCGTCGCCGGTACGACGTGAGGCCAGCGCCAGCACCACCGGCTTGACCCGGTCATTGACCGCCGAGAACAGAGCCACCCGCTCGGCGCACATTGCCAGACCCAACGACACGTTCTCGACGAGGGCGCCGGACACCGACCGCCCGGCTTCGTCGACGGCGGCCGCCCCCATCGGAAAGTCGGAGTAGGGGGAGTAGGCCCGGTCCCGGGCGGCTTGCGCCAACTCGATCGCCTCGCCTACACGAATGTCGATCGTCGATTCATCGGCCATGGTCGTCCCTTCCGGATGGGTGTTGGCCCAACCGTAGCCGCCAGGGCGCCCCGCCATCGGACGACCGCCGACCGGCGGCAACGCAGGCTAGAGTCTTCGCCGTGCTTGCTCAAGACGTCGGCGACGGCGTCATCGACAACATCATCATCAGCTCGGCTGTCCACCGTTGGTGGGGATTGCTGACGCTCGTCGTCCTGGCTGTGTCGGTTGCCCTCCTGACCTGGGATGTGCGGAAGGCCCGCCCGGCCTCGGGAGCAACAAGGTGGTCGTTCCTGGCCGCCCAGATCGCACTGGTCGGGCAGGCGCTGCTCGGCATCAAGTTGCTGGATCAAGGGCAGGGCATCCTGCAGCTCTACATCCACTACGTCGGCGGCCTGATCCCGCTCGGGGCCTTCATGGCCGGGGGATGGCTCGCCCGAGGCGACACGCCACGATCGGCCCGTATCCTGCTGGTCCTTCTGGTCATCGGCCTGGGATCCGGGGTCATGGCGTTCACCATCGGGCAGGCCTACGTCAACCGATCGATCGGCTGATCCTCGGGTCCGCGGCGGATCGCTCCCGCTCCCGCTCCCGCGCACCGCCGACAAGCCGATCATGGTCACCTGGCAGCAGTCTCTCGTCATTGGTGGCGTCGGGGGCCAGAATGGATCATGGCTCTCAGTGCGTTCGATCTGTATTCGGTGGGGATCGGACCGTCGTCGTCGCACACGGTCGGGCCGATGCGGGCGGCCAACATGTTCGTCACCGGGCTGGCGGATGATGGATTGCTGGATGACGTGGCGAGGGTCGAAGTCAATCTCTACGGTTCGCTCGGTGCCACCGGTAAGGGGCACGGCACGCCGAAGGCGGTGTTGCTCGGGCTCGAGGGCGAGGATCCGGCGACCGTCGACACAACCACGAGCGACGCCAGAGTCGAGGCGATGGCCGCCGGCGGTCGAGTCCGCCTTCTCGGTCGTCACGAGATCGCCTTCGCTCCCGATGATGTGATCCTCCACCTCCGTACGTCGCTGCCCGGCCACCCCAACGGGATGACGTTCGCCGCCCTCCGGGCCGACGGCGACGAGATCCGTCAGCGCACCTACTACTCGGTCGGCGGCGGGTTCGTGATCGATGAGGAAGCCGATGGCCTCGATCGCATCGTGGTCGACGACACGCTGGTCCGGTACCCGTTCAGCTCGGGGGATGAGCTGCTGGCCGTCTGCGCCGAGCGCGACCTCTCGATCAGCGATGTGATGCTGAGCAACGAGCAGGCGTGGCGCAACGAGGCCGAGGTGCGCGACGGGATGCTGTATCGCTGGCGGGTCATGGCCGACTGCGTCGAGGCCGGCTGCCACACCGAGGGCATCCTGCCCGGCGGGCTCCGGGTCCCTCGTCGAGCCCCCGGCCTCCACCGACGCCTGGCCGAACCGCCAACCGGCGACGACCCGCTGCACATCATGGACTTCGTCAACCTCTACGCCCTCGCCGTCAACGAGGAGAACGCCGCCGGCGGGCGGGTCGTGACCGCCCCCACGAACGGGGCCGCCGGGATCATCCCCGCTGTGCTCCACTATTACGTGCGGTTCGTGCCCGGCGCCGACGACGACGGCATCGTCCGCTTCCTCCTCACGGCGGCGGCCATCGGCATCCTGTTCAAGACCAACGCCTCGATCTCCGGCGCCGAGGTCGGGTGCCAGGGCGAGGTCGGCTCGGCCTGCTCGATGGCCGCCGGTGCCTTGTGCGAGCGCCTGGGCGGAGCCCCTGCGCAGGTGGAGAACGCGGCCGAGGTCGGCATCGAACACAACCTCGGTCTCACCTGCGACCCCGTCGGTGGACTGGTGCAGATTCCGTGCATCGAGCGCAATGCCATGGCCTCGGTCAAGGCGGTCAACGCCGCCCGTCTGGCCATGCACGGCGACGGCAGTCACAAGGTCAGCCTCGACAAGGCGATCAAGACGATGCGCGACACCGGCCGCGACATGAAGAAGAAGTACAAGGAAACTTCGAGGGGCGGCCTGGCCGTCAACGTCATCGAATGCTGACGCCCGAAATTCCCCTTCTGTGCCCGTAAGTGCCCATTTTTCGGCAATTCTGGGCACAGAACGGGTGGGGACGAGCCAGGACCCGTCAGGCTTGGGGAGATCGTCGGTCGTCAAATCTCATGTTGGGGATCATCCGCCACGGGGTAACGATGAACAACATGACATTTTGCATCGCCTTACGGGTGGCCGACGGTGTTGTTGCCCTCGCCGACACCCGGATCGTGCGAGGATCCACGGTCTCGAACAAGTTCAAGATCTCGAATGTGCCCGTCGAAAACGGCGCCGCGGTCGTGATGACCTCGGGCCTGCGCTCGGTACGCGACAAGGCCGTCGCCCGGCTCGAGGACAGGATCACGGCGGGCAGTGTCAACGTCGATCGTCTCCACGAGCTTGCCTCGGCGCTGGGCGACGAACTCAAGCGGGTCAGGGCCGAGGATGGCGACAGTCTGGCCGACAGCGGGCTGTCGTTCAACGTCAACGGCATCCTCGCCGGCCGGCTCGAACAGGATCCGGAACCGCAGGTGATCCACCTCTACCCCGAGGGGAACTGGGTGAGCGTCGCCCCCGAGGCCCCCTACGTGATCATCGGCCGGTCGTACTACGGAAAGCCGATTCTCGACCGCCTCCTGCACTTCGACACCCCGTTGGGCGACGCCCTGTCACTCGCCTACCTCGCCTTCGACGCCACTCGGGCCAGCGTCACCGATGTCGACTTTCCCATCGACGTCGGCGTCTTGGGCAACAATGATGAGCAGTTCCGCCAGGCCCGCTTCGAAGGCGAGGACCTGGCCGCCGCCCACTCGTGGTGGACCCATCAGCTGGCCATCTCCGTGCGGACGCTGCCGTCCGACTGGGCCGACGTGCTGTGGCAGGCCCCCTCCGTGCAGACCACGACCACCTCAACCGAAACGACCTCGCCATGACCGACCCGGTTTCGACGCAATCCAACACCACCTCCGATACGCCCCCCTCGAACACCCTCGTCGTCCACGCCGAACTCGACTACGACGTCACGGTCGAGGCCTCGTTCGCCTTTGCCGTGGCCGCGGCCCGGACCGCTCGACAACGCCTGGAGAACGAGACGATCACCCTCGACCCGGCGCTCGACTACACCATCCAGCCCTACGGCGAAAGCGAGTCACACCAGCTGATCCGGTTGGACGCGCCGGCCGGGCACGTCACGCTGACCTACGACGCCACCGCCGTTGTCCAACCCCGAAGCGACCAACCGGAGGACCTGAACCAGACCACCTTCAGCGACATCCCGGCTGATCTCCTTCCGTATGTCAACCCCAGCCGCTACTGCGAGTCCGACACCCTGGCCGGGTTGGCGGGGCGCCTGTTCGGCGGGATCGAACCTGGTTACGCGACCGTTCAGGCGATCAACGACTGGGTCGGCTCGGAGATCCTCTACCAGTCCGGCTCCACCGACGCGACCACCTCGGCCGTCGATGTGCTCGTCGACCGCGTGGGCGTCTGCCGCGACTTCGCCCACGTCGCCATCTCGCTGAGCCGGGCCCTCGGCATCCCGGCCCGCTACGTTTCGGGCTACGGGCTGGGGGTCGAACCCCAGGATTTCCATGGTTTCTTCGAGGCCTACCTCAGTGGCGACTGGTGGCTTTTCGATCCCACCGGCATGGCCCCGGTCGACCATCTTGTGCGCATCGGCTACGGACGCGACGCCGCCGACGCCTCGTTCGCCACGTTCGTCGGCCAGGCGAACCTGACCTCCAAGATCGTGACGGTGACCGAGCCCGGCCAGCGGAGCCCGAACCCGCCCGATCCCGACACCGCGACGTCGACGGCCTGACGCGTCAACTCCGGGCCCCGGCGCTGTCGGGTGAATCGGAGGACAGATCGGCGACCAGATGCTCGACGATCTCCGCGTCGCGGGGATCGGGATCACTCCGACGAAACGTGGCGAGGACCCGGTCGATGGTGTCGTCGATCGGCCCGATCGGGCCCGGCAGGTTCCGGCGCTGAGTCTCGGCACGCAAGGTGGCCAACGTCGTGAGCATGGTGGCGACCACCGAGGCGTTGTCGGCCCCGTGGCGGCGGACAGGATCGAACGCCTGCTCCAGGAACTCGCCGTGGGTGACGAGTTTGCGCATCAGTGTTCGATCGTCGACCTCTCGCGTGCTCGACTCGATCGGGTACTCCCAGATCGTGAGCAGCACGGCCCCGAGGTTCACGATGATGTCGTTGGCGGTGTTGGGATCGTTGACGCCGGGCGACAGAGCCCGGAGGGCGATGTCGGTGAGTTGCAGAATGCCGTAGCCGACATCGGTGTACAGGGTCCGTTCGTCGCCGATGGCGTACGCGCCCGACGCCCGGTCGAGACATCTTCTTCTCGCTTCCTTCTCGTCGGGGATCGGGGTCACCCAGGCCAGCGGCGAGTCCTTCATGGCGAACGCTCCGACCGGGGCGACGAGTTGGATGACCGACCCGGCGGGGACGGCGTCGAGCAGGCGGTCCTCGTCGATCTGCTGTACCCAACCCGAGCGCGGGGCCGGAATCGCCAATGCCCCCTCGTGTGGGGCGGTGAACTCCGCCAACGGCGGAACGGCCACCTGCTGACCCGGGCGCTGCAGCAGCAGCCGGTCGGCCCGCTTGTGGATGGCGTCGACCGTTTGGTCGGTGATCGACTGCGCCACCGACCCGATCCGCAGGCTGTTGGTCAGCTCGTCGACCGAACGGAGCACGGCGATCAAGGACAACACGCCGAGGGTCACCGCCAGCAGAACCGAGAGATGTGGTGCCAGCACCCGATCGTCGGACAGGGTACGCGTCTCCCGTAACACCAGCAGGCAGTACACCGCGGTGCCCAACACGAGCCCGATTGCCACCTGCTGGGTGCGGTTGCTCGTCCATCCCCTCAGCGTCCGGGGTGAGAACTGGGACGACGCCAGCTGCACCGCCACCAACACCAGCGACAACAGCAGCGTGACCGACGAGATCAGCCCGCCGGCGATGGCGCTCAGAATCGACCGTGCGCCGTCGACACTCGTGGTGAGGGTGGTGGGGATCGCGGCGTCCTCGAATCGGCCGTCGACGGCGGTCATGGCCTGCGATACAACCACCGCCGCGACCACGAAGGCCAGTGGTATGAACAGCAGCCCGTTGGCGAATTTGTGGACGGCCTGGCGCAGACGAACCATGGAGATGGACGGTACCCCACCAGGCGGGCCGGCAAACGATTGGCGGCGGAGGGCACGGCCGTCTCGAGACAACTGGCCGTGGCTGAGCCGTTTGGCTAAACTGTCGCTGGTCACCGGTATCTGCCGAAAGGGGTTCGATGGCCGACGGGGTTCAACAGCAGCCGGACCTGGTTCCAGTGATCGACTGGGTCAATCCGAGCGCATCTGGAACCGGGTCCGGTTCGTAGCTGTCCGTTGGTGACATCAACTCCCGCCTCTTCGAACGACCCCACCTCTCCGCTCCCGGAACGGGCGGAAGTGGTTGTGGTCGGCGCCGGGTTGGCCGGCCTGGCCGCAGCCCGAGTTCTGCACCGCGCCGGGCGCGACGTCGTGGTCCTCGAGGCGTCCGACGGCGTCGGCGGGAGGGTCCGGACCGACGTGGTCGACGGGCATCGGCTCGATCGCGGCTTCCAGGTGCTGCTCACCGCGTATCCGGAACTCGACCGCCAGTTCGACATCGATGCCCTTCATCTCCGCCGGTTCGAACCCGGTGGTCTCGTCTGGATTGGTGACCGCCTGCACCTTGTCGGCGATCCGGTGCGTCGCCCTCGAACGCTGCCGTCGTCTGCCACGGCACCGATCGGCTCGCTGATCGACAAGGCTCGGATCGTACGACAGCGGATCCGCTTGACCGCCACGTCGGCTCCCGACCTGCTCCGAGGCGACGATATTCCGACGATCGACGCCCTCCGGGACGAGGGTTTCGGCGACGAGATTATCGAACGGTTCTTCCGGCCGCTGGTGGGCGGTATCCAGCTCGATCCGTCCCTCGCCACCAGCCGGCGGATGTTCGACGTGGTGCTCAGGAGCCTGCTCCTCGGTGACGCCGCGGTGCCGGCCGAGGGGATGGGGGCCATTCCGGCCCAGCTTGCCGCCGGTCTGCCGCCCGACACGATCCGCCTCCACAGCCCGGTCACGAAGGTCGAGCCCGGGGCCGTCGTGGCTGCCGGCGACCGAAGGGTCGAGGCCGAGAGGGTGGTGGTGGCCGCCGACGGGCCGGCTGCTGCCGGGCTGCTCGCTCTTCCCGCCGTCGGGTCCAACCCGGCGACGTGCGTCTGGTTCGCCACCCCGTCGCCACCCAGGTGCAACCGATTCATCGTGCTCGACGGGACGGGCTCCGGGCCGGCGCTGAACGTGGCGGTGATGAGCGAGGTGGCACCGAGCTATGCGCCGGAGGGATCCTCGGTGATCGCCGCCGCCTGTCCCGGCATCGACGACCCCGACGCCGAAGACGCGGTTCGGCGGCAGCTGCGGCAGATCTGGGGCGACGGTGTCGCCGGATGGCGTTATCTGCGGACCGACACGATCGCCCACGGCCAGCCCGATCAACGACCTCCGTTCTCACCCAAGCAGCGAGTGGCGCTGGGAGACGGGTTGTTCGTGTGCGGCGACCATCGCGACACCGGCTCGATCCAAGGTGCCCTGTATTCCGGGCGGCGGTGCGGCGAGGCCGTCGTCGCCGACCTCACGTGATGACGGCGGGCGGACCTTTCGACGTGGAGCCGGTGACGGCTGATCCGCCGCCTTTCGATCGGCGCCCCGTTCTTCGGCAGCGATGGTGTGAACTCGCCTACTTCCACTGGCGCTATGATCCGGCCGACGTTCAGCGGCTGCTACCCCCCGGCATCACCGTCGACACCTTCGACGGCAGCGCCTGGGTCGGGCTGATCCCCTTCACGATGCGCGACGTCGCCATCGGACCGACGCCGCCGGTGCCCTGGCTCGGCACGTTCATCGAGATCAACGTCCGCACGTACGTCTACGATCCGCTCGGCCGTCGGGCCGTTTGGTTCTTCTCGCTGGATGTTCCCCGACTGGCCATCGTCGGCGTCGCCCGAACGGTGTTCGCCCTCCCGTACTGCTGGTCGGCCGCCGACCACAGCGTTGTCGAACTTCGGGACGACCACGGCGCCGACGGCGCCCACCACCGATACACCATGCAGCGGCGATGGCCCGGAGCACGGCCCGGTCGGCGGCCGTCGGCCGACATCCGCTTCACGGTCGGCGACCGGATCACCGAGGCCGAGGAGTCCGAACTCGACCATTTCCTGAGTGCCCGGTGGGCGCTGGTGACCACCCGTGGACGGCAATCGCTCTACGGCCGGGTCCACCATGAACGCTGGCCATTGCACCGGATCGACCGTCACGACGTCGGTCAGGATGTGGTGGAGGCGGCCGGTCTACCGTCGCCGGAAGGCCCGGTCCATGCTCTCTACGCACCGGAGGTCCACGTGCGGATTCCGTGGATCGAGAAAATCGACGGGCGGGTCGCTGCCGAAAACGACGCAGGAAAGGACACACGATGAGCGAGGAAGCCATGAACATGGCGGGAACGTCGGTGCTGATCACCGGGGCCACCGGCGGTCTCGGTTCCGCCATCGCCGCTGATCTGGCCTCCCGAGGCGCGACGCTGACATTGGTGGCCCGCCGGGCCGATCGCCTGGCGGCACTCGACACTCCGGGCCGGACGGTCGCCCTCGACCTCCGAACGGCCATTGCGTGTCAGGCCGCAGTCGACGCCGCCGTTGAACACGGGTCCGGCCGGCTCGATGTCGTGGTCAACGCCGTCGGCGTGGTGGCCTTCGGTCAGGTCGACGAGCTGTCGGTCGACGCCATGGAGGAGTTGTTCCTGACCAACACGTTCGTGCCGATCATGTTGGCCCGGGCGGCCCTCCCGGTTATGGGCGACGGCGGCGTGATGGTGAACATCTCCGGTGTCATCGCCGAGAAGAACCTGCCTGGCATGGCGGCCTACGGTGCGTCGAAGGCTGCGGTGCGGTCATTCGACGAGGCGCTCGGTCGTGAGGCCCGCCGACGCAAGATCCGTATCATCGACGCCCGCCCGCCCCACACGGAGACCGGTCTGGCCGGCCGTGCGATCGAGGGTCGGGCGCCGTCGTTCCCCGAGGGTCTCGCTCCGACAGTCGTAGCCGCCAAGATCTGCGAGGCCATCGCTGCCGACGGCGTCACCGAGCTGCCCAGCCAGGCGTTCACCAGATGATCGCGCTCGTCGCGGGAGCGGCGGCCACGTGGGCCATGGTCGGGCTCATCTGGGTGATACAACTGGTTCACTACCCGATGCTCGTCGGCTGGACGACGGCGTCCCCGGTGGAGGCCGCGTCCTT
>JBFHEP010000124.1:0-11477 GCA_041584095.1 Acidimicrobiales bacterium | reverse complement strand
GTCTAGGACGAGGTCTAGGGTGCGGTCTAGGACACCCAAAGTGCCCAAACCACTATCCTAGACCTCCCGGATCGGCGACCCTTGGTCGCTCGATAACCTCATGACCTGGGGTTTTGTTGGTACGCCCCCTGGGACTTGAACCCAGAACCTGCGGATTAAGAGTCCGATGCTCTGCCAATTGAGCTAGAGGCGCTTGTTTTAGCGGCGATCACGGCCGGGGCTACCCGAGCGGAATCGATCGCATTGGGTGACCGAGGGGATTCGAACCCCCGACATCCAGGATCACAACCTGGCGCTCTAACCAACTGAGCTACGGCCACCAAGTCTTGCGGTCAAGCCCTGCAATGCTAGCCCGAAAACCCCCGATCGACGATGGGATATTCCAACTTCGGGCCAATCCAGGCGGTCGACGTCGACGAAATTCCAACGGTCGTCGGCGGCGGTGGGTTGGTAGGCTGGACCCGCCCCCGTAGCTCAGCTGGATAGAGCGCGTCACTTCTAATGACTAGGTCGGAGGTTCGAGTCCTCTCGGGGGTGCAAGTGCCGGCTGCGGAGCAGCCGTCCTGTGGTCGGCCGTCGTCCGATACGTCCCCGGTTTGCGCTACACCACGACAAGCAGCGAGCACGGCGTGTTGTGCAGCAGCTTGGTCGACACGCTTCCGTGCATCACCCGACCGGCCGGGCCGAGGCCGCGGGTGCCGACCACGACGAGATCGGCTCCGACATCGGCCGCAACACGAAGGATCGCATCGGTGGGGTCGTCATCGATCTCGTGGAACGTTGCGTCCACGCCTTGGGCTTGTGTCAGCCGTCGCGCCTCGGCCATCGTTGATTCCGCCGGATATCGGCTGTGCATGACCGATCGGAACTCCTGCGGGAGTTGCGCGCTGATGTCGGCCAGCTCACGCGTTGACAGCGGATGGAACGCCATCACCACATGCACCTTGGCGTCAGAGTTCGTCGCTGCGAGTTCCGCTGCGGCGACGACAGCCTTGGTGCCGTGCTCCGAACCGTCGGTACCCACGACGATGTTGGTGAACAGCGGTTCTGATCGTTTGCTCATGTGTGATCCCTCACAATCTTCCGTCGTGACGTCGAGCCATTGAGGCACCGACCAGGGTGGTGAGCCCGATGAAGATCAGCACGATCGGACCGATGAAGCGGAAATGGCCGAGTTCGAAGCTCCACGAGCCCGACGCCTCCGCCATGAACGCGATTCCGATGCCGGCAAAGAGCACACCGGCCAGCATGCTGCCGATGTCGAGATTCAGGTCCTTCATCTGGTCACCTCGATCGTTCCGGCGCCAATCTCGAGGGTCAGCGCCAATCCAGGGGCGTCTTCGGTGTAGTTGTCGTCGCGGTGATCCTTGTCGAGTCCGACGCCTTCGACCTTGTCGTCGAAGAGGATGATCTCGCCGGCCCCGCTTTTGGCTTCGATGGTCACTGGAAGGTCGGCGGGCAAGGCGACATCGAGATTGCCCGCCCCGACGGTGACCCGGACGTCCCGAGCCCTGTCGAGGTCGAGCTCGGACAGATCGAGTACGAGATCACCGAGGCCGACCTCGTACCGGTCGTCGAGATTGGAAGGCTGTGTCACCACGTGATGACGTTCGCCGAGCCCACCGCGCACGGCTTCCGGAGGGGCCACGGCGGCGATCACCACCAGCAGCGTGAGTACCGTGCCGAACGCGATCAGACCGGGATGCGGTCGTCGCAGGCTGCCCACGATCAGCGCCACTCCGACCAGTGTCAGCAGCGCAGGCAGAACCAGGGCGGCTCGGAGTTCGATGACCCCGCCCAGATCGAGCAGCCATGCGGCCCCCAGGAGGATCAGCACAAGGCCAACGGTCGTCGGCCCCCACGAGGACACGACGTCTGACGTCGGCTCTCTGTCGTCGAGGGGTGGCGGGGGCGCCGGGGGTGACGGGGCCGTCATGATCGGACCCTCCTCGTCGCGCTGAGGTAGATCATGCCGACGCCGACACCGATCAGTGCCAGGGGCCACACGACCCGGTCGAACCAGGGGACGACGGCGTCGGCGAGGAGGGCGGAGCCGATGACGAGGAGGAAGATGCCGAAGACGACGGCACCGTTGTTGGCCTGGCGTCCGGGGACGACCGGTCCGTCCTGGGTCGCCTCAGGAATGGCGATCCAGGCGATGAGGTAGAGGACGACACCGATCCCTGAGCTGAGGGCGAGGAAGATGAATCCGAGCCTGTACCAGAGAGGATCGATGCCGGTTGCCGCCCCCAGACCTCCACAGACTCCGCCCACGACCTTGTCGGTCATGGATCGGCGAATCGACGTCGAGCGGGCGCTTCCACCCGGAGCGGTTGCGGGTTGCGGATCGGGGCTGGTGATGTCGGGAGGACCGATCGGATCACCGACATTCTCAGGAGCCACCCCGTCCGCGGGCGGGTGATTCTGAGTGTTCATGCTTGTACTGTGCGGCGCGCTCGACGTTGCCGGTAGAGCACTACGACCCTACTTGTGACGAACGACATATCTGGACGGAGTCGGGTCGAAACCGGCGTTGTTTTGCGGTTCTCCAGCGGTCGAACGCGAACATAACTACACTCGTGTAATTCGGGCTGTGTGACTCTCGTCACTTGGAGGTGTGTTGCGTGTCCGCGACGTGGTTAGCGTTCGCAGCTGGCAGACAAGGCAATTGCGCTCATCTGAACGAGCGCTGAACGTATCGTTTGTTAGTCCCGACGGTGGGTCGGGCAAGGAGTCAACACCGACATGGTAGGAAACTCGTATTCACCCTCGCCTTCTTCGCGTGCCCACGAGGAGCTCGAAGGAGCGAAGAACCGAATCCAAAACATGTGGGACCAGCGCAAGCCACCTCGCCCCGAGACGGTGCGCAAGGCAGGCTTGCTGGCGGTCATCGCTGCTGCGGCGGCCGCTCTGCTGATCATCCCCCAACCCGACGATGATCCGGCGGCTGAGGCATATGCCCTGCAGTCGCTGGCCGAACCCAACTCGGACGGTGAAACCCAGGACGTCACCGAGCCGACCTTGGAAGTGGCCGACCAGCCACTCGAAACCAACGAGCTGGAGACCTGGTCCGCTCTTGATTCAGACGCGGCGGCCTTCGAGCTGACGAGATTCCGCGTTCGGGCCGAGACGACCAGCGTGCCGGCCACCACTGAAGCCCCGACCACGGCCGCTCCGGCCACCGTTCCTCCAACGACGAGGGCACCGGCAACCACGTCCGCGGCTCCGACCACGGCGTCGGAGCCCGAGACCACTGAGGCCGCGACGGTCGAAACGTCGGCCGAGGAGCAGTCTGCGGCTTCTGGTACCGACACCTCGGCAGCGACCGAAACCAGCGAAACCGGCGAAACCGTCGAGACGACGCCGACCACGGCGGAGGAGACGACCACGACGGCGCCGCCGACGACGGCTGCGCCAACCACGGCAGCCGACAATGGTTTCGTCAACGCCGGCCACGGCGTCTATGTCCCACCGATCCTGCTCGAGATTCGACGTTGCGAGTCGGGCGGCAACTATCAAGCGGCCAACCCCTATTCGTCGGCCCGGGGAGCGTATCAGTTCCTCACCGGTAGCTGGGCCGCCTACGGTCACGCCGCTCGCTACGGCGTCTCGCAGGCCCATCTGGCCACCAACGCTCAGCAGGACGAAGCGGCCCTCATCACCTGGCAGCGCGACGGAACCCGTCCGTGGAACGCCAGTCGCCACTGCTGGGGTTGATCGGTTGACGCAACCCTGCTCGTAACCCAGAGAGGGTGCACGGGTGCAGAGCACCTTGCACAGTCCCGGATCATGGATCCGGGACTGCTGCATTTTTGCTCGACAGGTGGCTGCTCACGCCGACGGCGATCCCGCCGCCGACGCCGAACGCCAACACAACCCACCACACCGGGAAGCCGTCCGGGTCGTTGGTCGAGGCCAGCTCGCCGGGCGCGGCCGCATCGACGTCGGTCGACGTCGCCGTCGTGGCCGGGGCGGCAGTAGTCGATGAGGACGAGGATGAGGAAGCTGACGACGGTGAGGTCGTCGATGTCGTGGATGACGCCGACGTCGACGTGGTTGAGGAAGCCGAAGTTGTGGACGGGGTCGACGAAGTGGTTGACGTTGTCGTGGTCGCCGTGGTCGGTGCCGCCGTCGTGGGGGCCTGGGTTGTCGGGGGTTGTGTGGTCGTCGGTCGAACCGTCGTGTAGTGGGCGGCGTTCTCGTGGACGAAGGTCCGGGTGATGTCGAAGTCGTAGGCCGTGACCCGACCCACGCTGGCGTAGGTCACACCGGCGTCGCCGGCCACGACCCTCGCAGTGCAGATGAAGGAGTCGCCCGCCGACAGCGGGCCGGGGTGCCCGTCCGCGCCGTTCGGCTGGCCGTCACCGTCGGTGTCGCAATCGGGCTTGTTGTCGCCGGTGAGGTTGGCCACGACGAAGTCGTAGAGCGGTTCACTGGATCCAACGGTGATCACGTATCGGAGATTCACCGCGGCGCCGCTCTCAACGGTAGGACCGGGAGCGGAATCGGCCTGCTCGCCGTTGGCCATCACTTCGATCGCCACTTCGCCCTCGGCCGCGGCTGGCGTCGTGTCGACGAATCCCGCGCTGGCAACAGCCCCTATGACACCGGCGACGACTGTGACGATGGCCGGGCCGACGGTTGACGCGACCTCAGCCCTCCGATCTCTCACCTGCCCGATTCCTCCTCGAATCTCGACTTCGAGGTCGGGCCGTTTCGGGTGCGGAGGTGGAGGTCCTCAGCTCAACCGAAACCGGCTCGACCTGTGCATGACAGATCGGCGGTTTCGGCCGGGATGTTAGGTTTCTGTAAGGTCTTGCGTGTCGGCTCTCGAGCTAGAGATCGAGCGGGAACGAGCTGAGTCGCTCGGCCCCTGTTTCGGTGATCAGATACTGCTCCTCGAGTTTCACGCCCTCGGCGGCACCGGCTCGGTCGCCGACGTAGGCCTCGGTGGTCAGCACCATGCCGGGCTGCAGCACCCCGTCGAAACCGATCGAGTCCCAATGCTCCGGGAACACGATGTCGGGATACTCGTCGCACTGTCCGACGCCGTGATACAGCACGCAGTAGTGGCGGTAATCCTCGACCGGAGGGGTCCACGCCTTGTCGGTCAGTTCGCGAAACGATCGGCCGGGAGTGAGCAGCGCAGCATTGCGGTCGATCTGCTCCCGGGCCAGTTGATGGGTGTGACGCTGGGTGGCTGTCGGCCGTCGGTCGCCGGCGAGCCAGGTGCGGGAGATGTCCACCATCATCCCGTAGGCCCCGACCAGGTCGGTGTCATAGCCGACGAGATCGCCGTCCTCGATGACCCGGCTGGAGGCCTCCTGCATCCAGGGATTCGTTCGGGGTCCCGACGCCAGGATCTGTGTCTCGATCCACTCGCCGGCGCGGCGGATGTTGCCCTCGTGCAGCATCGCCCACAGTGCACGCTCGGTCATCCCGGGCCGCAGTGCATCGCGCATCTCGGCCATGGTGGTCTCGCAGGCGTGCATGGCACAGCGCATGGCGGCGATCTCGTCGGGACCCTTGATCGACCGGGCCAGCTCCATGACCTCCTGCCCCGACCCGATCGTGACGCCTCCCTGCTCGAGGAACCGGTAGCAGAGATACTGACACTGGTCGACCGCGATCCGGGGACGGTTTCCGCAGTGCTCGGTGATGACGTCCAGCATCTCGGCCGTCCACCGGCGGGCCTGTTCCTCGAAGCGAGGACCGGCCAGGAAGTAGGTGGTGCCGACCGCCGGCCGCACCTCGGTCACGTTCTTGTTGTGGCCGGCCATGAAATCGCAGTCGTAGAACTCCCAGACGATGAGCGACCCGTCCACTCCGACCCAGGCGTACCGGGAGGCGTTGTGCATGACCCAGACCTGCATGTTGGTCGTGTCGGTGGCATAGCGGATGTTCATCGGATCCATGAGGATGGCGCCGTCGTAGCCCATGGCCTCGAGCTGGGACCGCACCCGCTCGATCCGGTAGCGGCGAAGCTCGTCGAGATCGGGAAGCTTCAGCCCGGCGGCAAGCCACTCGGTCTCCAGTTCGGGGCCGGGACCCATCCGCAGATGGTGGGTCTCCCGTCCGGCCCGAACGAAATGCTGTCCCTTCTCGGCCAGACTGCGAGCGATCTTGTCGCCCATCGGCTCACCTCACCCTGTCACACATTGGTTTACGCGTCGTTCGGATCGGGCCAAGTATGACCCAGATCGAGCACGGCGAAAAGGCTGGATAGGATCGCCTTCCATGGAACTGGTGACGGTACGACACAACGGGGGATTTCAGGCAGGTCGAGTCGAAGGCGACGACATCGTCTTGTTGCGATGGCCCACCGTCAAGGAACTCCTCGCCGAAGGTGGGCAGGCCGAGGCGGCATCGGTCGACGAGGGTGACTCGATTCCGCTGGCCTCAGCAGATCTCGCTCCGATCGTGCCCCGACCCGACAAGATCATCTGTGTCGGTGTGAACTACGCCGATCACATCGCCGAGATGGGACGGACTCCGCCCGACCATCCGACGTGTTTCGCAAAATTCGCTCGAGCGTTGATCGGGCCCAACGACGACATCGTGTTGCCGCCGGCCGAGGCTTCGACGTCGATCGACTGGGAATGTGAACTGGCGCTCGTGATCGGCAGCCCGGTCCGAAACGCCACACCCGGCGAGGCCTTGGCCGCCATCGCCGGTTACTGTGCGCTCAACGACGTGTCGGTTCGGGATTGGCAGACTCGTACCACCCAGTACGTGGCCGGAAAGACGTGGGAGTCGACCACCCCCGTAGGGCCCGTGCTGGTCACCACCGACGGTCTGGGCGACGGCCGTGGTCTCCGCTTGTCGACCACGGTGAACGGCGTCGTCAAGCAACGGTCGTCGACCGAGCATCTCGTATTCGGGCCGATCGAGATCGTGGTCGACCTCAGTCGTATCATGACCCTCGATCCCGGCGACATCATCACCACCGGAACCCCGGGTGGTGTCGGCGTAGCCCGCGACCCGCAGGAGTTTCTCTCGGCCGGCGACGAGGTGGTGGTGGAGGTCGAGGGCATCGGACGACTCGTCAACCGATGCGTCGGTTCCTAGAGCCGCACTAATTCGGTTGGCTGACCATGATTCGCTCGGCCGTGAAGGCGCTGATGCCGACGATCTTGTTCTCGACCTCGAGTGTCGTGGTGCCGTCGGGTGAGACGGCGAGAACCTTCGCCGTAGTGCCGGGTAGTACATGGTTGTCTTCGAGAAACTCGAGCAACCCCGGTGTGAACTCCAGCTCCTCGGGGATGCGGGTGATGACCATGTCAGCGTCGCGATCGGCCTCCATCAACCGCACCAGTTCAGGCTCCACGTAGTCGGATCCGGGTATCGGGTTGCCGTGCGGGCAGGTGGTCGGGTCACCCAGCTGTTCGACGATCGCCGCCTCCACCCGGGGGCTGATGACATGCTCCCATTTGCCCGCCTCGTGATGGGCTTCGGCCCACGACAGGTTGAGCACGTCGGTGAGGAACCGTTCCGCGAGACGATGCCGACGAACCATGGTTTGAGCCAGCTCTTGGCCGCTCGGCGTGAGCGAGATGACACCGCCGTCGTTGGTGGAGACGAGGCCCCCGTCGGCTAACCGGCGGATCATCTCCGACACCGCCGGTCGAGACACGTCGAGCCGCTCGGCGATGCGGGCTTGAATGACCTGGAGACCGTCTTCAGCCAACTCGAAGATCGTTTCGCAGTACTCCTCGAACGCCGGATGGTGCTCCGGTGAGGTATAGCCGCTCATATGACAACTCTAGCTGGTAGGTGTGCCTAACGTAATCGGTGTGATCCGGCTACCACACAATGGTGACCAATAGGGGGTAGTGGTCGCTGACGTGGAACCGTTGGCCGTCGACATCGAGGGGTTCGTCGAGGATCAGCTGCCGGCTGATCGACACCGGGCCTGCGGTGAGCACGCGGGTGAAGTAGGCCCGAAAGGCGCCGCTGTCGCCGCGGAATCGATTGCGGTGACCGTCCCACGTCGGCCCTGGCGGACGGGGGGCGTCGAATCCGAGCTCGGTGAAGGTGTCCTCCTCCTCGACCCGGGTGTTCGTATCGCCGATCACGACGAGCCGCTCGGTTGGGCGGGCCTCCAGCACCACCCGAAGTTGCTCCCGGCGCTGTTCAGCTGAGCCTCGGCCTGGCGCCAGGTGCACGTTGGCCACGGTGAGATCACGATCGGGAAAGGTGGTGAGAAGGCCGGTTCGCCTGACCGTGACCGCCCCGGGCTTCGAGGCCATCAGCCCATGGGTGACGAGCGTGGCCAGGTTGCCACTGTGGCTGCGTGGGTTGCTGCGGATCATGTCGTGGGTCTCGACGAATGGCACCAGACCCGGCAGTTCCTGAAACGTGACGAGGTCGGGTTTCGCGGCGAGAACCGTCTCGCGAACGGTCGCCTCCACGTCGGATTGACCCCAGTAGGTCGGGGCATCGCCTGAGCGTTCGAACATCGCCAGGTTCCAGGTGAGGATGGTGAGTTCGTTGTCCGGCACTCGCGGAGTCTACGGCGCGAAGTTCAGCGATTCGATGAAGCGCTGCGCGCCGGCGGCGTTATCGCTGTCGCGATCGACCATGGTGAGGAGAACCAGGACGCCGCCGGTGTCGTACGCCGCGCCGTTCACGGTGGCGAACGGACTGCCCTCGACGGCGACGGTGGCGACGAAGCGTACACCCACGTGGCCGTCGCGGACCTCCGGGTACTGGTCGACGATCTCAAAGCCGGCCGGCTGGCCGAGTTGGTCCTCGATCGAGTTCACCACCCCGTCGACTGCGCCGATGACACCGGCATCGAAGTCGTAGGCCTGGCCGGGCTCGAGGAAATACTCACCGACACCATAGGTGTCGGCTTCCGACTCGGCCGACCAGGTGTTGATGGTCGCACCCTCCTGCTCGATCGCCTCGTATTCGGGCTCGTCGGGCAACTCGACGGTGAAGAGACCTGTTTCGTTGGCGTACTGGGCCCACTGGGGTTCTGCGACCTCGAAGGTGGCGGTGACGCCGGAATCCGGGGTCGACTGCGACTCCTCGAACGTCTCGTCGATCGTCTCCTGCAGGCGATCGAGTCCGTCGGACACGCCGCAGCCGGCGGCGACGGTCAGCACGGCAACGGCCCACGACATCGCCCGAAGCAGTCTCCAGTGTTCCCGCGCCATTGATGTATCGTAGCGACGCGGTTTCGGCGAGCAGCTCGGCGTTGTTGCCGACCGGTCATCGACGTGCTGGACTCGTGCCATGGTTGAGATCGACGAGCTGGTCAAACACCTCGGCCAATCCGATCTGTTCGGCGAACTCGACGACGAGTTGTTGCGGTGGGCAGCCGGCCATTGCACGATCGAGTACCAGCGGGCCGGCACCCGGCTCGTCGAGTACAACCAGGAGAACAGCAACGTCTTCGTGATCGTGAAAGGAGCGGTCGAACTCCACAATCGGGACGGCGAGCTGGTGGGCCGATACGCCGAGCGGGACGCGCTGGGCGTGGTGTCGGCCGCCACCGGTCGGCCGACCCGAAGCAGCTGCGATCTGATCGAAGACAGCGTGTTCTGCCGGTTCGGAGCCGATGCGATCGGGCCGCTTCGTAGCCATTCCGTCGAGTTCGATCGCCGCCTCATCTCGATCGTCGAGGATCGGGCGATGGCCGAGCGTTCAGGCGGTGTCGGCGAGCGACCGAGCCTGTTGACCGTCGACTGCGGTTCGCTCGTCCAGCGGGACCCGGTCACGGTCTCGCTGACGACGCCGGTGGACGAGGCGGCGCAGATCATGACGGATCGTGGCGTGTCCTCGGTTCTCGTGGTCGACGAACACGGTGTGCTCGTCGGGATCATGACCGATCGCGATATCCGCACCCGGATCGTGGCCGCCAATCTGAACCTATCGACGCCGGTCGTCGACGTGATGACGGCCGACCCGGTGACGGTGACGCCCGGAACCCCGGGTCAGGCCGCCTTGTTGACCATGACCGACAACAACATTCATCATCTGCCCATCGTCGATCCCAGGAGCCGCCCGCTCAGCGTGATCTCGATCAACGATCTGCACGTGGCGCTGACCAGCGATCCCGTGTTCGTGGTCGGCACCATTGGCAAGGCGACCGACGTGGAGGAGGTGGTCGCTGCGGCCACCCACGTCCCGAGCATGGTGCAGCAGCTCATGGCCGCCGACGCCAGGGCCGAGACGGTGGGCCGTCTCGTCACGTCGGTCACCGACGCGGCATGTGTCCGTCTCGCCGAACTGGCCGAGGAGAAGTTGGGGGCGGCTCCGATGCCCTTTGCGTTCGTGTGTTTCGGTTCCCAAGCCCGTATGGAGCAGACCGCCTACTCCGATCAGGACAATGCGCTCATCCTGTCCCGGGAGCCGACCGACCCCGAGGCGCAGTACTTCTCCCAATGGGCTCGGTTCGTGTGCGACGGACTGGCGGCCGCCGGCTATCGACTCTGTCCCGGCGACATCATGGCGACCAACCCGCGCTGGTCGGTCAGCGTCGCCACCTGGAGGGACTACGTGACCGCCTGGGTCGCGGCTCCGACTCCAGAGGCCGTGCTGAACGCAGCGGTGTTCTTCGACGCCCGCCATCTCTACGGCGACATCGCCCTGACCCGGTCGTACCGTTCCTGGAGCCTCACGCAGGCAGCGGCACACCCGCTGTTTCTCGGCCAGCTCGCCGCCAACGGCGTCGAGTTCAAACCACCGATCGGCTTCTTCCGCCGGTTCGTTGTCGAAAAGGATGGGGAGCATCGAGATCGCCTCGATCTCAAGCGCCGGGGTGTAACGCCGGTGATCGAGCTGGCCCGGGTGCTGGCGCTGTCGGAGAAGCTGGAGGTGACGAACACGTTCGATCGGCTTCGGGCCTTGGGGCCGACTCCGGCGCTGGCACCCGACGACGCGCTCGACCTGACGGTTGCGCTTGAACACGTGGGCTATTACCGGCTGCAACATCAGCGCCGTCAAATCGATCGGGGTGAACAGCCCGACAATTACCTCGATCCCAATGAACTGAGCCGGTTGGAGCGCGACGACCTGAAGCGGGCGTTCGTGGCCATCAGCGCCCATCAGGACGGTCTCCGACGGCGGTTCAACACGGGATCGATGGGTTAGGGAGCGGTGGCTGGTCTGCGCCATCGAGGTCGCCGACGAGCTGTCACGGAGTTCGTGGGTGCCGGATCCTCGTCGTCAGCGGCCACCGACGGGCCCTCGCTGGCGCGCTACTACGCCGAACCGGTGGTCTTTGATCGGACGCTGCCGTGGTTCTGGCCATGGCAGCTGGTGGACACGATGCAATGGCATGTCGACCACTCCCGGCGAATGTTTGCGGTCGAACCGACCCGCAACGGGCGGCTCTATTCTCTCCTCGATCGGTATGGACTGCCGAACGTTCGCAACCACCATGCGCTGTCGGACGCCTATGGCACGGCACTGCTGCTGATGGCCATCGGCGGAGGATCGTCATCCGGATACCGGCAGTTGGACGACCT
>JBFHEP010000123.1:0-11483 GCA_041584095.1 Acidimicrobiales bacterium | reverse complement strand
CGATGGCGAAGATGAGGTCACCTTCTTCCGTCCGCTGACCGACGGCCACCTGCTCGACATCGACGACGACGCCTTCGAACTCGATCGGGAGGCCGTCGTGACGCTGGCCCACAGCCGCTGGATGTCCGACACCGACGAGCGGGCCTGGTCGAATCACCTGGCCGACTACGACGTGCAACCGCCGTTCCCCCAGCTCCGTCGCCAGGTCTACCCGCGCGCCTATGCCCTCGGGGTTGGCGTCGACGAGTTCACAGACGTCGTTGTGAAGGAGGGGAACCTGCGGCGGGGGTGGACGGCGCTGGGCTGGCAGAACGGTAACGTCGACGGCTTCGAGGGGTACCTCCACAACGTGATCAAACCGAACCCGATTGCGGGTCTGACGGCCGCATTGGCGTTGCGGACGGGGATCTCGATCAGGCACTACGATGACGACGCCGACGTCGGACTCGGTTCGCTGACCTTCGTGCCGTTCGGCGAACCGGAGGACCGAATGGCGCCGGTGCCGCTGACCGAGGTGCCGACGGTGATGCTGTCGGAGATGGTCGCCGAGGTCCGAATCCTGACCGTCAACGGCATCCCGAGACAACCGGAAGGGAACGAGCAGTGACCGATGTGCAACAACCGGCGGAGCGTCGCTTCGCCGAGGAGCTGGCGACACTGGCCGACCGTGATCGGGGTCCGAGGCCCGAGGGCTGGCGGCTCAGCCCGCGGGCGGTGCGCACCTTCGTGCTCGGTGACGAGGACAATGGCATCAGCCGCAAATACTACGGCGACGACGCCCTGGTCGACCGTTGTCTCGTCACCCTGATGGGCAACCGGGGGCTGCTGCTGGTGGGCGAGCC
This sequence comes from Acidimicrobiales bacterium, assembly GCA_041584095.1. Taxonomy (GTDB): domain Bacteria; phylum Actinomycetota; class Acidimicrobiia; order Acidimicrobiales; family SZUA-35; genus JAHELU01. Next base: position 10,641 of record JBFHEP010000123.1, on the reverse strand, counting down.
GGGCACCGCCAAGTCGATGCTGTCGGAGCTGTTCGCGGCCGCTGTCAGCGGCAACTCCACCCTCACCGCCCAGGGCACCGCAGGCAGCACCGAGGATCAGGTGCTCTACAGCTGGAACTACGCGATGCTGATCGCCAACGGCCCGAGCGAGGATGCGCTGGTGCCGGGCCCGGTGCTGGCCGGGATGGCGAGCGGATCGCTGGTTCGGGTGGAGGAGATCACCCGGATGCAGGCCGAGGTTCAGGACACGCTCATCTCCGTGCTCTCCGACAAATACCTCACGATCCCCCAGCTGGGTGAGGCCGGCTTCGTCGGCGCCCGGCGGGGATTCAATGTGATCGCAACGGCAAACCTCCGTGACCGGGGAGTGCACGAGATGTCCTCGGCGCTCAAACGCCGGTTCAACTTCGAGACGGTACGTCCCATCGCCGACCCGGCACTGGAGCGCCAGTTGATCGTCTCGCAGACCGAACAGCTGCTGGCCGAGGCCGGCGTGGAAGTGGAGCAACCGCCCGAGGTCATCGAGCTTCTCGTCAGCGTCTTCAACGAACTCCGTACCGGGACCAGCGCCGAGGGGGTGGTCGTGGAACGTCCGACAGCGGTGATGTCGACCGCCGAGGCCGTTGCCGTCAGCTACGCCTCCTGCCTGGAGGCCGTCTACCTGGGCGATGGGTGCACGAACGGCCGCCAGATCGGCCGCCAGCTCATCGGGACCGTCCTCAAGGACAACCCGGACGACCAGGCGAAGCTTCAGCACTACCTGAACGTCGTGGTGAAGAACCGAAAGGGTCCGTGGCGCGACCTGTGGGACGTCCGTGGTGAGCTCGGCTGACCATTCACAGCCACCGATCGGCGCCCCGGCGGTCGACCGATATCGATCGATCGTGGTCGGGCTGCTCGAACCTCCGATCATCCACGTGCCGATCCGCCACCACAGCCCGGCCTGCAGCCGGGCGTTGATGGAAATCATGGAACGACACCGGCCGTCGCTGGTGCTTGTCGAGGGGCCGCCGTCGTTCGACGATGTGATCGAGCTCCTCGTGGATCCGACGGCCAAGATGCCGCTGGCGGTCTACGCCCACGCCACGTTCGCTCCGATCGATGCCGGATCGGGCGATGAGCCCGCCGACCATGATGGAGACGAGCCGGACGGCGCGTCCGGGGCACGGTCGTCCCTGCGTGCCGGCTCCTACTTCCCGCTGTGCGACTACTCGCCGGAGCTCGTCGCCCTGAGGGAGGGCAGGCGGTTGGGGGCCGATCTCGGGTTCGTCGACCTCGATCACGTTGAGCTGGCCCGGTTCGATCTGACCCGCTTCGAGGCCGATCAATCCGGGGCAGGCGGCGGCCCTGGGTCGACCGACGAGCGGTACTACCGATTCAGCGACAGCCTCACCGAAACCGCCCGCCGGCTCGGTTGCCGGGATCACAACGAGCTGTGGGATCAGATGGTCGAGGCCAATTCAACCGATCCGACGACCACCCTGGCCACGGTGCTGACCTATGCGGCGATCGCGCGGGCCGACGCCGATCCCGAACGACTACACCGAGACGGGACGATGGCTCGGGAGGCGGCCATGGCGTCGCTCATCGTCGATCGTCACCAGGCCGGCGCGGCCGGCGCCGAGGGTCCCACGCTGGTCGTAACCGGTGCGTTCCACACCGTGGTTCTACCCGATCTGATCGACGCGCTGCTGACGGACGGTCCCGGCGGCGGGCGGCCCGGGGAGCAGGAGGAGCCGGCGGCGACAACCGGGCCGTTGGCCGACGCCCCGATCCTGCGCAGTGGCCATGGTCTGATCCGCTACGGATTCGAACGGCTGGAGGCGCTGTCGGGCTACGCCGCCGGAATGCCGAATCCGCGGTGGTACCAGCGGTTGTGGGAGCACGGTGCGGACGCGGCCGAACAGGGCGACGTGGCGATCGACATGCTGGCCGAGATCGCCGCCGACCTGCGGGCGGAACTCGGAGGCGGACAGCCGAGCCTGCCGTCGTTGATCGACGCGGTTGCCGCGTGTCGCCGTCTGGCCCAGCTGCGACGCCGCACCGTGCCGACCCGCCACGACCTCGTCGACGCGGCGGTCACCTGCTTCACCAAAGGTGAGGATTCACCCCGCAACCCGGTTCGGCTGGCTGCGGCCCGGCGTCTCACCGGCTTCGAATTGGGACGGGTTCCCGACGGCACACCGCGCTCGCCGCTGGCCGCCGACTTCGATCGGCTTCTCGACGAGCTCGGGGTGAACGTCGACACCAGCGAGCCGCGAACCGTCAACCTCGACGTCTATCGCCGCGAGCGGGACCGCCGACTTTCACGATTCCTCCATGGTCTCGACGCCCTGTCGGTGTCGTTCGGCCGGTGCATCACGCCCCTCCGGTTCCAACGGACGGCCGGCCGGGAACTCATCCGGGAGCGATGGACGGTCGTGCTCGGCCCGGCCACCGACTCGTCACTGGCCGAGGCGGCCGTCTGGGGATCGTCGATCACGGAAGCGGTCGCCGCCCGCACGCGCTTCGAGCTGGATCGGCTGCTCCACGACAACTCCGGTTCGGCGCAGGTCATGGCGATGGTCATGGCTGCGGCCCGACGGGGGGTTCATGACGTGGTGACCGACGGTATCGATGCAGTTCGAGCCATGGTGGCCGTCGATCCGGACCTGACATCGGTCGTCGGCGCGCTGACCGAGTGCGAACTGCTGTGGCGGGGCCGTGAACCATTGGGTGGGCGATCCCTGTCGACCCTGCCCGATCTGGCGTCCCAGCTCTACGCTCGGGCGTGCCAGCTGGGAGGACGCCTGCACGCCACGCCGCCCGACGCCCAGCCCGATCTCGTCGCTGCGCTGGTCTCGCTGTATCAACTGCTGGCTGCCGAGACCTGGGACGACCTCGACCCGGAGCTGTTCTGGGCGATGGTTGCCGACCAGCGGGACCGGGTTGAACCGGGCCGGCTGCGGGGCGCCATCGCCGGCCTCGAGTGGCGGGGGCAGCGTGTCGACGACGACTCGTTGATCGGCTTGGTGCGAGGCCACCTGGACCCGATGACCGATCCCGGCGTGGGCGCCCCGTTCCTGGCGGGTCTGCTGACCGTGGCCCGCGAGGTGCTGTGGGAGGTCGACGGCCTGGTCGCCGTGTTGTCATCGCTGTTGTCGGTCATGGATCAGGCGGCCTTCGTTCGTCGTGTCCCCGGTCTGCGTTCGGCCTTTGCCGCACTGACACCACAGGAGACCGATCGGGTGGCCGAGATCATTCGGGTCGACACCGGCCTCTCGCCCAACGTCAACGTGATCGGGATCGAGGCCCACGAGGTGCTGGCCAACGAACTCCTCGGAACCGAGGTCACCGCTCAGCTCGAAGCCGATGATCTGGGTCACTGGCTGATCGCCGCCGATCACGATGTCGAGGTGGCCCGATGACGGATCTCGAGCAGCGATGGCGGCTGGTGTTGGGCCGGTACTCGTCGCGACGGCTTCCCCAACCGGCGGGGGCGATGGCCGACATGGATTCGGCCCTCGGCTTCCTCTACGACCGGTTGTACGCCGAGCGTGGGTTGAGGGGCGATCCGGCTGGAGAACGCAGCGCAGGCCTGGAGGCCTCCGCACCGCACGTGGTGGCCTGGATGGAGGAGCTGGGGCGGCTCTTCCCCGACGACGTGATCCAGGAACTCACCGTGGAGGCCGTCGACCGGTTCGGTCTCACCGAGGTCTTGACGAGCCCGGACGCGCTGGAGCGGGTGCAACCCGATCTCGACACGATGAAACTCCTGCTGTCGATGCGGCAGGCGCTGCCGGCCGAGGTGCTGGAGCCGGTCCGGCGGCTCATCCGCGCCGTGGTGGAAGAGCTGACGGAACGACTGCGCTCCGAAGTGTTGGCGGCGGTGACCGGCAGGGTCAACCGGCAGAGCCGAACGAGGCGGGTGTCCGGGGTGGTCGACGCCGTGCGAACGATCGAGACCAATCTCGGAACCTGGGATCCGGACCGGAAGCGCCTGTTGATCGAGGATGTGGTGTTCTTCGACCGCACCCGGATCCGCCACCCGTGGGACATCATCTTGTGCGTCGACCAGTCGGGCTCGATGATCGGTTCGGTGATCCACAGTGCGGTGCTGGCCGGGATCCTGGCCGGACTGCCCGGTGTGATGGTTCGGCTCGTGGTCTTCGACACCTCTGTCGTCGATCTGACCGACGTGAGCGACGACCCGGTCGAAACGCTGATGTCGGTTCGCCTCGGTGGCGGCACCGACATCGGTCAGGCGGTCACGTACTGCGAACAACTCGTCGCCAATCCGAGCCGCACCATCTTCGCGCTCATCACCGACTTCTACGAGGGCGGTTCGTCGGCCCGCCTGCTCCAGGCCATCGGTCGTCTGATCGAGGCGGGTGTGACCACCATGGGCCTGGCCGCCCTCGACGACGGCGCCGGTCCCGCCTTCGACCATGCCATCGCCGAGAAGGTGGCGGCGCTCGGCATGCCGGTGGCGGCGATGACGCCGAAGCACTTCGCCCAATGGGCCGCCGAGGTCATGCAGTGACTGGTGCCATGACGGCCGCAGCGAGGGCGCGTTGAGCTTGGTGGCTGCCGCCGCCGAGGCTCGCCGCTACGACGACGAGGCCCTGATCCACGTGGCCAATAAGGGCCTGCTGCGCCGGGCGGCAAAGCTGGCGACCCCGGAACCTGCCATATCGGAGGACTCGAGTGGAGCGGTCACCGTGGCCGGGGTCGACTGGTCGGTCGAATTCGGTCCGGACACGCCCTTGGTGCAGGGCCGCTGCGACTGCTCGACCAACGGGGTGTGCCAGCATCTCATCGCTGCCATCGTGTCTCTACGCGACGCCGATGTCGGCGCCACACCCGCTGCCGACGGTGACGGCGATGCCGGCGGCGCCTCCGGGCTTGCGGCCGAGCTCGACGTCGACTCGATCGAGAAGACTCTCCTCGCACTGTCCGACGACGCCCTGACCGCGATCGGCACCAGGACCGAGCTGCGATGGGCACTCGAACGTGTCGTGTCGCTCGATACCGCACTCTTGACGATCAGACGAGGTACCACCCTTGCCGTCGACCTGCCGACGCCACACGGTTCAGTTCGATTCCTTGGTCCTGACCCGGCCGGTGCCGTCGTCAAACCCTCGACCCGCCACGATCGACGGGTGGTGCTGCTGGCGGTGCTGGCGCTCCGACTCGACGCCGGACTGGAACCGCCACGCCTCGAGTCGACCTCCAACCGTCCGGTCAATGAGTTGCCGGCGGAGCGGCTGGCGGTCGTGCGTCGGGCCGGCGAGCTTTGCCTCACCTTGGTGCGAGTCGGCCTACTTCACCTCGGCGACGGTGAGCGGGAGCAACTCGACTCCCTGGCCGCATCGGCTCGGGGCGCCAAGCTGTACCGGCTCTCCGTCCTGGCCGAACGGGCGTCGGATCAACTGGCGGCCCTGCAGGACCGATCCCCCGAGGGCGACGCCCGCACCCTGTTCGGGCAGGTGGCCGAGATCTGGACGGTCGGCGAGTCCATCGAACGGGCGCTGACGTCGGGCCGGCCAATCCCTGTCGGACTGGCGGGGGAGGCCCGATCCCGCTACGAAACAGTGGGTCGACTCGACCTGGCCGCGGTCGGCGACTACTCCTGGGGGGACGCCCGCTTCGCCGGATCGACGGGCGTGCTGATGGAGTCCGCCCACCGCACCTACACGGTGGCCCGGCCCCACCGGGTTGGCGGGCGGCAACTCCAGACCTCGGTCGGCTGGACCGGCGTCGGCTCGGTGGCCGCTCTCATCGGGCGGCGGGTCACGTTGTTCTCCGCTCAGGCCAGCAGCGACCTGAAACTCTCGTCGTCCCCCTCGGTGACCGCCGAAACCGGTCCCGCGCTGACCGCCACCGATTTCGATTCCCTTTCCTGGGACGGCAGTCCGCCGGAGTCGGGCAGCAGGCTGCTGGGTCGGCCAGGTGCCGGATGGCGGGTGTGTCCCGTGGACGATCAAGACGACGCGACCCGATTCGATCCGATCGGTCAACGGCTCGAGTGGTCGATCCGGAGCCGGGGTCACCGTGTCGACCTGACGGTTCCCCATCTGTCCGGCGGCTCCCGGATCATCGAGAACCTGGAGCGTCTTGCTCCGACCGGTGCCATCAGCCATGTGGTGGGCCGGCTCAGGGTCAAGGGTGGGGCGATGACCCTGTGGCCGGTGTCGGTCTTCACCGACGAAGTCGTGGCGCTGGACCGGGTCCCCTCGGAGACCAAACCGCAAAGGGGGATGCTGGCGTCGATGCTCGGCTCCGTCGGGGCGGGTTTCACGCCGACCGGTCGTGGCGACGCGGCCACGGCCGACCATGGCCTCGACCAGCCGCCCGACGCGGCGGAGCGGTTGCTGGCGCAACTGATTCGGCTGGCCGAGCGAGGTGGACACCCGTCCTCGAAATCCGATCTCGAAAAGTGGGCGGCCAGGGCTCGCTCGTGGGGTCTCGGCGTTTTGTCCGCCGTCGTCGACAGCAGCGACACCCCGGCTGAGGCGCAGCTTCGAGCGTGTTGGACGCTGGCGCTGCTGGCCGACGTCCGGGGCGTCGAAGCGCCCGTCGACGTCTGAGCCTTGGCAACACGGATCAGGGGCTTGTCGGAGCGACGGTCCGTGCCCCCGGCTCGCCACCGAGGGTGACGGCCAGCGACGCAACGTTGTTGTCGGTGCGCAGCTCGTTGAGGCGACCGGCCGGATTGGCGGTCACCTGGAGCAGGTAGTCGCCGTTGGGGACCGAGCTGATATCGATCGTCTGCCCCGGGACCCATTGGTTGTAGGTGTCGCCCCAACCGACCTCGAGGATCTGGCGGATCCACAGTGCCCCGAAGACACCGCACGATCCGGCCAGGCCGGTCAGGGTCGGCCGCCACACCGCCGAGGGGAGGGTCAGGTCGATGGCGTCGGTCGGGGCCAGGCAGAACGCCTCCTTCCCGCTCGACGCCACCTCGGTGCCGTCGAGTTCGACAAGGCGATGCGCAACGAAATCGGTGAAGTGCCAGTGGTCGTGGCCCTCGCGTTGGTCGTACTCGAACGTGCCCACCAGCGACCTGCCCACCTTGCGGCCGCGCTGGTAGCGGTACTGATAGGCATCCATCAGCGGCTCCCCGGCCCGCCTGAACCCCTCGACGACGAGCGGGCCGTCACCGCCGTTCCACACGGTCGTCGAGAACGCCAGGAGATCATCCATCCCCCGCTCCGGATCGTTGGTCGCCTCGACGTCATACGCCGGCAGTGCGACCAGGTCGGGAAGGCCGCCTGCGCCCGCCGTCACCTCCCGGGCCTCTGCCGTCGCCTCGGAACCCTCACCGTGCGTGACCGATGGTAGGGGACCCGCCGACTCCGGCGGCGGGTCGGCCGAGGTCGTGACCTCGAGCCGTAGCTCGACCGTCGCGCGCTCGAGCGGAATGTCGAGCGCCCGACGATAACGGTCGGCTATGGCCACCCGCAGCATGTAGTCGCCGTCCTCCACGTCGAGCAGAGGGGTGAACGACTCCGGGCCGGCGGTGGCCCACCCCCGCTCGATACCCCACACAAGGGCCTCGGCGACCGGGCTGATCGTGCAGAGCTCCGGGTAGCGGTTGCTGACCGGTCCGTCGTCGGAAACGCGGGCGCTTCGCCAACCGGTCGGACAGAACGGTGCAGTTGTGGTGCCGGCCACGCTCCCGTCGGGCCCGAAGGCGGTGAGCTCGAAGAAGCCGTCAAGCCCGGCGAAGGGGTCGATGACCGACCCGTCCGGAAGCTGGAGTCGTTGGCGGATCCGGCCGGAGCGGTCCCGGACCACCCGCCAGACCTCGTAGGAACCGGCCTCCTGGCGGACCTCCAGCTCGAAGGTCGACTGCGGCGACGCAACCCACGTGTGCAGATCCAGGGCAGCCGGCTGGTCCGGTGGCCGGATGGCTTCCACGGTGGGCTCTGCCGCCACGAGCATCAATCCGGCCGGCGGCAAATGCTTGCTCTGGGCGGCGACCATGTCAACTCCGGGACCGACCACAGCGACCAGGGCGACCAGGGCGACCGCCACCAATGCCGGCCGCCGGGGGCGGACGTCCGGTGTCGTCACTGCCGTCCCGGCCGGCGGTGATGTGGCCGGGCTCACGGCTGCGCCGCCACGTAGGGGATGAGGACCATCGCTTCGTTGTCGGCCCATCGGAGCTCCAGCTGCCAACAGCCCGGCTCGGGGACGTCGACGATCGACGGGTAGATCTCGCCTGGGCCCGAGTCGGCAGGGAAGGTGTCGAACACCACCGGCTCGGTGCGGCCATGCGGGGTGGCGGTGATCTCGAGGTTATGGCCGTCCCGCGGCGAGTTGACGACCCACAGGATCTTATTGTTGGGGCGGTCCGAGGTCGGCTCGCCGGCGACGAGCGGGTCGGCCCACAGAACGCCGAGGACGAGGTCGTCGTCTGATACGACGAACCGCGCCGAATCGATGCCGGCACGGGCCGCCCAGGCCGGCAGGCCTCCCTGGTGGATCATGTGCTCGCAGTCGACGTCGTCGACCAGCAGCTCGTCGTCGGGCTTCACGGCGGTGACGATCCCGTCGACGGACCCGAGAGGCCGGCCGTCGGCCGGGGCCGTCAGCTCCTGGCCGCCGGCCTCGGCGCAGGCGGTTGCGACGATGACGCCACCGACGACCAGGGCGATGACCGGAAGCCGCCGACAGCGGCGTGTCTGGTGACTGTGTGTCCGACCGCGGCGTGTTCGACGACGTCTGTGATGACGAGGTGTCCGAATCATGTCAGGGCCAGCGAGCCGCAGTGAAGGCCGACGGCGGTGCCGAGGCTCTCGATCGGGTACGATGCGCCCTCGCCGCCGCGGTCGACGACGAGTTCGGTGGCCCCGTATCGGAGGTGCGGGTGACCGGCTCCGGTTCCCAAGTGGCGACGTCATCGTCGGAGCTCGAACTGCAAGCGGGGAGCGCCAACATTGCCGACCAGATCGTGATCACCTGGAGGTGGGACCGGTCCGGTAGGGGTCGGAGGTCTTGAGGACTGTTCATTCCGTTCTGTCTCGTTCTTCATCGCCTCTGAAGGGGTGGGAGTGGATGTTCTATCTACGCCCACGAGGACTGACCGGTTCCCCTCAGGGCCGCGGCGGTTGTCGTTGGCGTGGTCTGGACCCAGGGCTCTACTCGTAGACCTGGGTGGCAAGACCGTTGTCGCTCGCCACGTCGGGTGCTCACCGAGTGAGGTGGCAGTCCTTGGGATGATCCGACGCCCCGGAGCGGCCGGGCTGCGATCGAGAGCCCCGGCCAGGTCCCGTGGTCAAACCCAAGCCCAGGAGCAGATCGGTCTTTCGCAACCTGCTAGAGCATGTCGTCGGCGGTTGCGGTGAGCTCCATGTCCTCGGTGCAGTGTCGAGGAGGGTCGGGGATATCGTCGTTGGCCAGGGTCATGCGGATCTCGGTTCCGCAGACGGTGCAGCGGTATTTCAATCGCACCCGGCGCAGCTCGCCTTCCGGCGGCGCCTCCGGGATCGGCCGGGCGAACGCACCGATGATGGCGAAGCCCAACCGGAGCATGGCGTACATGACCACCGATGCGATGATCACCCGGATCGGGGAGAACCGGGCGATGATCAGCCCGACGGCGATCACCACAACGATCCCGACCAGAACGCGGTGGCGGCGCTGCTGAACCCGTTGGTCACGGGCCCGAGCGGTTGAGGCCACCGGCGTGTCGTCGGTGTCGATGCGGTCGGGCACATCGGTTACCGGTTCGAAGTCGGACACCCCTCCAGCTTACCGACCCTGGTGGCTCCTGATCTAGGGTTGGCACCGAACAGGAGGTTCGTCGATGACCGAAGCAGCCACAACCGCAGAACCGTCGCACGGTGGCCGGCTGGCCGCCCGAGCCCTCAAGGCGGCCGGAGTCGAGTGCGTCTTCACGCTGTCCGGCGGTCATGTCATGGGAATCTACGACGGCTGCCTCGACGAGGGGATCAAGGTCGTCGACGTCCGCCACGAGCAGGCCGCGGTGCACGCCGCCGACGCCTGGGCCCGCCTCAATCCAGGCCGGGTCGGGGTTGCCGTCCTGACCGCCGGCCCCGGCGTCACCGACGGCGTCACGGGGGTGGCCAACGCCTGGCGGGCCAATTCACCGATACTGGTGATCGGCGGCCAGGGCCCGTTCAACAACCTCCGGCGGGGCTCGCTGCAGGAGATGGACCACGTGTCGGTGATGAAGCCGATCACCAAATGGGCCGACGCCTGCTACCAGACCGATCGGATCGCCGAATTCATCGAGCTGGCGGTGCGCCACGCCCTGAGCGGCGTGCCCGGTCCGTCGTTCCTCGAGATCCCGATGGACACGCTCCACGCACCGGTCGACCTGGCCACCGTGTCGATTCCCCGGTTCCGTGACTACCGGGTTGCCGCGGCCGCTCCGGCGGCGCAACTCGAGGAGGCCGCTGGGATCATCGCCGAGGCCGAGCGACCCATGCTGATGGCCGGGACGGCGCTGAAGTGGTCGGAGGGTGGGCCTGCGCTGCGTGGTTTCGTCGAGCGCAGCGGCATCCCGTGCTACACGAACGGCATGGGTCGGGGCATGTTGCCGATGAGCCATCCTCAGTTCCACAACCGGAGTCGCAAGCAGGCCCTCGGGGAGGCCGATGTGGTGATTCTGGCCGGCACGCCGCTCGACTT
>JBFHEP010000122.1:0-11522 GCA_041584095.1 Acidimicrobiales bacterium | reverse complement strand
GGGCGACCAGCACGATCCGGTCAGCCGCCGGGGCGCCGGTGAGGGCCCTCACCGACGTGCCGACCGCCGGAGACGCCAAGAACAGCAGCTTCTCCGCGGACAGTTCCGTCAGCCGGGCAATCCGCTTCAAACCCGACTCGGTGCTGAGATCGATCGGAGAGCCGGTTTCGACGCCGGTTCCAAAGGTCTGCACGTCGTCCAGAAGCGGGTTGTCCGGATCGATGTCGGCCAGTTCCACTGTGCAACTCAGACGGTCGCCGGCCTGGGCGAGGAGCATCATCAGCTCGGCTGTGTCACGTTCCACCTGCTGTGTGACCGGAACGAACAACACCGTTCGGAAGCGACCCTGCTGAACACAGCCGATCAGCAATTGCTGGAAGACCAGTTCGTATTCATCGTGCTTGTTCGCCACCGGAGTTGACGACCTCCTCGACAGGAACCGGCGACCGCGCATACTCGTGACCTGCTCCAGGGAGATCACCTTCAGGCCGATCAACTCGAGGTACTGACGGTCGATCGGACGCCTCCTGCTTCGAGGGGCGACGGCACCGAGCGCCAAACCGAGTCCGGCCCCGACGACCACCATTCCCACAACGGTCAACACCGGAACACGGCTGAGCTCCCGAGCCGGGTCGGTGGCGTTGTCGAGCACTCGGACCTGGCCCGGGTCGGTGTCCCCGTCGAGCAGGGCGTCGTCGTCTTGCTGGGAACCCTCGACGAGAACGATGAGGTCGGCCGCCAACGTGGTGGCAAGGCGGGGCGGGGTCGTCGGATCATCGCTTCTGACAACCAGCAGGATGACACGAGACTTGTCGTCGGCGATCGCCGAAACATCTCCGTCCTCCACCGTCACACCCAGAGAATCGGCGGCCCGGTTGACGGCGTTGCGGCTGGTGAGAAGGTCGGCGTAGGTTCGCGACAGCAGCCCGGAGGCGTCGAGTGTCGAGCGATCAGCACCCACCGGACCGACGAGCAACTGCATTGTCGACTCGTATCGCTGCGGCGCCCTCGAGCTCAGGGCGATGCCGACCGCCAGTCCGAGGAGGGCGCCGAGGGCCACATAGGCGATGCGGCGGACGAGGCGAGCCCGTGCACCCGGCTCGTCCCGCGCCAGTCTGATTCCGGGGAGGGTCATCGTTGCACCGCCAGAGCAGTCGCGCTTCGGTCGTGGTCCGCAGGACGCTGAATCCGATCGATCCACGGATGCATCTGCAGGCGAAGCCCGGTGAGGCCGGTTCGCCGGCTGACGTTCAAACGCCCGATGAGCAGGGGATCGTCCTCGAAGACGTTGTGCGCCCGTCGCTCGGTGGTGAAGGCGAGGTCGAAGCCGAGGTCCTGCACGACCGCTCTGACCGCAGGGGTCCATTGGCCGCTCGGATAGGCGAACGCGGGCGGTACGGTGCCGACGTGTTGACGCAGGTCGTCGAGCGAATCGGCGATCTCGCGCCGCGCTTCGTCGACGTCGAGTTGATCGAGATGAGGATGGTGACGGGTGTGAGGACACACGGCGATGCCGGACTCCGATGCCTTTCGCAGATCGGCCCAACCCATGACCTCGGCCGGTGGCGGCTGAACGTCGAGCGCTGCGGCCAGCTCGGTCACCTCCGCCATCGCCCGATTCCACGGTATGCGCTTGAAGTAGTCGCGTAGTTCATCGAACGTTGCCGACCGTTCGGCCGCGGTGACCAGCGATCGCCGGCCGAAAGGCCCATCGGGAAGTGATGCATGATCGGTCTTCATCACCGCAGCGTGGACCGCGTCCCACCAGAACCAGGCGTCGTCGCGGCCGACAAAGCCGGTCGGCACGAAGAGCACGGCCGGTAGGTCCCTGGCGAGCAGGGCCGGCATGATGTTGTCGACGAAGTCGTCGACGGCGTCGTCGAACGTGAGCATCACCGCCCCACGGGGAAGCGCTCGATGGCGGGCCCGAGCGTCGAGGACGGCGTCGACCGACACGACCGTGTACCGGTTCTGGAGGACATCCAACTGCTGCTCGAACTCGGCGGGCGTGGCGCTGATCAACCCGGGATGCCTGCCATCGTCGCTCAGCTCGCTGACCCGGTGATAGGTGAGGGTGCACAATCGACCGCTGGGCCAGGTGCCGAACCGTTCGAGCCCACCCATGGCCAGCGACACGCCGGGAGCACGGAGCAGCCGACGTCCGATCGCCGGGAGACCACCCACGATCAGCCTCCCATTCCTCGCCGGAAGAACATCCGGCCTCGACTGAACGCGGAGAACGACCGTGTCCTTACGTCGCCTTGTTTCGTGGTCTTGGTCGTTGATTTCATCATCATGGCCAATTACGTGGCCGTACTCACACAGGAGCCGCCCCGCCCTCAACTGCCCCAACTTTATCAGCAAGTGAATGGCCGATTGCCAGCAGTAAGCCCTTTACCCAGCGGTGTCTGAGTCGATTGGAACCCGAACGCGTCGACAACCGGCGATCCGCGTCGAGATTCAATGCCATGTCGGCGACCGATGACCCTGTCGATGCCGCGGTCCGGTACAGGCGCCGTTGGTAAGCGAATGGGCAACATTTACCAAAGACACAGGTCGGGATCCGGCTAGATCCGGATCGAACTTTACAAAGACATGGACAATCCGTTGCTGTTCGGGGACGGCCCGATCTAGAAGGAGGGGAGGACGTGGGGCGGAGCACCTGTTCGCCCACCTTCTCAGCGGGCTTTTCCTGAATTGCAGAGGTGTGTATGAGGATCCGCGGAATCATTCCGTTACTTGCGGTCGTACTCGTCGGCGTGACCGTCATGGTCACCCAGCCCCTTTCGGCCGGAGCCACCCAGCCGTATCGGAGCCTGTGGCTGTCGCAATCCGAGCTCGACGCGCTCCCCACCAGCGGCCCCGCCTGGGAGGCGTTGGTCGACGAAGCGAGGGGCGGCTTCGACTCGCCCGACATCGCCAACAACGAGTCGGACCACGACACCCAAACATTCGCCGCTGCCCTGGTGGCGGCCAGAACCGGCGATGGCGCCATGCGCCAGAAGACGGTCGACGCCCTCAACGCCGCCATCGGAACCGAGAGCGGCGGCGACACGCTCGCTCTCGGACGCAATCTCGTCGCATACGTGCTGGCCGCGGACCTCATCGACCTGCCGTCGACGTCGCCGAGCGTCGACTCCCGGTTCCGCAGCTGGCTCGACTCGGTGCGGCGCAAGAGCCTCGACGGTCGCACGTTGATCTCCACCCACGAGGACCGGCCGAACAACTGGGGGACCCATGCCGGGGCATCTCGAATGGCGGCTGCGCTCTATCTCGGCGATGGCAACGACTTTGCCGCCGCCACACGGACGTTCAAGGGGTGGCTCGGAGATCGATCGGCGTACTCCGAGTTCCGCTACGGCGATCTCGACTGGCAGTCCGATCCGAATCGACCTGTCGGCATCAATCCCCGGGGTGCAACCATCAACGGCCGGAACGTCGACGGTGTGCTGCCCGACGATCAGCGCCGAGGCGGCGACTTCAGATGGCCGGCGCCGTGCGAGAACTACGTCCGGGAAGCAATGCAGGGTGTCGTCGTCCAGGCCGAGCTGCTGCACCGCCAGGGCCAGGACGCCTTCCAGTGGTCCGACAAGGCGCTGCTGCGGGCCGCCAACTGGTTCACCGGAACGGCCGGCTGTGAGTTCGAGGGTGATGACGAGTGGATCACGCCCCTGCTCAACGCCGCCTATGGCACCTCGTTCCCCGTCTCGACACCGGTCCGCTCCGGCAAACATCTCGGCTTCACCGACTGGACGCATGGCTCGTCCGGAGGCGGAGAACGTCCTCCGGTTGTCGTGACCAACACCACGGCACCGCAGACCACGACCACGGCACGGCAGACCACGACCACGGCACCGCCGTCGGATGATCAGACCACCGAAACGACGGCGCTCCGGGTCGGCTCGAGCACGACTTCACCGCCGTCCGACGACGACTCGACGGGAGCCGTGCCACTGTCGGCCTGCACCATCACCGGAACCGAGGGTCCCGATGTGCTCAACGGCACCGATGACGACGACATCATCTGCGGCCTGGGAGGTGACGATCAGATCAATGCGGGGCGGGGCGACGACATCGTCTACGCCGGGCCGGGCAACGACACCGTCTACGGTGATCGCGGTCGCGACATCCTCAACGGCGAGGACGGGAACGACCACCTCGACGGCGGTCGCAGTATCGATTACGTCGACGGCGGCCCCGGCGACGACACACTCAACGGCGGATCCGCCCGCGATACGGTCGTCGGCGGCAGCGGCAACGACATCATCACGGCCGGCTCTGGAAACGACATCGTGATGGGCGGTGACGGAGACGACACCATCGCCGGAGAGGACGGCGACGACTTCCTCGACGGCGGTGCCGGGAACAACCGCCTCGACGGAGGCGACGACGACGACATGTGCGCCATGCCCGGTGGAGCTGGCGTGACGGCCTGCTGACAGTGGACCAGGTCGAACCCGGTCGGCCAGACCAGCGGGCGACCGACCACCGTCTCACCGGCGACAGCGCCGTCGTCGGTGAGAAAGGTCAGCCGACCGAGTAGTCGTCGGGTGAGGCGGTGAAGGCCTGTTGACAGCCGGAACCGCAGAAATACACAGTGGTTCCCTTGTGCTCGACGTGGAGAGACGACGGCACGGCGGCCACGGACATGCCGCAAACCGGATCGACGGCTGAATCGTTGCCGTCGACGCCTTCCGTCACCACATGATGGTGGTGTTCGAGGTCGGCCGGATCGGCAATGGACTGAACCGGGGGCCGCAGCGACACGATCTCGGCGAGGATCGACAGGGCGATCTCCTCGGGAGTCCGGGCCCCGATGTCGAGGCCCGCCGGGGTGTGGATACGCGTTGCCTGCTCGTTGGAAACGGCCAGCGACGCCATAACGGCCTCACCCCGCTTCCGGCTGGCAACCAGGCCGATGTAGGGAACGCCGGCGTCGGATGCGATCGTCAAGGCAGCTTCCTCACCCCGGCCGTGTGACGCCACGATCACCGCCGATACGTCGTCGGGTAGCGGCAGCGGCAACTCGTCGGCCAGCCGGATGTCGAACCCGAACAGCCCTGCGCCCCGATTCAGGGCCAGCGCAATGGGGCTGGTTCCGATGGCGAAGACGAGGGCCGGCGGGATGATGGGTTCGAGGAAGATCTCGAGCGTGCCACCGGACAGGCACGGATTGACCACGGTCCGCTGGCCGACCGGGTCGACGAACCGCTCGTTTGCTCCCGACTCGCCCACGATCCGCAGGAGCATCGAGGCTCCACGTTCGAGGCAGCCGAGCGCTTCCAGCCGAACCGACGTTTCGGCGCACGCACCGCCGACGAACCCCTCGATTTGCCCGGTCGGGAGAACGATCGCCGTGTCACCGGCCTTGGCCGAGGTCGGCCGTTCGGCCCGCACAACCGTGGCCGACACGAACGGCACACGGGTCGCCCGCAGCTCGATCGCCCGCCCGTCGGCCAGTCCCCGTGCGATGGTCATGATTGATTGGCAATTTCCCTTCGCCATCGAACTCGACGGCTTCGTCGGTCAGCTCGTTCGATGGTGCGTCCGCACTTCGACGGTAGCCGCTCCCTTCCCACCGCACCAGCCCTCAAACGGCCCTGGATCGCTGCTTCCTCACCGTTGCCCGAATGTCGACCAGAAACGGCATTGGATCACGCAACGACCAGACGGCGTAGGCCCGGCGCCCCCGCAGGCTGCGCAGCCAGTCGAGTACGGTCAGCTCACCCGAGCGGATCAAGCTGGCCGCCGATTGAACATCATGGCGAATGTACATCCAGCGGGCGCCGCAGAACGATTGGCGACGCTCGGAGATCGGCGGCAACGGGAGACCCGCTGCGTCGGCGTAGGCGGTGTAGTGCAGGGCAACACCCCCCGCCTCGGCGATGGCGGAGCGGCCGGTCGGCCGACCGACATTCGGTTCGACGGCGACGAGATCGCCGGTACGATCATCTCGCTTCATCTCGAGGTAGATCAGCCCCGAGTAGCTCAGCGACGAGAAGTAGTCGGTGGCCAGCGCCGTCAACTCGGGACTGTCGATCTCCTCACCGAACGCACTCGTTCCGGCGCTCGGCGGCCACTGGCGTATCTTTCGGGCCGTGAATCCCGCCAGCAGATCGCCGTTGCGGTCGAAGTAGCCGTTGAACGACACCAGATTGCTGTCGGGGCCCTCAATCCATTCTTGGGCGACGACGAAGGGCGTGGTTCCCTCGGCGTCGGCCAGAACCCGCTCCACCTGACGAAGCTCACGGACCTTCAGGGCCTTGTGGCCGACGGCCCGCTCGAACGCCACCGACTTCGACGGCGGTTTGAGGATCAGCGGGAACCCCAGATCGGCCAAGGCACCGGCCGGGTCATCGCCGAACTTCAGACCGACGCTGCGGGGGACGGTCAATCCCGCCGCTGCCGCGTGCTCGAGAAATCGCTCCTTGTCGGTGAGCAGGTCGACGACCTCGGCGGACGGCAGCACGAAGTCGTAGAGCTCGGCCAGCGGATCCCGGTTGTCGGACATGAATCGCACGAGGAGGTCCGAGCAGGCGATGAGCACCGGTCGACCGGACAGCTCGGAGGCCAGTGTTCGAAGCAGGGCCAGATTCTCGTCGTCGGACCCACCGAGGCCGACCGCGCGCTCCACCGTCCGGCTCGATGCAACGAAATGACCGGGCTTGCCGATGGCCACCACCACCCGCACGCCCCGACGGTGCAGCACCCGGGCCGTCTGCAATCCGGCGATGCAGTCGGCGCCCAGCAGCACAGCCGGTGGTAGCCGATCGCGGGACACGACTAGTCGGCGCTTTCCGACTTCTGGATCTCCTCGCGCGTGCCGACCAGGTCGAAGATGTAGTCGACCGCGGCGATCGAGCTGTCGACAGCCGACGGCCTGCGCTCGTCGCGAAGCGTGGCCATCGTCTCCTCCATGGCCGCCACCGAGGCCCTCATGGCCTGGTTGGCGTAGATCACCATGTTGAAACCCAGCTTCGACAGCTCGTCGGCCGTGAAGTCGGGAAACAGGGTTGGGACGGCGACGAGCGGGATGTCACGGGAGAAGGCGTCGAGGAAGGCCGTGATCTCCTCCAACGACTTGTCGCGGGAGTGGATGAGGATGGCATCCGCGCCGGCGTCTGTGTAGGCGTTCGCCCGCTCGACCGCCGCTTCGACGCCGTGGCCGGCGATCAACGCCTCGACCCGGGCAATCAACACGAACTCCTCGGATTGCTGAGCGTTCTTACCGGCCCGGATGCGCCTCGCCTGTTCGGAGGTCTCGATCAGTTCCCGAACCGACTGGCCCCGGTACAGGCTGTTGCGCTTGGGGAAGGTGTTGTCCTCGATGCAGATACCCGCGATCCCGGCCCGCTCGAACTGGGTCACCGTCCGCACGAAGTTCGAGTAACCGCCGAAGCCGTTGTCGCAGTCGGCCACCACCGGGAGTGACGTTGCGGCATCCATGCGGACGGCGGCCTCCAGCGTCTCGGCCATCGACACCAGGTTGAGGTCGGGCATCGCATAGGTCATCGTGCAGATCCCGAAACCGGACACCCACACGGCGTCGAAGTCGTACTTCTCGGCCAACTTCGCACTCAGGGCGTCGTGGGCCCCCAAGGTCATGACCGGCTCCGACGAGCGCAGTCCGTCGCGCAGGGCCTGCCGTTTCACGCTTGCTTGATTCATGTTGAGCCTTTCAGGCGACGTGTTCGATGGGAACCACCACCGAATCGAGTTCATTACGTTCGAACGCCTCGACAAATTCGAGGATCCGGGTACCGATTTGATGCTGGGATTCGACGGCCATGGCGGCAATGTGCGGGGTGAGCACGGTGTTGGGGTGAGCGGCCAGCGGCGAAAGCACGCCCTCACCCTCCTGTTCATGGACGTCCAGTGCGGCACCGGCGATGTGGCCGGATTCGAGTGCATCGAGGAGGGCGGCCTCGTCGACCACACCGCCCCGGGCCGTGGTCACCAGGATGGATCCAGCCGGCATCATCTGGAGTTCGGCCGCCCCGATCATCCCCCGGGTCAGATCGGTCAACGGTGTGTGCAGTGACACGATGTCGGACTGCCGGAGCAGGTCTTGAAAGCCCACATACTCGATACCGAGCGCGTGCAGCGTCTCGACCGGTGGCTCGTGGCGGGGGTTCACGCAGCCGATCACCCGCATGCCGAGGTTTGCGGCCATCTCCCCGAGCCGGGATCCGATGTTGCCGGCCCCCACTATGCCCAACGTCTTGTCGGCGATCAGGGTGCCGGCGAGCTCCGGCTTCGGCCAGCGCCCCTCCCGGAGCAGCCGGTCGGCCAGCGAGATGTTGCGGCTGACGTCGAGGATCATCCCGAGCGCGAACTCGGCGACGGCCTGGGCACTCGGTCGGGGAATCCGGACCATCCGGAGCCCCAAGTCCCGAACCACGTCGACGTCGATGTTGTCGAGCCCTGAACCGGCGCGGATCAAAAGCTTCAGATCGGCGCCGTTCTCGAGGACCTGCGGGGCGATCGACACGCCGCTGCGGAAGATCATGACCTCCCGGCCCGGGACCAGTTGGGTGAGTTCCTCGACCTCCGCCCCGAAGGCGGTGATCACATCGTGGTGGCGTTTCAGCACCTCGACGGTTTCGGGATCGATATGGCTGGCAATCAGAATCTTCATGCGACGGTCCCCTCGCTGGACACGCTGTTGAGTTCGGTGGCAATGGTCTGGAGCACGGCGTCGAGCCCTTCGGTGGTGTCGATCATTCGAACGGTCGGGTCGCGTTCAGCGAGCCGGACGTATTCCATTCGGCGCTGTTCCAGGAACGCCGTGTCCGATTCCGGCTTCCTCTCGTACAGCACCTCGGCCGGCGCGTCGAGACAGAAGGTGTAGTCGGGCGGCGGGTAGAGCCTCAGGAGACGACCGTGCAACCGCTCGTACCATGGCAGGGGCCGTGACGCTTCGATGTGATGGTAGTAGTAGTCGGCCACGAAGTGGCGGTCGAAGATGACGCCGACCCCGTCACGAAACCACATCCGGCTGACCAGCAGGTGATACCACTCCTCGCTGATGACCATGGCGGTGCGGACCAGGCCTCGCAGCGACGCCTTCGACTCCCTGCGCGCCGCGCTCACCGGCAGCACGAGATCGGGCCGGGACGAGCGACCCTTCCATTTGAGGAAGAGCTTTGTGCTGGGCAGCATCGGCGCCTGCTCCTCGAGATTCACACCGAGGTACATGACGCGGCAGGGTGTGTCGAGCCGTCCGGGCAGTGCCCGCGCCACGGTCGACTTGCCGGCCCCGTCGGCTCCAACCAGGGCCACGGTGAAGGGTTTGCCGCTCACCGGACCATGTCCTCGAGCAGGTCCGTCATCGTGGCGATGGGCGCCGGGAAGGGGTGGAGCAGGCGCATGGTGTCGACGCCGCCCAGTCCCCGATCGATGAGATCCTGCTCCCGCTCGGCCGCCTGCTCCACGGCGTCGTCTCGACGGTCGGGGAAGGCGTAGCGGAACATGGTGTAGTGGTCGCGCAACGGCTGACGTTCGGCCCACAACGACGCGTCGAGTCGTTTCAGCGCCACCGTCGGATCGAGTGGTTCGAGTAGGGAGGTGTCGTCGCTGTGGGATTCGACGAGGATCAGGTGATCGATCGTGGTTTCGGGTGCGCACCGGCCGGCGCCGAACAACTCGTGGGGGCTGACTGTGACGTAACGCTGGCGCCCCAGCAGAGCCGACGTCTTCTTGAGGGCCCGGGAGTTGATCCGCTGGTCGAGAGCCTCGACCGCCGACTGGCCCAGGCTGAGGAGTCCGAACCGAGCCCGACGCCGCACGTCGAGATCCTGGCGGGCCTCGGGAAGATCGTCGTAAAATCGGTCCCACAGGCGGATCGGCTCCGGCAGACCGGTGACCGTCCCTGTTTCGGCGTGGAGGTAGGCCCATTCGTCGGCCACGTAGGTGGCCCCTCGGCTCATCGCACCGAGCAGGAGCTCGGATTTGCCACCCTTCGACCAGCCGACGATGAGCACACCGGCGTCCCGGAAGCGGAGGGCCGCGGCGTGCAGCGGGACCACCCCTCGCTGCAACACGATCAGGTTGAGCACCGCGATCAGATGAAAGATGTGGTGCGTGCCGGTCGAAGCGACCAGGCGACAGCCGGGTCTGATGTCGCCGAACGGGATGCGGACCCACTGACCCGCGAGACTGGGTTTGGTGGCGTAGAAGCCTCCGTCGTCGTCGTAGGCCGCTTCGTGGAGGCCGATCAGTGCGTGGCGGGTCGGAAGGGGATCATCGACGAACTCGACCACCAGCAGAGGCTCGACCTCGGCGTTCACGGGCGTCGATTTGCTGCCGAGCTGACGGCTCAAGGTGGCGACGTCGGGGGGCGAGGGGTTGACCGCCCGAACCACACCGGCTCCGGCAAAGGCGAAGTCGACCGAGTTCACATCGACCGGCGACGGCACCGCTGGCTCGATACCGAGCTGCCCACCCTCGTCCCTTTCAGCCAACGTCCCTCCATCGGCGACGCGAAGATCTCCGCTCAACAGCGGTCGAGTAATTGGAACGCCACCTTAGCCTGGTGATGCCGGCATCCCAATAGGTCGAGAGGGCTGCTCGTATGTCGATCTACCCAGTGCCTTCGCAGTTCCACCTTGGTTACCGGCGATGGCCGACACCACACTGGGCACCCTGTTGGTAGACCCCGTCGGAACCGTCGTCGACCACTCTTTCGGAGCGATACCGGTCGACCTCGACACACGATCCCCGTTTACGATTTGTTCGGCGGGTGCTGGGCCAATGCGTTGATGTAGCCGGCCCCGAACTCGGTGGCCGGCTCGATGGAGGTGCCCTCCCCCCACTCGTTCCACGAGGTGATGAGCTGCCAGAACGTTCCGGCGTTGTTCATGCGGACGACGTCCTGTTCGAAGCGGGCCAGATCCCGCTCCAGGCGAGGGTTTTGACCGGCCAGCCAGAACCCGGGTGACACCGTGGCCGAATGGGGCGCGTGCTCGGAATAGGCGACCGCGGGGCCGTACTGGTGCCATGAGTCGGGCTGCGGGTTGGTCGACCGGTAGCCGGAGTAGACCTTCAACACCACGTGGAGGTTGCCCCCGAACTGCGCCTTGGCATCGGCCCACCGTTGGGCCATTCCCGCGCCGTCGGAGGATTCGGCCCAGACGAAGACCACCGGCTTGCCGTCGATGGAGAGGTATGACGGGTGATTGAAGTAGTTGGCGCTGAGGTAGCGCAGATCGGCCACCAGTTCGGAGGCCGACGGATCGCCGTAACCCTCCGGTTCGTAGTAGATCGTCCACCTGAGCCCGGGATGGGGCGATCCGGAAGACGTGGTGGTGTTCAGCAGAGCGGGCATGGCCTCGTCAGTGTGGTGTCCGATACCCCACCATGAGGCGATGAAGGCGTCGATGTGGGCGTCATCGGCCAGGTCGAGCTGTTGGCGGATGGTGTTCGGGTCCGACGACGAATAGCGGCCCAGACTCGGGGTGAAGTTGGTGAAGGGATCGATACCGCCCTGACGCCAGGCGTTCGGGAACCACGGGTAGAAGAAT
>JBFHEP010000121.1:0-11550 GCA_041584095.1 Acidimicrobiales bacterium | reverse complement strand
TGTTCTCCCAGTGCCGTTCCGACGACTCGGTTTTCGGACCGATCGGGATGTAGAAGTCGAGGTCGCACCAGCACCGCCCCGGGTCGTCGCCCCGGGGCCAGACCCGCCACACCTCGATGTGGTCGATCTGCATCACGAGCACCGTGGCCGGGAACAGCACGTAGACGAGCGCTGTGTGGGGCACGATGTCCCAGGTCTCGGGCGGCTCATCGGCCAGGTCGGCCAGCGACCGCCGGGGAATGAGGTGGCGGACGAATGGGCCGTGGCGGTCGGCGTAGCACAGATTGGGGAAGAAGATCGGGCCGACCGTGTTCCGATGCAGCGACGCGAAGTGGTACGGCTCGAGGAAGGTGTCGACGACCAGCTTCCAGTTCATGGCCAGATCGAACCGGTACGTGCGCCAGTGCTCGTGGCCGCCGATGTCGAAGTGGGCGAGGTCGACGGCGGTCACGCCGAGGTCGGGAGCGGCGAGGTCGGGGTCGGACGCCGTGGCGTCGGGCCGGACCCAGATCACGCCGTCGGATTCGACGCTTGGCAGGGGCCTCAACCCGGGTCCCGGCACGTCGACGGTCGGGAACGAGCCCGTGTCGGGGACACCCACCAGGGTTCCTCCCGAGTCATAGGTCCAGGCGTGATAGGCGCAGGCGTGACGACGGGCGCAGCCCCGGGCCGACTCGACCACTTGGCTGCCCCGGTGGGCGCACACGTTGGCCAGAGCCCGGACCACGCCGTCGGCTCCCCGGGAGATCACGATCGGCACGTCGAACTGGTCCCGGGTCACATACGAGCCGACCTCGGGGACGTCGGCGGTCAACGCCACCGCCTGGGGTAACCGGGCGAACAGCCGCTCCTTCTCGAGCGTCAGGTGAGCCGGGTCGGCGTAGGCGGATACGGCGAACTCGGCACCCATAGTCAGTCCCGGGTCGATCCACGGAGTCTTCGACTCGGCATGGGCGAGCCAGGTCTTCACGATGGGCTGAATCAGATCGTTTCGCATGGCAGTCAGGGGGCCACGGTGAGGCCGGCGGCCGGAGCCCAGGTCGAATGTGTGCCCGACGAGATCCGCTCCGGCAGCCGAATCCGGGCGATCGGCCCGTCATCCACTCGGGCGGCGTCGATGATGTAGCAGTCGGAGATGTCGTTGACGATGTCGCTGGCGAACGTGACGAGGTAGCCGTCGTCCTCCGCCGTCGACCCATCGCGAGGCGCCATCACGGTTTCGCTGATGAACACGCCGTCGTCGAAGGTGAGCAGCTCCTCGGTTCGGGCGACGGCGTCGTATTTGATCAAGCCGTCGAATGCGAAGAGACCGTGGGTGCAACGGGCCTGATAGGAGTAGCGGTAGGGGCGACCGCCGTGACGGCCGTTGATCATCGGAAACTCGGCGCATCGGTCGCTCAACGGCTCCTCGGTGCACTCGCCGGTGGCCGGGTTGAACCGCCAGCGATGGTGGCGGGCTTCGAGCACGTTCATGTCGAGTGTTTCGAACCCCTTGCGGGGCCCGGTGAAGCGCGGTACCCCGCGAGCGGTCGGATTGTGCTGGAAGAAGCCGTCGAGGACGACCTCGTCGCCGTCCTCGTAGGCGTTGGTCCAATGGAGGACGAAGGTGGGGTCGGCCTCGAACCAGCGGATGTCGTCGGTTGTGCCGTGGCGGGGCACGAGCGCAAACCGGCTCGGCATGTCGCGGTTGAATGTGTTGGAGTAGTAGCCGTCGGCCAAAGCCTGCGGATCCCAGTACAGAGGCAGGTCGTTGAGGATCGACCAGTTCTCGGTGAACGCCATGTCGTGGGGCAGGCGCGGACCGGGCAGCGGGATGTCGATGTAGGTGACGAGCCGGCCGGTGCGATCGACAACCCCATAGTGCATGTACGGAGCCTCGACCGAATAATTGAAGAACAGCATCTCGCCGGTGTGTTCGTCGACCTTCGGGTGGGCGGACACCCCCTCGGCGGGGAAGCGGCCCCCCCACGTCTCCCGTCCGAGGTCGGCGAGGGTGACCGGATCGAGGGCGTAGAGGTCGCCGCACTGGTAGAAGCTGGCCAAGGCCCTGCCCCGATGCACGATCACGTCGGTCGAGGCGTTGTCCTTCATCATCGACCGGGCGCCCCACCCGTGGTCGGCGACGGCGTTCGACGGATGCTCCGTGATACCGGCCCAGAGGGAGCGTTTGGCCTCCTGCTCGGCGAGAAACCCGTCGGTCTTCACGAAACTCGACGCGTAGCGGGCCTCCCCATTCGAGAAACTGATCGAGTGCAGGAGCGCATCGCCGTCGAACGGGTGGTATCGCTTGATCGGCTCGAACACCGCCGTCTCGGTGTTGCGGATGTAGGCGCCGCTCAAATCGTCGGGGATCACACCTTCGACGGGCATGTCCCACGCTTCATACTCGGCGTGCTGAGGCCGCCACACGCCGGAGCGATACGGATGATCGTCATTGAGTGGCAGGCCGCTCTCGACCGTGCCACGAACCGTGAAGGCCATACCTCGATCGTAGATTATTCGGGGTGGATGGCGACAGGTGAACCGCCGTCGGCAGCCGAACGGTACGCGGCGTCGCAGAGAAGGTGGGCTTGGAGCGCGACATCGAAAGCGGGGTCGGCCGAGGTTTCGGAACGCACGGCGTCGATGAAGTCGGCATCGGGATTGTGGCTCCGACCATCGCATCGCCAGGCCGCGTCAAACAGGTCCTGACCGGACAACGAACCCGACGATTCCCTTCCCTCGGAGTTGGTGCGTTCCCAGCGGACCGGACCGTTCCAGTCACCCTCGATGTGAAAGTACGCATTTCGGCAGAACACCTCGACCCGTCGCTGGCTGGGCCGCCCAAGTAGATCATGCCAGATGGACGTGAGCGTCGCCGTGGCGGAGCCATCCGCCGTCGTCAACCAGACCACGGCCTGATCCTCGATGCCATCGTGACCGTGGTGGTTTGCCGTTCGAGCGCCGACCGAACCGATCGGCCCCATCATCCAGCGAAGCAGATCGAGATCGTGGATGGAGTGCTCGAGCAGCGTTCCGGCTCCGGCTTTCTCGGAGTCGACCCGCCACGTGGAGCCATAGAGACCCTGCACCGGAAGGTACTGGTCATCACGAAACACGATGCTCATGACCGGGCCGGCGTCCGGTTGATGCATTTGATGGCGCACCCATCGAAACGCCGGTGAATGCCGGAGCACAAGACCCACCTGGTTGACGACACCGGCCTGTTCGACGAACCCGGCCATCACCGCAGCCGTGGCCAGGTCGACCGCCAGCGGTTTCTCACAGAAGATCGCCCTGCCCGCCCCGGCCGCCGCCTCCACAATCGCAGGGTGGGCCGCCGTCCAGGTGCAGACGTAGACGGCGTCACTCTGTCGGATGACGTGGTCGACCGAGTCCGCCGCCCGACCACCGTATTCTTCGGCGAACGCCGCCGACCGGGAGGCGTCCGTGTCGAAACAGGTCGCGATGTCGGCGACGCCCGCGAGGTTGCGAGCATGAGATCGGGCGATCAGCCCGCATCCGAGAAATCCCACACGCACCCGATCACCCTAGCTTTTTCCGGCCAGAAACCCGGTTTCTTTGGAGGTCACCCCTACCGGGGGCCGAGCCGGCCCCGGGGTACTGACCTCGACCGCCGGTCGTCGTCCAACGTTGTAGCGACGTTCCGGGCCCCACGGGAGTGTCACACCCCGCGGTCACGATGGACCGATGGAATCACCGCAGCTGCAAGTCGACGGTGACGGTTGGCCGGTCGGCCCGTTCCCGGTCGCGGGGCGAGCCATGCGCTATCTGGTCCTCGCCGAGCTGATCCGGTCGGGTGATGCGTTGTCGGTGGCCGAGCTGGTCGGCCGGCTCCGACAGCAGGGTCTGCTACTGCCGACCCGAACGAGCAAGGTCGTGTCGGACGCCGTCCGGTGGGAGGTTCGAAAAAGCCGGATCGTGAAGCTTCGGTGGGGCGTCTACCGAGCGGGTTCCATCCCCCGCTCGACGAGGTACTGGGTTCTCGACCAGGCGAGGGGGTACCGGGCACGCCACCTGGCAGAACCGGCGTAGGAAAGTCGCTACGACATTGGACGAGACTCGGCGGCGGTGCAAGTTCGAGCGGGCCGCTCAGGTACGATCGGGGCGGTGGAAACCGAGGTGACGGCCACTGTCGTGCTGGCCGTCTCCACGGCGGCGTTCCTTATCGGACTGGCCAAAGGCGGGCTGCCGGGATTGGGTCCGATTGTCACCGTGATCGTTGCCCTGAGCGTGCCGGCGACCGTAGCCATCGGCATCCTCCTGCCGATCCTGATGGTCGGCGACGTGGTCGCGTTGTGGGCGCTCCGCGGCCATGTCGACCGGTCGATCGTACGTGCCGTCATTCCCGGGTCCGTGGCGGGCGTCGGGTTGGCGTCCTTCATCCTGTCGTCACTGTCGGCCGGTGCGCTTGAACTCGGCATCGTCGTGATCGTCGTCGTCTTCGTCGCCTACCGGACCGCTGTACTGACCAATCGGGCACCAACGCTGGGCGCCGACTCGATGCTGGCCGGTCACAGAGCGGGAGCCGTCGCAGGTCTGGCCACCGGTGTCACCTCGACGATCGCCCACGCGGGCGGACCGCCGGTCGCCATGTACCTGCTGGCCAGGGAGGTCACGCCGATCGGCTACGCGGCAACCTCGGCCGCCATCTTCTGGGCGACGAACTGGCTCAAAGTTCCCGGATACGCCCTCGCCGGGCTTCTCGACATGAACCTGATCCTCACGCTCGCTCCGACCGCGGTTCTCATCCTGCCCGGGGTGTTGTGTGGACGGTGGGCCGTGAAGCGCTTCGACCCCCGCCCGTTCGAGGTGTTCGTGCTGATCGGCCTTCTGATCGGCGCGGTGCTGCTCATCGTCACGTGACGCGGCGCCGTCACGGTTACTCGTCCAGCCAATCGACGAGTCCAGTGGCGAGGTCGTACACCGCACCAACCACGGCCACCTGGCCCGAGCCGCACAGGTCGGCGATGACCGTACTCGACCGGCTGATCGTGGTCACGACGTTACGAACGTTGGCATAGACGGCGCGCTGGACCAGGGCCGCGTCGTCGCTTCCCGGTATGGGATTGCCGCCGGAGGCATCCTCGACAGCAGGCGTGATCTTGGCCAGCAGGCCGGTCAGGTGGCCGAGTTCGACGCCGTCACACGCCCCCTTCACCGCGCCGCAGGCGCTGTGACCGAGGACGACGACGGCCTTCACCCCGGCGATCCTGGTTGCGAACTCCAGGCTCCCGAGCACATCATCGTCGACGACGTTCCCCGCGGTCCTCGCCGCGAAGGCGTCGCCGATCCCGAGATCGAAGACGATTTCCGGTGGCACGCGGCTGTCGATACAGCTGACGAACGCCGCCAGCGGGTACTGCCCGCCGGCGGTCGCCTTCACCTGAGCCTGCCAATCACGACTCGTCGTCGATCCGTTGGCGAACCGCACCTGTGAGGTGCGCAGCCACTCCAGCACCGACTCCGGCGTCGCTTCGGCTTGGGTTTTTTCGGTCTGCACACCGTTCATCGTGATTTCCTTCGTGCGTCATTGCGGTAGAAAGACTCTATGGCAGTCCCCTTTCCGAGCGACGACGATGTCAACCTCGATCCACCGCAGAAGTCCGAGAGCGAGAAGCACGCAGCGGCGATTCTGAGCGCCACCCGCCCGCCGTCGGGCAACACCGAGTTCCAGCATCTCCTGATGGAGGCGACGTTCGAGGCGATGACGGGACACACCATCGACACCCGCGATCTCCCGTTCATCGACGCCGAGACGAACGCTCGGAATCTGGCCCGGCGGGCCCCGGGCTTTCGAATGCGCATGGTCCACATGATGGTGCTGTCGGCGCTCGTCCTTCGACCGATTCCTCGTGAGGTGGCGGCCCAGGTGGCCGACTACAGCCGGTCGCTCGGCATCGACGACTCGCTGCTTCGAACCGTCGAGCAGTTCGCCTCATCGGACAAGGCTCTGGCGGCCGTCGACTTCGAACGCAACGGATACACGGCCGAATGGTCGCCCGAGCGGACCGAGGCGCTGCATACGGAAGCCGCCCGCGACGACGGCTGGGCCACGTCCGAGGACGATCCCGAGCTGGCGGCCCGATGGGCGGCATTGGCCGACCTTCCGGAGGGGACCCTCGGCCGCCGGGTGCACGAGTTCTATCTGGCTCGTGGCTTCTCGTTCCCCGGGTCACCCGGATCGGCGCCACCGCTGTTGGCCCAACACGACTGGGTCCATGTGCTGGCCGACTACGGCACCAAGGTCGAGGCCGAGTTGGAGGTGTTCGCCTTCATCGCCCGGGCCAACGACGACCCTCGCGGATTCTCGTTGCTGGCCATGGTCGTCAGCCTGTTCGAAACCGGCTACCTGGCCGAGGGCGCCGGTCTGTTCGAGGCCTTTCCCGGCCAGCTGTCGGCCGACGGGATGACCGTCCGCATCGGCGATGCCATGCGCCGCGGAGCCCTCACCTCCGGACTCGACGGCGAACCCGACGTCGACTTCATGGCGGTCGACTGGTTCACCCTGGCCGACCGCCCCCTCGGCGAGGTCCAGCGGGCGTTTGGCTTGACGCCGAAATCCGACAAGGCCATCGCCGCCGGATCCGTCGGTCCGTGGGAGAAGGGGGGCATCTCGGAGGCCCAGCTGGCCATGGGCCGCCGGATGGCGGAGGAACAGAACCGGCCCTACGAAGGCTTCGGCGCCGAACTGTAACGCCGGACCTTGCTCGTCAAATCGCGGCGAACCAGCCCATGGCGCCCCGGGCCGACATCGAATGCTGGTGCGGGTGGAACATGTATCGACCCCGCTCGGGTAGCGTGAACTCGACGATCGCCCGCTCCATCTGGCCAAGCGAGATGATGTCGGCGGTGAACGCGGGAGCGTCGCCCATACCGGTCGGGTAGACGTCGAACATCTCGGCGTGGAGGTGGAACGACGCCACCGGATCGAACTCGACCATGTTCACGACGTAGGCTCGCACCCGCTCGCCGGCCGGGATCTTGATCGGATACTTTCGGTGGAAGCCGGCGACGCCGTTCCAGGTGTAGAGCTCGTTGCGGCCGTCGTCGTCGACGTCCCATCCGCTCAGTGCCAGCACCACCTCATGAGCCGGTGGGCGGCCGCCCGGTGGGTCGACGATCAATGTGCCGTACAGACCCTTGGCAATATGCCGGTCGAGGGGCATGGTGTGGCAGTGGTAGGGATGGACGCCGGCCGGACCGGCGGTGATCTCGTAGACGGTCTCCCCGCCCGGCGGGATCGGCTCCCAGCCGTCGTGAAGTGGCGAATGGCGTCCGTGAAAATGGAGGTTGTGGTCGTGATTGGTGCGGTTGGTGAAGTGGACCCGAAGCAGATCGCCCTCCCCGGCCCGAAGGACCGGTCCGGGAGCCGAGGCGTTGTAGGTCCAGGCGTTGACGGTCACAGTTCGGCTGACTGCGTGATCGATCTCGACAACGTCCATCTCGACCTCCACAGTCCGGGGTCGGGAGCCGGCCGGCCTCCGATCCGGGGCCGGGGGGTACGTCACCGAGTCGAGCGCATCGACAGGCAGATCGGGCGGCGGTGAGAAGTCGTCGCCGTAGGGTCCTGCCGCTGCTCCCACCGGCAACTCCGAGGAGACGCGGCCGACCTCACCCGAATAGGGCGCTCCCTCGCCCGACGGATCGTCGGCGGCACCGGCCGCCGTCTGACGGCCACCCACCGCACCGACCAGCCCGGCGCCGAGCACGGTCAGACCGCCGGTCCCGAGACGCCGGAGCGCTTCACGCCGGTCGGTGGGCTGCTCAACGGGCGGCCCGTCGGGCTGTCCGTCGGGTTGCCCTTTGGGCCTGTCGCCGTGCTCGTTGCTCAGAACACGCCTCCCCACCACAGCGCGCCCGCGGTCACCGCCAGCCACAGAACCACCGCCCCCGCCAGTCGCGCGATTCGGGCGCCAAGCGGCAGACCCCGATACCCGAGCACTGCGAAAAACAATACACCCACCACCGGGAGCACGACCACGAGGAACGTCCACCCGATGGCGGTCAACAGCGAGCGGTCGGCGTTGACGAAGCCGAGCCAGAGCTTGAGCACGGCCCACAGTCCACCGAATATCCAGACCGCCATCGGTACCCACCACATGAGTGCCCCGTAGAGCACCGGCCAGAAGCCGGCGCTCAGCACCACACCGAAAACACTGGCCTTCGGGTCGTCGAAATCGACGTCGGCGGGGAGATCCGGGGTGGTTATCTCGTCGGGGTCGAACTCGAGCGACTCGAACACGTCGACGGCCGGGCGCACCTCCGCATCGACCCCGTCAGGCAACTGTTCGAAGTTCAACCTCGGCTTTGGGGCGTCACCGTGTTCGAGCTGCGGGTTCTCACCCTTTGCCGCCTGGGCGATGCGGCCCAGCGGATCCGACGACGTGGCCAGGCCGTACCACAACGGCAGATTGATCCCGTCGCAATCGTGGAGCGCGTTGAGGAAGTAGGGCACCGATGTCTTGGCATCGTTGCCGCTGAAACACGATCCCTCCTCCAGCGGCCCGCCCAACAGCAGGTCGGCCCGGCCCGAACCGCGGATCATGTTGTCGCGCACCTCGTTGCCGCCGGACCGCCACATGTTGGCGTCGATCATCGTCACGACCTCGACGCCGGAGGAGGCGTTGTTCACCATCAGGTTGTTCCGAACCACCGAGTCACGCACCCCGGCCAGCACCACACCGTTGCCGAACGACGACCACTCGGCCGACCGGTTCGGGGCCCGCTCCGACTCGCCGTTGTGGTGGATGTAGTTGCCGGCAACCAGCACGTCGTGGGACGGTGGCAGCAGTTCGGAATCGAGGGTGTTGGGCACGATTCCGCCGACGTTGTGACGCCATTCCGAGTTGACGATGTACATGTCGCCCGACGAATTCGTGCCCGAGTAACCGAGGCCGTTGAACTCGGCCAGCACATCGGTGACGACGGCGTTGCAGGGATCACACTGGCCGACGTAGAAGCCGGCGTCCCACGAGCCGGAGGCGTAGGAGTGCTCGAACACGCCGTCGACCGAGTCGAACGCGTAGATGCCGTAGACCCAGTCGTCGATTGCGGTCAGGTACGAACCGCGGTAGCCGGTCACGCCGTCCCAGTAGAAGCCGTTGGTGACGTAGTTGCGGGCGGTGATGTTCTCGATCGCCACGCCGTCGGCGGTCACGAAGAAGCCGTTGCTGCGCGTGAACTCACCGTCGAGGACGACCCGGTTGCGGTCGACGCCGCGGATCACCAGGCCCGGGGTGGTGACCGACACCGCTTCGGCGTAGACGCCCGGTTCGATGAGCACGAGATCGCCGGGGTCGGCGGCGTCGACGGCCGACTGGATCGTCGGATAGTCGTCGGGAACGTTGCGGGTCTCACCGGTCCAGACCTCCGGCGCATCGGACGAGAAGACGACGGGCGCTGCCGGGGCACCACCGGCGGTGGCCTCGGCCCCGAGTCGGAATGGGCCGAAACCGGTGACGAACAGTCCGATCAACAAGGCAACTGCGCCCGTCACCCCGATCCCGTGCCCGTCGACGAATTGCTTCCGAGTACCCCAGTCCATCCTGTTCCCTCTCCGTTCAGTCGACTACTGGTTCGGTACCGCGTCGATCACGGTGATCGTGCCGACCATGCCCGACCACTCCCCCGTCGAGTTGTTCTTCGTCGCGTGCAGTGAACAGTAGATGCTGTAGTGACCGGGTTCGGTGAAGGTGTGTGACCACGACTCCCCCGGTTTGTGGTCGCCAACGCCGTTGGCGCGGGAGTCGAACGCACCGTTTGCGTCGATCACATTGTGATCGACGCGACCGTCGTTCACGAACTCCAGCGAGCCGCCGACGGCCACCTCGATGTCGGCCGGCACGTAACGATTGTCGAGCATACGAACAACCGACTGATCATCGGCGCCTGCGCCACCACAGCCGGCGGCACCGATCGTCACAGCCGCCGAGGCTGCGACCCTCCTCCACCAGCGCATCTCCCGGAGTCTACTGCCGACCCATCACCGGGTGCCGTGATCTCGCCGTCCGACCACCCACCGATCGCCCTACACGGACTTCGTCAGCCCGCCGTCGACTCGAAGGTTCTGACCGGTTATGTAGCTCGAGCGATCGGACACGAGGAACGCAACCACCTCCGACAGTTCCTCCACCCTGGCGTACCGGCCGGCCGGGATCCGTTCGACTCGTGCCGCCGTTTCAGGTAGCGAGTCGATGAATCCGGGCAGCACATTGTTCATGCGGACGTTTTCCGCCGCGTACTTGTTGCTGAACAACTTGGCAAAGTCCGCCAGGCCTGCTCGGAAGACCGCCGAGGTCGGAAAGTCGGGATCGGGTTCGAAGGCGGCAAACGTCGAGATGTTCACGATCGAGCCGCCGTTGTCGGCCAGCATGATCGGTGTGATCAGGCGCGTCATGCGGATGACGTTCAGCAGGTAGTAGTCGAGTCCGAGGTGCCAGTCGGCATCGGTCAGCTCCAGAACGTCGCCCTTCGGGCCGTGGCCTGCGCAGTTGACGACACCATCGACACGTCCGAACTCCTCCATGGCTCCGGCGACGAAGGCTTCGAGGTCGTCGGGTTCGAGGTTGGACCCCGTGAAGCCATAGCCCCCGAGTTCCCGGCCCAGTGCCTCCCCTTTGCCGGATGAGGACATCACGCCGACCCGGTACCCGTCGGCGGCGAGTTTCCGAGCCGCAGAGGCACCGATTCCGGATCCCCCGCCCACCACCAGCGCCGTCGGCGCGTCAGCCATCTACAAGTTCCAATCGATCGTGGTCGTCGAGCGGCCAAGTGTAGTTCGCATCGCGCTAGAGGATTTCGTTGATCGAATAATCGATGGCGCAATCGATGAGGGTGAGCCCGGCCGACTCCCGGGCCTCGGTCAACACCCGACCCAGCTCCGCCGCGGTGCGCACGGAGCGACCGGACCCACCGAACGATTCCGCCAGCTTGATCAGATCGGGATTGGACAACTCGACACCGTGACGTGCCCGGTTCTGCTCGTGCTGATGCCAGGCGATGAAGCCGTAGGCGTCGTCACGCAGGACGAGCACGGTGAGATCGACGCCGAGACGAACGGCGGTTTCGAGGTCCCCGACGTTCATCATGAGACCACCGTCGCCCACCACCGCCAGCGCGCGATGTCCGAGTCGAGCGGCCTCGGTGGCCGTGGCCAGACCGGCCCCCATCGAGGCAGTGGCGTTGTCGAGCAGCAACGACAGCGGTTCGACGGACGGATAGTGGCGGGCGAACCAGATCTTGAACACGCCGTTGTCGAGCGCGACCACATCCCCGAGACGCTGCTGGTCGGCCACGGTTCGAACGACGACGAGCGGATCGACGGTCTCGCCGTCGCCATCGCCCTGCTCCGATGCCAGGAGATGGTTGATCCGGTGGCGCACCCCGGCGCTCCACTCGCGGTCGACCACCCGGCCGGTGTCGACCAGCCGGCGCAACGTTGCCGCCGGGTCGCCGACCACGTCGAACTCGGGCTCGTACCCGGGCTCCCGGGACGAGGGAGCCGAATCGACGTGGACGACCGGCAGGTTGGGCTCCTGCTGCCAGGCC
>JBFHEP010000120.1:0-11562 GCA_041584095.1 Acidimicrobiales bacterium | reverse complement strand
GCTCACCGAAATGCTCGACCTGCTGCAGCACCGGGTCGGGAATACGGCTGGCGAACGTGTCACCGGAGAACAGCAGCAACGGCAGCCGGTTGGCCGCTGCCACGCCGGCCGCGGTCACCATTTTGGTGGCTCCGGGCCCGACCGAGGAGGTGGCCACCATGATCTGGCGCCCGCGCACCGCCTTGTTGTAGGCCACGGCGGCCAGAGCCATGCCCTGCTCGTTCTGGCCCCGCCACGTCGGGAACTCGTCGCGCACCTCCTCCAACGCATGGCCGAGACACGTCACGTTGCCATGCCCGAAGATGCCGAAGATCCCGGGGAACATCGGCGCTTCGCTACCATCGGCCAGCCGGGTGCGCTGGGCCATCATCCAGCGGACGATGGCCTGGGCGGTCGTGAGTCGGACGGTCTCCATGGGATACTCCAAGACGGGATAAATGGGGAACGGGTGTCGGAGGGGCGAGGGGCTCAGCGAGCCCACGGCCAGTCGTCGAGCGAAGCGGGGCCGTAGTGATGATGCCATGGTCGTGCGTCGGCGGCGATCCCGCAGAGCTTGTCGAACCGTTCGACCACCGTGGTGTTCAACACCTCGGGCCGGGTGTCGACCGGAAGCGCCTCCCGCCACAGAGCCCGACCGACCATGAACCCGGAGCAGCCTGCGGCGACCGCCTCCGAGAGTTGCGTGACGAAATCGTCGAAGCCGACCCCCCAGCTGAGCAACGCCCAGGGGTTGTCACCGCAGGCGTCGTTGAGCAGCTCGCACGACCCGGAACCGGGAAAGGGCATCTTGAGAATCATCGGCCCGAACTCGGTCAACCGCGAGGCCGAACGGAGAATCAACTCGCGCCGCTCGCCGTCGCTGGCCAGGTCGTAGGGGATGGGTTCGATCAAGACCGGCAGTTGAATGGCAGCACACTGCTCCACCACCCGACGCACCAGCCGCTCCTGGCGGGGCGCAAGATCATCGTCGTCGGCCCGGTAGAGGACGAACAGCTTGGCCGCGTCGGCGCCGGCGTCGAGCAGCTGGGCCGGCGTCCACCCGGGCATGAGCTCGTTGCCGTCGGCCGGGTTGGCCATGTAGCCCTGCGACTCGAGGGCGCAGATCACGCCGACCGAGCGATCGATGATCCCGGCGTCGGTGAGGTGGGGAAACGAGAACTCCGGTTCGATCATGACCGCCGAGGGCAGCGTGCCGAGCGCGCCCACGACATCGGCTTTGAAGGTGGTGAGGGTCTCCGGTGACGGATCGGCGGTTGGCTGCCCTCCCCCGCCGTGCTGGGCGAACTCGGCCACCAGTGCATCACGATGATCGACGGCGGCCACGCAGAACACGCCCTCGGCGTTGGTCAGCCGCTGGAAGCGGCGCCGGGTGCCGTGGTCCATCATCGTGGCGTTTCCGAGCCGGCCGGATCCACAACGGGAAGTTCCCAGGCGCCGGCACCCCAGTCGGATTCGATCCAGGTGAAATCCGAGTGGAAGCAGGGCGGCGTGGAGCGCTCGGGACCGACCAGTTCACCGGCCAGATAGTTGAGGAAGTACATGTTGGCGCCGGGGCACGCCACCGACGAGTGATAGCCGCCGGGTACGAGCGCACAATCACCGTCACTGCCCGTCAGGACGTCGTCGAAGGGCTCGGGTCCGGCGCCGTCGTAGCCCGTGCCGTCCTCCCAGTTGCGGTGCATCCAGAAACCCTCGGGTGGATCCATCCGGAAGTAGTAGGTCTCCTCGAGATAGGGAGAGCCGTCGACGCCGTCATGCCGGTGTGGGGGCCAACCCGACCAGGTACCGCGGGGCACGTAGACCTCGTAGAGGATCAGACGTTCAGCCTCGATCGGGGCGGCCAGCGTGTGGTTCACCTGGCGCAACGCCGCCCCGCCGCCCCGGACCTCGGAGCGGATCGTCGACGGCGGAATCAGTCGTGCCGGGTACCACCCCTCGGCCGGCGCCGACCCGATGGCGAACGTCAATCCCTGATCGCCGGCGTCGATCGCCACTTGCACTCCGGGAGGGGCGTAGGCGATCGGCGCCAGCTCGGCGAACACCGAGGTGCGGGCCACGTCGTGGCTCTGGCCGTCGAGGCCAACGGTACCTCGACCGGCGAGCGGCACGACGGCGGTTTCCGCCCCGTCAAGCAGCTGGGAGTGGTGCTCACCGGGTGCGAGTTCGATCACGGAAAACGACAGGTACCGCCATCCGGCACTGTCGGGGGTCACCGACAGGAGTCGGCCGGGACCGGGTTCGGCCTTGATCGTCATGATTCCCTCGCTTCCTCGGTGTCGTCGCGTTCGGCCAGGAACTCATCGACCTCGTTGACGTACGGCATGTCGTCGGCGCACAGCAGGCGGCCGGCCACGATGGCGCCTGCGGCGTTGCCGTAGCGCACGCACTCCTCGATCGGCCAGCCGGACAGCAGACCGTGGCAGAACGCCCCGCCGAAGGCGTCGCCGGCACCAAGTCCGCAGACGACATCGACGGGGAACGGCGCCACCTCGGTTCGGGTGCCGTCGGCTTTGGCCACGAGCACGCCGTCGCCGCCGAGCTTCACCACTGCGGCCTCGATGCCCTTGGCCAGCAGGCGATCGGCGGCCTCATCCGGGTCATCGCTTCCAACAGCGACCTTGCACTCCTGCCGATTGCCGATGACGATCGTGAACGAGTCGATGAGCGGCTCGATGACGGCATGGGCCACACCCTCCGACGGCCAGAAGTGGGGCCGCCAGTCGAGGTCGAACACGGTGTGGGGCCGTCGAGCTCGACGGTCGAGCACCTTGACCACGGCGCTGCGACTCGGTTCAACCGAGAACCGTGATGCCGGAATCCACAGAATCCGGGTGTCCTCGATCGGCACGGGATCGAGATCGGTGTGGCCGAGCTGGAAGTCGGGGGCTTCCGGATAACGGTAGAAGATGATCGACGGCTCCTCGACCGGATCGAGTTCGGCGAAGGCGAGCGGGGTGGGCAGGCTCGGATGGACGGTGACGTAGCTCGCATCGACCCCGAACCGTTCGGTGAGTGCATGCTGCACGTCACGTCCGAAGGCGTCGTCTCCGACCTTCGTCACAACGGCGGCACGATGACCGAGTCGGGCCGCGGCCACCGCCACGTTGGTGGCGGTACCGCCGATCGACTTCTGAAGCGACGTCACCTCCTTCATCGGACCCTGCTGGTGAGGATAGAGATCGATCGAGATCCGACCGATGGTGATCAGCTCCGGCACGTCGGCCGGAGCTTCATCGCTGTTTGTGTTCGACATGGCAGGTTCCGAATCAGTCGTGTTCATGCTCTCGGACTTATTCAAGCCGACGGGCCGCAGTGTTGTTATGCCGAGACGTAGCGAGACTCGACGGCTCGAGGTGGCAAGGTCGTGTTGCGTACAACCAGTTCAGGGGTCAGCACGTGGCAGACGGCCTGACGGCGACCGGTCTCCGGGCGCTCGAGAACGATCTCCGCGCCGAGACGTCCCATCGCGACCATCGGCTGACTTATCGTGGTCAATCCGATGTGGCGGAGCTGGGCCAGGTGGGTGTTGTCGTAGCCGATGACCGAGACGTCGTCCGGCACGGCATAGCCGGCCAGGGTCAACGCGTCGATGAGTCCGACAGCCGCCAGATCGTTGGCGGCGAAGACGGCCGTCGGCATCGCACCGGAGTCCACCAGCGCTGAGACGGCCTCCGCACCCGACCGTTCCGTGAAGTCACCGGTGAGTATCCGAGGTTTCAGCCCCGCCGATTCCATCGCCGTGCGGAAACCCTCACGCCGTTGTGAGGCCCCTGCCCCATTGCCGCCGTCCACGTGAACGATGTCGCGGTGGCCGAGATCAACCAGATGCCCTGCGGCCAACTCGCCGCCACGCAGATCATCGTTGACGACGGCGTCGACGCCTTGGAAGGCCAGTCCGATGGTGACCACGGGCGTGTTGCGGGTCGCCGCCCTCAGAGCGTTCCCGTCACCCCTGGGACCGAGAACGAGAATCCCGTCGACCCGATACTCGAGAAAGGCTTCCACTGCTTCACGTTCGTCGACATCAGTGCGCCAGGCCGTATTGAGCAGCAGACGGAATCCGTTGGCCTGAGCCACCTCGTGAATGCCATCGACCACGTCGGCGAAGAACGTGTTGTGAAGATCATTGACCACCACTCCCAACGTGTTCGACCGGCGTTCGGCCAGGCTCCGGGCGGCGGCATTTGGACGGTATCCAAGGCGGTCAGCGGCATCGAGGACCGCCTTTCGTCTCTTGTCGCTGACGTTGGGCGCACCTCGCATCACCAGCGAGACGAGCGCCCGGGAGACCCCGGCCGCTTTGGCCACGTCATCCATCGTCGGGGGACGGATCCGGGAAACGGGGGCGCCCTCGTCGTCGCTGAGCATCACGTACCGACTCTAGGATTTGGAGCGCTCCAATTCAAGTCCCCGCGACCAACAATTTCTGGCCTCGGTCACATTCATCGAATTGACGGCGAATGCGCGGGATGGACCACGATTCTTTCAAACAGCCGGTGATTTCTTCTTGCATCGCCGGGTGATTTGACCTACGTTGTTGGAGCGCTCTAATTTCGGAGCCTTCCAGGGCAACAGAAAGAGTCCGAGCTTGTCCGCCACATCACCGTTTCTCGACAGAGTGGCCACCGCCCCGATCTCATGGGGCGTGTGCGAGGTACCCGGATGGGGTCATCAGCTTGCCCCTGATCGTGTCCTGGCCGAGATGAAAGCGCTCGGGTTCACCCGAACCGAGCTCGGAGCAACCGGTTGGCTGCCGGCGGACGACGCCGAGCTGCAGGCGATTCTCTCCCGACATGGCATGTCGCTGCTGGCCGCCTTCATCCCCCTCGTGCTGCACGATCCAGCCCAAGCAGACCGCACCCGGACCGTGGCCAGGTCGGCAGCCAGATTGCTCGCCGACAACGGGGCCTGCTATTTCAACACCGCAGCCGTCACGTCCCCGGACTGGCAACCGCGCCACGAGCTGAGCGATCAGGAGTGGAACCACCTCTTCGACATGGTCGACGAGACCGGCGCGATCTGCCGTGACCACGGACTGGTTCAGGTGGTGCACGAACACGTCGACAGTGTCATCGAGACCGTCGACGAAGTACAGATGTTGCTCGACAACACCGACGTTTCCTTCGTCCTCGACACCGGCCACCTCGCCATCGGTGGCTACGACCCGGTGGAGTTCGTCGAGAACCATCCCGACCGCGTCGGCCTCGTCCACTTGAAGGACGCCAACCTGGCCGTCGCCAAACGGCTGAACAACGACGAGATCACGTTGATGGAGGCGGTCCAAGAGGGGCTGTTCACTGCGCTTGGTCAAGGCGACCTCGATGTGGCCGGCGTGATCACCAAGCTTGAACACGGAGATTACGGTGGGTGGTACGTGATCGAACAAGACTGTGCCATCATGGGGGACCTGCCACCGAAGGGAGAGGGGCCCGCACGAGACGTGGCAACAAGTCTGGAATTCCTGGGCCGGCTGGCGCTCGACCCGTAGGTTGTCTCGGGCGCGTCGAATGGGGTTCGATCAACCGAGACCGAGAGCGCGCAATCAGCACCCAAACAGAGCGCAATCACGTGCATAAGAGAGGAGAAATATGAAACGACTACTAGTAATTTTGGCGGGCTTACTACTCGCCCTGAGCGCCTGCTCCAGCGTCGATGACGGCGAGGGGGCCACCACCGACGACGGGGCGCAAACCGACGAATCCGGTGACGAGGAGTCGGCTACGGAGGACGAGGGAGCCGGGGACGCCGATGCCGGTGACGAGGAGTCGACCGACGGTGCGGTATCCGCCCGCGACTACCGAATCGTCGTGGTGTCCCACGGCCAGTCATCCGATCCGTTCTGGTCGGTTGCCGCCAACGGCGTCCAGACCGCGGCCGAAGACATGGGCATTGAGGTGGAATACCAGGCACCCGGCACCTTCGACATGGTCGAGATGAGCCAGATCATCGACGCCGCGGTCGCCTCCCAACCTGATGGTCTCATCGTGACCATTCCGGATGGCGGTGCCCTCGGCGGTTCGATCCAGGCCGCTGTCGACGCCGGCATTCCGGTCATCTCGATGAACTCCGGTTCCGATGTCTTCAAGGACTTCGGCGTTCTCGTCCACGTTGGTCAGACCGAGTACGAGGCCGGGCTCATCGCCGGTCAGGAGATGGCCGCCGCCGGCGTGACGAACGCGCTGTGCATCAACCAGGAGGTCGGCAACACCGCCCTCGACGACCGCTGCCAGGGCTTCACCGATGGCCTCGGAGGATCGGTGGAGGTGGTCGCGGTCGAACTGGCCGATCCGACAGGCGCTCAGGCCACGGTGGCCGGGAAGCTTTCCTCGACAGAGGGAATCGACGGCATCCTGGCGCTCGGCCCGACGGGCGCCGTTCCCACCCTCGCTGCGGTCGAGGAGTCCGGTGTCGACCTGAGCCTGGCGACCTTCGACCTCGGACCCGAGGTACTGGCAGCCGTCGACAGCGGTCAGATGCTGTTCGCCATCGATCAGGCCCAGTTCCTGCAGGGTTACCTGTCGGTGACACTGCTCACCCAGTTCCTCGACACGGGAGCCGTGCCTCTCGGATCGGTCGACCGGGTCATTCTGACCGGTCCGCAGCTGGTAACCGCCGACACCGCCGCCTCGGTCATCGCGGCGTCGGAAGCCGGTACCCGCTAAAGAGACCAGGAAGTTGATCGGGGTCGGGGCCGACGAGCGGTCCCGACCCCGATCGGCCACCGGCCCTTCCGGGTCGGCCAGTACAGAAACCAACGAAAGGGGGAGCTTTGACAACCGAAGTCGAGGCTGCAACAACACAACCCGGGGCGACAGCGGCTGACGAGCGGGTCAGGGCGCAATCCTGGTACGACCGACTGCTCAGCCGACCGGAAATCGGGGCGCTCATCGCGCTCATCGTCGTCTGGCTCGGCTTCGCCATCGTCGCCGCCGACAACAATTTCATCTCGATGGCCACCACCGCCGCCATCCTCAACCGTTCGGCTCCCCTGATCATTCTCTCGGTGGCCGTCGCCCTCCTGATGATCGCCGGGGAGTTCGATCTGTCGATCGGTTCACTGGTCGGCTTCATCGGCATGGCGGTCATGTTGATGGTCACATCATCGGCCCAGGGGGGTTGGGCGCTGCCGTTGCTGCCGGCACTACTGATCACGTTGGTGCTGGCCCTTGGCGTCGGCTGGTTCAACGGAACCCTCGTCCTTCGGACCAAGCTGCCCTCCTTCATCATCACCCTCGGCTCGCTCTTCATCTTCCGAGGGTTGGCCATCGCCATACCTCGAACGAGGACGGGCCGGTCCCAACTCGGTGGATTCGACCGAACCCCGGGCTACGACATCATCGACGCCATCCTCGGTCAGAAGATCAACATCTTCGGGGCGGCGTTCGACATCGCCATCGTGTGGGCGCTCGGAATCACCCTGCTCGCCATGTTCGTCCTACGCCGGACGGTCGTCGGTTCCTGGATCTTCGGCGTCGGCGGCGACGCCAACGCGGCACGCAACGTCGGCGTGCCCGTCAACCGACTCAAGACCGTCCTGTTCATGACAACAGCGCTTGCGGCCTTCCTCGTCGCGGTGATCCAAATCGTTCAGTTCGATGGGGCCGACTCCCTACGCGGTCGC
Source organism: Acidimicrobiales bacterium (assembly GCA_041584095.1). GTDB lineage: Bacteria > Actinomycetota > Acidimicrobiia > Acidimicrobiales > SZUA-35 > JAHELU01. Next base: position 3,941 of record JBFHEP010000120.1, on the reverse strand, counting down.
CTCCAGGAGTTCAACGCCATCATTGCCGCGGTCGTCGGTGGCACGCTCCTCACCGGTGGTTACGGGTCGGTGGTCGGCGCGGCGCTCGGAGCCCTCATCTTCGCGATGGTCCAACAGGGCATCATCATCACCGGCGTGGACGGCGATTGGTTCCAGGTCTTCGTCGGTGCGATTCTGGTACTGGCCGTGATCTTCAACAATGCCCTGCGCCAGCGGGCGCTCAAGCGATAAGGGGTCTCGAATGAGCGAAAAAGATGCACCGCTTCTCGAACTCCGAGGAGTATCAAAGTTCTTCGGCTCGGTCATCGCCCTGCAGGACGTTTCGATGTTCGTCCGAGCAGGCGAGGTCACCTGCCTACTCGGCGACAACGGCGCAGGCAAGTCGACCCTGATCAAGACCCTGGCCGGTGTCCACCTTCCATCGGAGGGAATCTATCTCTATGAGGGCGAGGAGGTTCTCTTCCAGTCTCCTCGGGAGGCGTTGGACCGTGGGATCGCCACCGTTTATCAGGACCTGGCCATGATCCCCCTGATGTCGATCTGGCGAAACTTCTTCCTGGGCTCTGAGCCGACGAAGAACCTCGGGCCCATCAGAATGTATGACCAGGCCTACGCCAAGCGCACCACGCGTGAGGAAATGGCCAAGATGGGCATCGACATACGGGATCCCGACCAGCCGGTCGGAACCCTCTCCGGCGGCGAGCGGCAATCGGTCGCCATCGCCCGGGCCGTGTTCTTCGGAGCGAAGGTTCTGATCCTCGACGAGCCGACCGCGGCCCTCGGTGTGAAACAGGCCGGAGTCGTCCTGCGATACATCACGGCAGCCCGTGATCGCGGGATCGGCGTCATCTTCATCACCCACAATCCCCACCATGCGTATCCGGTCGGCGACCACTTCGTCATCCTTCGCCGGGGTCAGGTGATGGGTGACTACTCGAAGGACGAGGTCAGCCGCGACGAACTGGTTCAGATGATGGCAGGTGGGGCCGATCTGGAAGCGCTGGAACACGAGTTGTCCAGCCGCTGACACAGCGACGCCACCAACGCTCCGAGTCGGGTCACCGTCAGTCCCCCTGCCGGGACGACGGCGATCCGGCCCATTCCGAAACGACGTCGACGGCGTCGGACCGTACGACGACATTGCTGGCCCGCCGTCGGTCGAGCACTACCAGGGTGACGGCCTCGGCGAACTGCTCGGCCGGCGTCTCGGCCCACGAAGGACCCCGATGCCACGGACCGTCGGATTCCTGAGCAGCCTGGAACAGAGGACGGACGTTGTCCACGGACGGACATGTTGCATCGAGATGATGGGCCAATTCATGTATGACCGATTGTTCGATGCGTGGCGCGGTAGCGGGTACGCGCACCGAAATGACGCCGTCGACGTAGGTCGCCCGATCATCGAGTTCCCAGTCCGGTTGCACCGTGAACCCGGTCAGGCAGCCACGTTGCCGGGGAAGACGCTCGTCGGCAACCGAGAGCGCTCCGTTGACGACCGCCACGAAGTCATCGGGACCTTCGACCGTTGCGGACGCCGGCGTGCAGGCCGAAATCGCCAGAAGGCTGCCGATCCACAGAAGACGGAGCAGGCGCAGGCTCCGAGACCGAGCCGGGTTGGCCCGCGTACAATGCATGGCTTCGGACGACGACCACACGCAGCCGATAATACAGTACGCATGGCAACCGAGATGATCGAAGGAGACCGTCGATGACAACTCGACGCCACTACCCTCGCGAGTCGTTGGCCGACGAGGGCCACTCGCTGAACCTGAGCCAGGAGCAGGCCGGGTGGACGTGGACCGGACTTCGCGTCTTCTCGATAGCGGCCGGCGAGACCCGAACATTCGAGACCGGTGACTGCGAGGTGGCGCTGCTCCCGCTGAGCGGAGGAGCCTCGACCGTCGAGGTGAATCCCGACGGCGGATCAACCGCCTTCTTCGACCTGGAAGGCCGGACCACGGTGTTCAGCCGGGTCACGGATTTCGTCTATGTCGGACGCGACTCGCGGGTCAGCATCACCGTGCCCGAGTCGTCGTCGAGCGGTGTCGAGCTGGCGGTGCCCATGGCCCGCTGTGACAACGCGTTGGAGCCGCGCTACGGACCGGCCGCGGAAGTGGAAACCGAGGCTCGCGGCGGCGGTCCATCCACCCGGCAGGTCACCAACTTCCTGACACCGGAGCGTTGGAGCCACGCCGACAAGTTGATGTGCTGCGAGCTGATCACGCCCGACGGAAACTGGTCGAGTTATCCACCCCACAAACACGACGATTCCCCCGAGTGCATTGTCAACAACGAGGAGATCTACTACTTCCGTATCGGCAAACCCGGGAACGGCCCGGGAGGCTCCGTCGGCTACAGCACAGAGGGTTTCGGCATGCACCGGACCTACACCGGCCGTCGACCCGATCTGGAGTCCGACGACCCGCTCGCATTGTTCGACGAGAACGTCGTGATCCGCGACGGTGACGTGTATCTGATCCCTCGGGGCTACCACGGACCTTGTATCGCAGCCCCCGGTTACCCGATGTACTACCTCAACGTTCTGGCCGGACCCGGGGGCGACCGCTCCATGGCCTTTTGCGACGACCCGAACCATCACTGGGTTCGCGACTCCTGGTCGACCATGGAGCTCGATCCCCGGTGCCCGGTCACATCGGCGGCCGGGGTGGTGGAACACTGACGATGGCTGAGACGATCGAAGTCACCAAACCAACGGTTGGTATCGCCGTCATCGGCTTCGGCTGGATGGGGCAGGCCCACAGCCGCTCCTACGCCCGGATCCCCAGCCTGTTCCCCCATCGGCTCGCCGACCCGAAACTCGTGATCTGCTGCGACAGTGTGGCCGCACGGGGCGATCTCGCTGTGCGGGATTTCGGCTTCGCCGAGGGTACGACCGACATGGCGGCCGCCGTCGAGCACCCGGACGTCGATGCCGTGATCGTCTGCGGACCCAACATGTTGCACGAGGCGCATTCGATCGCTGCGGCTGAGGCCGGCAAACATGTGTTCTGCGAGAAACCGGTGGGCGGCACCCCGGAGCAGACGGTCCGAATCGAGAAGGCCGCCCGGGAGGCCGGGGTCATCACCGGGGTCGGTTACAACTACCGATGGGCACCACTGGTCCAATACGCCAAGCAGCTGATAACGGACGGGATGCTGGGAGACATCACCAACTACCGCGGCCGGTTCTTCTCCATGTACGGCGCCGATCCGCTCGGCCTGCTCTCGTGGCGCTTCGAACACGACGGCGCCGGCTACGGCGTCAGCACCGACATTCTCAGTCACAGCGTGGACCTGGCGACGATGCTGAACGGTCCGATCGTTTCGGTGGTCGGCGTGGCGGAGACCTTCATCAAGGAGCGCCCCCTCCCCAAACCCGGTGAGGGAACCCACTACGATCGGGGTCGTCCCGACGACCCGACGGGCCCGGTCACCAACGAGGACTACGCAGGCTGCCTGGTCCGGTTCGCCAACGGGGCCATCGGCAACTTCGAAACCAGCCGGGCCATCATGGGTCCGAAGAGTCAGATGGCGTTCGAGGTTTACGGCACCAGGGGATCCCTGTCATGGAACCTGGAGACCATGAACGAGATGGACATCTTCCTCACCGACCTCGACAATTCGAGCGGTCACCGGCTCCTGCACGACGGCTACACCAAGGTCTACACCGGTGATCGCTTCCCGTTCCAGGCGAACTTCGTGCCGGGCGACGCCAACAGCATCGGCTACGAGGATCTCAAGGTCATCGAGTGCCTGCAGTTCCTCAATGCCGTGGCGTCGGGCGAGCAGCATCAGCCGGGCTTCAGCGAGGCGATCGACTACGTGAGTTTCCAGTCGGCGCTCATTCGTTCGTGGGAGTCCGGATGTTGGGAGAAGGTGACCGACGTCCGCCTGCCCTGATAACCCCACGTTGTGTGCGCTCTCGGCCCGGAAACCCGGGC
>JBFHEP010000119.1:0-11567 GCA_041584095.1 Acidimicrobiales bacterium | reverse complement strand
TGGCGCACGCCGCGCCGTCTCGACGTGATCAAAACCCTGAAGGATCGGGATCTGCTGCCGGCGATCTATTTCATCTTCAGCCGGGCCGGGTGTGACGATGCGGCCCGGGCCGTGATCGACTCCGGGCTCCGCCTGATCGGGCCGGAGCAGCGTGAACGAGTGGCCGAGATCGTCGACGGCCACGTGCAGGGGCTCGATCCCGCCGATCTCGAGGTGCTCGACTACGAACGGTTCCGGCGGGGCCTGATGGCCGGTGTGGCCGCTCACCACGCCGGCATGGTGCCTCCGTTCAAGGAGGCGGTGGAGGCCTGCTTCATCGCCGGACTGGTCAAGGTCGTCTTCGCCACGGAGACCTTGGCCCTCGGGGTGAACATGCCGGCCCGGACGGTCGTCATCGAGAAGCTGACGAAATTCACCGGCGAGACCCACGAGTTCCTGACCCCGGCCCAGTACACCCAGCTGACGGGCAGGGCCGGCCGCCGGGGAATCGACCGCCACGGCCAAGCCGTCGTGCTCTGGTCGCCGTACGCCACCTTCGAGCAGGTCGCCAACCTGGCGCTCAGCAAACGGTTCGTGCTCCAATCGTCGTTCCGTCCCACGTACAACATGGCCGCCAACCTCGTTCGTCGCTACGCCCAGCAACGAGCCCGGCAACTCTTGAACCTCTCGTTCGCCCAGTATCGCATCGACGCCGGCGTGGTCCGGGAGGAGAACCGGATCGAACGGCTCGTCGAGCGGAGGCGGCAGTTGATCAACCAGCTCGAATCCGACTACGGACCTGTCGAGGATCTGCGCTCGGCAACGGTGACGCCGAGCGGCGTTTCCGTCGTTGACCAACAGACGGCGTCCGCCCTGGCCCACCTGTCACCGGGCGATGTCATCCGCCTCCATGCGGTCGGTGGCGGAGCCGACGCCCGAGCCCGCACATCGGTGGTCGCGGTGCTGGCGGTTGCGTTCCGGCGTCGAGGGCGGATACGGGTCACGGTGGTCGACACCGACGGCGACAGCTATGAGCTGGTGCCCGATGAGCTGGTCGAACCACCCGAAGTGGTGGCCACCGTCGATCTACCCGAGCCCTATCTTCCCAATAGCGTCAGCTTCGCCAATGAGGTGTCCCGCCAGCTGAGAAACCGGCGTCTGGCCCGCCCGTCGAAAAACAGCCGAAATGACAAGAGGGGAAACGACGGCGGACGTCGATCCGGCGAGAGGGAGAAATCCCGTCGCGCGATCTTGACGAAGGACGATGTGCCGCCGGATGCCCGACGGGGCCTCAAGCGCCTGGAGAAGATCGAGGCCGATCTGGCCCGGACCCGCCAGGTGGCAGCCGGGAGGGCCGACTCGCTGGCCGGGCAGTTTGATCGTGTCATCGCCCTGTTGACCGAACGGGGCCACCTTGACGACTGGTCGCTGACCGAGAGCGGGGAGCGTCTCGCCCGGCTCTACCACGAAAGCGATCTGCTGGTGGTCGAGGCGCTGGAGGCCGGGCTGTTCGACGGCCTCGAGCCCGCCGAGGTCGCGGCGTTGGCGTCGGTGTTCGTGTACGAGGAGCGCCGTAGCAGCGGCACGCCGAGCCAGCCGTGGTACCCGTCGGCCGACCTGCGGCGCCGGTTCCGCCAGATCCAGGCCCGGCACCTCGATCTGGTGCTGGCCGAGGAGGAGGCACAGCTGCCGCCAACCCGCGCTCCTGATCCTGGATTCGTCGCCACCGCCCACGGTTGGGCCTCTGGTGTGCCACTCGACGACATCCTGGGGGAGGAGGATCTCACCGCAGGCGATTTCATCCGAACGATCAAGCAGCTCATCGACCTTCTCCGGCAGCTCGGGCAATTGGCCCCCGAGGCCGCAACCGCCCGCGCCGCCCGCCGCGCCGCCGATGCCGTCCATCGAGACCTTGTCGCCGCCTCGTCGACGATCGAGGTCGAGGACGACGTCATCCAATCGGTCGGAGAACATCCGTGACGATCGAGAGGGGCGAGCCCTGGGGTTCCCCTCACCACGGCGATGTCCCACAACTGAAGGCGGACGACGACGCGGAGCTGGCCCGGCTCGCCGACGAATACAGAGCCGACGGCGAGCCACCGATGATCCTGGTCGGGCAGGGCGATGTGGCGGCCACAATCGGCGCCGACGTATCGCTGCCTCACACCGACGCCTGCGACCCCCGCTACCACCGGTATCCGATGGATCTCGGCTACGTGTCACTGGGGAATGAGGCCGGGCAGGCCGAGCGGACCGTTCCCTTCGTGGCCCATGTGGTGGGTCACCGGTGGCCGACTCTGCTCCGCAAATCGTCGCCGTGGCCGCAGTTGATTGTCATGAACACACCGCTGTCGTCCGGGCTGCGTCTCGGCCCCCGAGCCCATCCCAACGACGGCAGGCTCGACATGACCGTCGGTTCACTCCCGTGGCTACAGGGCCGGGAGGCGCACCGTCGGGCGGCCACGGGTAGCCACCTGCCTCACCCACGACTCGCCGCCACCAGACGGGTCGAGGCCGAGTTCTCTCCGAGGCGACGGCTTCACGTCGTGGTCGATGGTGTCGACCGGGGCCGATGGTGCTGGCTGCGAGTATCGGTCGTCCCCGATGCCTTCGTCCTGGTGGCCCGCGTGGCCTGACGAGGTGAGTGACTCATCGGTTTCGCAACCGGTAGCGTGACGGGGTGGAGGCACGCGCACCGCTCTCCGGGCGGGAACATGAGCGGACCGGATCGTCGGCGGCCGATCTGGCCCGGATCACACCGTCGGTTCCTCGCCAGAACGGGTCGGCCTGGAAGCGTCGTTCCCAGTTCTGGCTCCGCTGGGCCCATGTCTACATCAGCATGTTCAGCCTGCTCGTCATGCTCTTTTTCGGGATCACCGGCATCACCCTGAACCACCCGGACTGGGTGTTCGGCGGGGAGGTGGTCGAAACCACGGCTTCCGGCGTGCTTCCCGCCGAATCCCACACCTCGGACGGCGTTGAGTTCCTGTCCGTCAGCGAGTTCGTGCGACAGGAACACGATGTCGGCGGTGAGGTCGTCGATTTCGGGATCGACGACGGCGGCCAGGGATCCATTTCGTACCGCGGCCCGGGCTATGCCGCCGACCTCTTCTTCGACACCGGATCCGGCGCGTATGAACTCACCGTCAGCGAGGACGGCTTCGTCGGAACGATGAACGCATTGCACCAGGGCCGCGATGCCGGTTCCGTCTGGCGTTTGATCATCGACATCAGCGGTGTTCTGCTCGTCGTGATCGCATTGACCGGGCTGGGGATTCAGCTGTTCATGAAGAAGCGGCGCTTCAGCGCGATGACCTGGTCGGTCGTGGGTGCAGTCGCCACCGTCGCGCTCATCTGGATGGCGTTGGGTTAGCGCAGCTTGAATCGTCAAACCGGAACTGTTCCGGCGAACGGCACCTCGGGTATCCCCTGCACGTTGACGTCCAGGGCCAGGAGCGAACCCTCGGCAACCGGTGTGACCCCATCGGGAGGTGGCGATGTGGCCGGCCCGCCGATCGACGTGATGAAGAGGGTCGAGAGATCGGATCCGCCGAGGCACGGCATCGTCGGCTTCTGAACCGGCAGCTCGATTCGGCGATCGAGGCGGCCGTCGGGGGTGATGCGGATCACCGCCCAGCCGTGCACCGATGCCGACCAGAGGCACCCGTCGGTGTCGACACACGCTCCGTCGGGCGTTCCCGGAATGTTGTCGTAGGCGAACAGGGTCCGCTCGTCGGTACGAATGCCGGCGTCGACGTCATAGTCCCAGACCAGGATCCGCCCCGTGAAGCTGTCGGCGAAGTACGCACGACCGAGCACCGGGTCGAATGCGTTGGCGTTCGAGACACCGATGTCGCGACGCAGCACCTGCGACGATCCGTCGGCTTCGATCTGATGCAGGAGCCCGGTGAAGCGGCGCTCGTCGACATTCTCGTGCATCGAACCGACCACGTAGCGGCCGGCGGGGTCGGTGCGGCCGTCGTTGAGGCGATTTCCGGTCCCCGGCTCCTCGAGTGCCACGAACGGCGTGATGGTCTCGGCCGGCCACTGGTACCACACGAGCTCGTGCTCCATGGCCACGAGAAGTGTGTTGTCGTCATCGGTGAAGACCATCGATCCCGGACGACCCTCCAGACCCCGGGTTGCGACCGAGCCCGACGACGGGTTCAGGCGGTGGATTCGACGCCCGTCGATATCGATCCAGTACAGCATCCCCTGACCGCCGTGCCAGAGCGGACACTCGCCCAGCCGAGCCGGGGGAGCGACGATCTCGATCACTGGAGATATTGCCATCGGTGCTCCGTTTCGCTTCGATGGCGACGCGAGGCGCCGTCTTGGTCCATCATGTTTGACAGATTCATCATGCCACCCCGAACGCCGCCCACGAACTGAGCACCGTTGTCCGAGCCTGAACGCCTGAGTCGCCTGCGCTCGGTGCTGATCGCACCGGCGGTCCGCCCCGACTTCATCGCCAAACTCCCGTCCAGGGGGGCCGATTTGCTCTTCCTCGACTGTGAAGACGCCGTCCCGGCCAACGCCAAGGCCGAAGCCCGGGCCGTCGTGGGAGAGTGGCTTCCCCGACTGGCCGGGAGTGGCTCGACCGTGGTGGTGAGGATCAACCCCGTCGGCTCGGAATGGTTCGCCGACGACGTCAGCGAGGGACTGCCGCCCGAGGTACGCGCCGTCGTCATCCCCAAGATCGAACGACTGACCGAGCTCGAGACGGCGTCGACCGCCCTCGACGACGTCGGGTTGACCGAGGTGGGTGTCTTCGCCGGCATCGAAACCGCGCTCGGGGTCGCCGACGCTCGGCTTTTGCTCGCTCATCCCCGGGTGGTGGCCGCCTACTTCGGTGCCGAAGACTTCGTGGCCGACATGGGCGGCGTGCGCACCGACGGCAATGCCGAGGTTGCCTACGCACGGGCCCGGGTTGCGCTGGCCGCCCGACTGGCGTCGATTCCCGCGGTCGACCAGGTGGTAACGAACTTCTCCGACGACGCCCGCTACCGGCGGGAGGCCTCGGAGGCCCGCAATCTCGGCTACGACGGCAAGCTCTGTATCCATCCTGCACAGGTGGCGCCGGCCAACGAGATGTTCACCCCCTCGGCCGCCGAACTCGACCGGGCCCGGCGCCTTCTGGCGGCTTATGAGGCCTCCGCGGCCGACGGGGTGGCCGCCATCGACTTCGAGGGGCAGATGGTCGACGAGCCACTCGCGGTGCAGGCCCGCCGGCTCCTCGAGCGGGTTTCGGCCTACGAACCCACTGCCGATGCCCCCCGGATCATGGAGGACGTCGACGGATGACACGACCTCACAGCGGCCGCTGGTTCGAGGAGCTCACCCCCGGTCTGGTCATCCACCACGCCGTCCGCCGCACGATCACCGAGGCCGACAACGTGCTCTTCACCTCGATGACGATGAACCCGGCCTGGCTCCACCTCGACTTCCACTACGCTGCCAACGAAACCGAGTTCGGAAAGCCGCTCGTCAATTCGATGCTCACCGTGGCGATGGTGGTCGGCATCAGCGTGCACGAGACCACGCTCGGAACCACCGTCGCCAACCTCGGCTTCTCCGAAGTATCGTTTCCCGCGCCCATGTTTCACGGCGACACGCTCCGGGTCGAAACCGAGGTGGTGGAGGCCCGGACCTCGAACTCCCGTCCCGACCAGGGCATCGTCAGGTTCGAACACCGCGGCTACAACCAGCACGACGTGCTCTGTTGTCGGGCGGCCCGAAGTGCCCTCATGCTGCGGGAGCCCGATGTCGGGTCCTGATACCGGGGTCAAAGCGGCCGCCACCGCCGTTCCGACCCGTGAGGACAACGGTGATGAGCTGCTGCTCGAGCGGGCGAGGCTGGCCGAGATAGAGAAGGCCCACGAGGCCTATCTCGACCAGACCCGGCGGGTCGCCTCCCAACTGGCGGCGGAGGCCGCCGAGGTCATGGAGGACGGCATTCGGGACATCGTCGATGAGGACGCCGAGGCCGACGCCGCCGTGCAGGCGGTGCTCGTGCGGCAGATCTCCGAGCGGGCCATGTACGCCGCCCGCCGGGTCGCCGACCTCGAGGCCCAGGGCGAGGCCCTGGCCTTCGGCCGAATGACGGCCGACGACGGCAACGAGTTCCACGTCGGTCGCCGCACGGTCTTCGACGGCGACGATCCTTTGCTGATCGACTGGCGGGCCCGGGCCGCCGTGCCGTTCTACCGGGCGGCACCCCTCGAGCCAATGGGCTACCGGCAGCGCCGTCACCTGATCTATCACGACGGCACCGACGGTCGGGAGCTCGTCGACTACTCCGACGAGATTTTCGATGCCGACCGGCTGAGTGACCCATCGGCAAAATTCGACGGCCTGCGAGGAGAGGCGGCGCTGCTGGCTGGGCTGGTGGCTCCGACCGGGGCTCAGATGCGCTCGGTGGTGGCCACCATCCAGGCCGAACAGGACGCGGTCATTCGAGCTGCGGGCCACCGGATGCTGGTGGTGCAAGGAGGTCCCGGCACCGGCAAAACCGTGGTCGCCCTCCACCGGGCCGCCTACCTCCTCTACGACCAACGGGTCGAGCTGGCCGACACGGGTGTGCTGATTGTCGGTCCGTCGCGGCAGTTCCTCCACTACATCTCCGGCGTCCTGCCGTCGCTGGGGGAGAGCGGTGTCGTGTCGATCACCGTCCCCCGCCTCTACCGGGGAGCCCGGCTCGGGTGGTGCGACACCGACGTCGTGGCCGCGCTGAAGGCGTCGGAGAAGATGATCGGCCTGCTGCGAGCCGCGGTCGTTCAGCGACGCCGTCGCCCCGACGAGCGGTTCATCACCTGGTACGGATCCCGTCGGGTGGTTCTCGCGGTCGAGCGGGTGCAAGCGATCTTCGACCGATCCCGACGTCATGTGCTGCACAACGACGGGGCCGCCTGGTTCCGCGGCGAAATCATCGACACGCTCGTTCACGAAGTCTTCGACCCGGCGTTCCACAATCTCGACGACGCCCGGGAGTCGTTCGAATCGAGCGACGAGGTGGTTGCGTACACACTGCGCCACTTCCCGTCGCTGACGCCCGAACAGGCGCTCAACGACCTGCTGGGATCGGTACCGCTGCTGCGATCGGCGGCCCGCGCCGCACACCTCGATCCCGATGAGATCGAGGGGCTTCACCGGCCCCGGACACCCGAAGCCGAGCTTGACCGCCGGCGTTGGTCCGACGCCGACGCCCCGCTTCTGGACGAACTGCTGTCCCTCGTCGGCCCACCGGCCACCACGGCGGTGCGTCCGCCGGAGGACGACACCGGTGAGCGTCCCGTTGCGGTCGACGACGACGAGCCCGTCGACCCGCTGTTCCATCGTCACGAGGCCGACGAGTTCGAGCTGGCCGAGCGCCGCGACAGTATGCCGATGCCTTCCATCGAGCCTTTCGAAAGATCCGACGACGGCGATGATGTGCCGGGTGTGCCGACCTACAACGATCCGTATTACAGCGACTCGAACGATCACGAGCTTGGTGCCGAACGTGACGGTGGATCTCAGGTCGATGCTCGGCCGCCTTCGCCGGTGGAGGCGATCGAGGAGCTTGCCGCGGCCGAGGCCGCAGCGGAGGAAGCGTTCACCGCCGACGGCCGGCCGGCGCCGGAGTACGACGGCGCACCAGCCGAGGACCTGCAGCTGGAGGCCGTCGACTCGGTCGCCGAGGAGTCGGTGACGCTCATCGAGTTGGCCGAATCCGAGCGGAGTTGGCGATTCGGGCACGTGATCGTGGACGAGGCGCAGGATCTGACGCCGATGCAGTGGCGGATGGTCGCCCGTCGGTCGAGCGGCGGTGCCTTGACGGTGGTCGGCGATCTGGCCCAGCGGGTCGGCTCGCCGGTCGGGAGCTGGGCCGAGCTCGTACCAGATCAGCTGCCGCGTTTCGACGTGCGGGAGCTGACGATCAACTACCGGTCGCCGGCCGAGAACGACGACGCCATCGGAGCGGTGCTGCAGGCCATCTCGCCCGATCTGAGAGTGGCCCGGTCGCTCCGTCGGTCAGGCTTCGAACCGCTCGCGGTCCGGTCCGACGAGCCGGCGGTCGAAGCGATGTCGATTACTGCCGCCGAACTGCGACGGGGTGATGCGTTGCGGGTCGCCGTCATCACCGTTACCGCCGAGGTCGGGGAGCTGGCGGCGGCCGACGACGAGTTGAGCAAGGCGTTGCATGATCGGCTCGTGATCCTCACCCCGACCGAGGCCAAGGGCCTGGAGTTCGACTCGGTGATCGTGGTCGAGCCCGGGGGCATCGTGGCGCGGCCGCACGGCCTCAATCTGCTGTACGTCGCGGTCACCCGCCCTACCCAGCGGCTGATCGTCGTCCACCGCCAGCCGCTGCCCGAACCGTTGGCACGATCGTTGGATCGCTGATGGCCGGATCAACCGGCGCCGGCGGGCCACAGAACCAGGCGAAGGCCGATCTTCTACGGCGGGCCGCAGACCACGGCGCCCGCTACATTCTGGGCGAGCGCGACGGTCCCGTCGTGCCGATCGGACCGGATGACACCGATCCGGCCGACGCGGTGGCCGATCGTCTCGGCGCCTTCGATCTCGACCGGCCCCGCTCGTCCGGCGAGGTGATCGACACCCTTGCCGAGCTGGGTCGGGACCATGCCGTCCGTTCGACCGGCGGCCGCTACTTCGGATTCGTCACGGGCGGCACCGAACCGACGTCGTTGGCCGCCTCGGTGCTGGCATCGGCCTGGGATCAGAACATCGCCCTGCCGGTCATGTCGCCGCTGGCTGCCGCCATCGACGAGCGGTGCGTCGCCTGGTTGCTCGACCTTCTCCGATTGCCGGCCACGGCCACCGCCTCGTTCTGCGCGGGAGCAAGCGTGGCCAACCTCAGTGCCGTCGTCACCGCCCGCGACGCACTGCTGGCCGCCGTCGACTGGGACACCGCGGCCCGGGGACTGGCCGGAGCTCCACCGTTGACCGCCGTCGTCTCCTCCGAGATCCACGTCTCGGCCCTCAAGGCCCTCCGGTTGGCCGGTATCGGCCACGACTCGATCGTGGCCGCCCCCGTCGACGGTTGCGGCCGCATCGACATCGACCGCCTGCCGCCGATCACCGGTCCGACACTCATGGTGACGCAGGCGGGCAATGTCAATACCGGTCACTGCGATCCGGTTGGTGACATCGTCGACGTCGTGGCCGGGTCGGCGGAGCCGGTCTGGACCCATGTCGACGGAGCGTTCGGCCTGTGGGCTGCCGCGTCGCCTGCCCGCCGGTACCTGGTCGACGGGGTCGAGCGGGCCGACTCCTGGGCCACCGACTGCCACAAGTGGCTCAACGTTCCCTATGACAGCGGGCTGGTGGCGGTGGCCGACGGTCGGCATCTGCGGGCGACAATGGCCGCCGACGCCGCCTACCTCGACGATTCCGGCGGCCGGAGCCTCATGCACCTCGGTTTGCAGATGTCCCAAGCCGCCCGGGCGATTCCGGTGTGGGCCACGCTGGCGGCTCTGGGGCGCGACGGCGTGGCCGATCTCGTTGATCGTAGCTGTGACCTCACGGCTCGCTTCGCTGCCCGCCTCGAAGGCGCGGGCGCTACCGTCCTCGCTCCAGTCGTCCTCAATCAAGCGCTGGTTTCGTTCGGCTCCGACGGCCGGACCGATGCCGTGGTCGAAACGGTCGCCAGGAGCGGCAGGGCCTGGATGGGAGGCACGACCTGGCAGGGCCGGCGCGCCATGCGGATCAGCGTGTCCGATATCGCCACGGATGGGACAGCGATCGATGAGGCGGTGCGAGCGGTGCTCGACGCCTGGACCGGCCGGTAGCCTGACTGCTCTATGAGCACAACCGTTCCCCCAGACGGTCCCTTCTACGATGACCTCGAGCCGGGTATGGAACTGGAGCCCCAACCGGCGGTGACACTCGATCTGGGTTTGGCCGCCTGGTATCAGTCGATCGTCGGCGAGGTCCTCCCGGTGTGTCTCGATCATCGACTGGGTCGAGCGGTCACCGGCTCGCATCAACCGCTGGCCTCGCCGGGCCTGATCGCGAATCTGTCGGTTGGACAGTCGACGGTGGCCACCCGCCGTGCCATCGCCAACCTGTTCTATCGGGACATGCGAGTAGCCCGTCCGGTTCACATCGGTGAGACGCTTCACACCCGGGTGCACATACTGGCCATGGCCGACGCCACCCCCCGCCCCGACAGGCCCGATCGGGGCAAAGTGCTCCTCGGCATGCAGACGACGGCCGACGACGACGTCGTCATGGACTACCAGCGTTGCGCCTTGCTGCCGGCCCGCAGCGATTCCATGCCGGGCCACGCCGGCGATACCGGCACGGCGCCCGACGCCGTGGATATCAGGGCCTACGCCGATCTGATGCCATCGTGGAACGCCGAAGAGCTGGAAGCGCCGACAACCTGGAGTGCCGGCGAGGTGCGGGCCGACGTCACCCGCGACATCATCGATCAGGCGACCGGCCTGGTCCGTCTCACGCACAACCGGGCCATCGTGCACCGCGACGTCGACGCCACCGCCTTCGACACCCGACTCGTGTACGGCGGGCATGTACAGGCCCTGGCCCAGGCCTCGCTCACCCGGGTCGAATCCCGTCTGGCCACGATCGTGGCCTGGCATGCCTGCAGTCATGTGGGCCCGGCGTTCGAAGGGGACCTGCTGTCGTTCGAGCATCGACTCGTCGCCGAACACACCGGGTCCGACGGTCTGGGGCTTCGGGCCTACGAGACGATCGGCTACGCAGACCGACCGGCCCGAGGTACCACGGGTCCGGCCACCGACCGCCACGAGATCCTACGCTGGATTCCCGTCGCCCTGGTCCGGTCCTGAGTCCAACGGCGTGGAACCACTGAAGCCGGATCTCCCGATCGACGCCGCCGAGATCGAGGCCGCCGCGGTCCGGATCGCCCCCTTTGTGCACCGGACCCCGTTGGTGACCTCGATGGCCTTGAGCAACCTCGCAGGATGCGATCTTCTGTTGAAGGCCGAGAACCTGCAGAAGGTCGGGGCGTTCAAGGCCAGGGGTGCTCACAACGCCGTATTCGCTCTCAGCGACGTCGAAGCGGCCGCCGGGGTCGTCACCCATTCGTCGGGCAACCACGCCGCCGCGGTGGCGCTGGCGGCTCGAAACCGGGGGACGACGGCCCATGTGGTGATGCCGTTGGACGCGCCGGAGGTGAAGAAGGCGGCGGTGGCCGGCTACGGCGCCACGGTGACCCTGTGTGAGCCCACGCTCCAGGCCCGGGAGGACGCCGTGGCCGAGATCCAGGAGCGCACACGGGCCATCCTCGTCCATCCCTACGACGACCCGCTCGTGATCGCCGGTCAGGGGACGACGGGTTCCGAGATCCTGGACCAGCTCGACGGCATCGGCCAGGGGCCACCGGACGCCGTGGTGGTGCCGGTTGGCGGCGGCGGTCTGCTCGCCGGAATCGCCGTCGCCGTGAAGGCACGCTACCCGGACTGCGCCGTGATCGGCGCCGAACCCGCCGGCGCCGACGACGCCTGCCGCTCGCGCGCGGCGGGCCGGCTGCTGCCGGCGGACAATCCGCAAACCGTTGCCGACGGGCTGCGCGCGAGCCTCGGCGAACTGACCTGGCA
>JBFHEP010000118.1:0-11579 GCA_041584095.1 Acidimicrobiales bacterium | reverse complement strand
GTCAGCCGACGTCGGAGTCTCCGAGTCCGGCGACATCACTGCGGGGGTGGCCCGAAGCAACGCCCGGTTCGTGCTCAACCCCGACGTCACGGTTCCGGAAGTCGATTCGTCGACGACTTCGGCCGCTCGCCGCCGAACCACCGCGGCCGACGTGGTCACGAGTTCGCCGGCCACGTCGGCGTCGACGACCACGACCGTAACGGCCACGCTACCTCCGGACACGTCGGGCTCATCGTCGACAAACTCGTCGACATCGTCGACATCGTCGACCTCGACGACAGCGACCACCGCCGATCCGCCACCGAAGCCGTCCACTACCGTTGACGACGGTGAGACGACGACGACGAAGAAGTGTCGAGGCAACCGACCCGGGTGCCGCGATCCCAAACCCTGACACCGAACATCGTTGAGCAGCGACCATGAGGTGATCGCCGAGACGGGTCGGCCTCCCCTCCCCTTCGGTATCAAGGTTCTCCTGTCGGCGCTGTTCGCCAGCTCGATGGCCAATCGGTCTCAGCTGGTGGCGCTCGGCCTGTTGGTCTTCGACGTGACCGGGCGTGAAATCGATCTCGGTCTTCTCGGCCTTGCCGAGTTCGTTCCGCTGTTCATCATGGCTCCGTTCAGCGGTTCGGTGACCGACCGGTTCGACCGGCGGGTTGTGTATTTGCTGGGTTTGCTGGTGGAGATCGTGGCCGCCGCCGTCCTGTTCCTCTACGCCCGGGATCCCGGCGCCTCGATCGGGCCGATACTTGCACTGGTCGTGGTGTTCGGCGTTGCTCGATCGTTTGTCGCCCCGGCCAGCCGCGCGCTCCCGATCGACCTCGCTCCGAAGGGAACCGTCGAGCGGGTGGTGGCGCTCCGGTCGGTGTCGTTCCAGGTGGCCGGAATCGTCGGTCCGATCATCGTCGGCCAGCTGTTCCGGTTCGGGCGGTCCTGGCCGTTCCTCGTGTCCATCGCCGGGTTCGGCGTTGCGGCCTTGCTGCTCCAGCTCGTCCCCCAGTCCGAGGTCCGTCGGCTCACCACGCCGACGGGGCCCCGTCAGGCAATCCGCGACGCGGTCGACGGTCTTCGGTTCATGCGGCGATCACCCGTGGTGTTCGGTGCCATCAGCCTGGACCTGTTCGCGGTGCTGTTCGGTGGCGCCGTGGCGCTGTTGCCGGCGATCGGCCAGAAGCGACTCGGCGTGGACGAGGCGGCGGTCGGCATGCTGTATTCGGCCGTCGGTGTGGGCGCGTTGATCACGGCGACGGTGCTGTCGGTGCGGCCCATTCGCCGCAATGTCGGGCTGTCGTTGTTCGGCGCCATATCGGTGTTCGGGCTGGCCACGATCGTGCTCGGCATCACCTCCGACTATGTCGTGGCCCTGCTGGCCCTCATGGTTCTCAGCTCGGCCGATGCCGTCAGTGTGTTCATCCGAGCGACGATCGTCCCCCTGGCAACCCCGGAGGAGATGCGGGGAAGGATCCTGGCCGTGGAGAACATCTTCATCGGCGGGTCGAACGAACTGGGAAGCCTGGAGTCGGGTTTGACCGCCGGCTGGTTTGGTCTTGCCCCGGCAGTCGTCATCGGCGGCGTTGGCACTCTCGCCGTCGTCGGGGTGTGGATGTACCGGTTCCCCGAGTTGCGCCGGATCGACCGGTTCGAGGAGGTTCGGGCCGGGCCCGCCGTCTAGGATCCGCGAGGTGGCTGACAAGGTGACCATGGTTGACAAAGTGACGTTTCTGGTCGACGAACTCGAAGGGGCCGAAGGCTACAAGCTGGTGACCGGCCTGGTGGTGCCCAGGCCCATCGGCTGGATCGGATCGACGTCTCCCGACGGGGTCAAGAACCTCGCTCCCTATTCGTTTTTCAACGCTGTGTCGGGCGATCCCCCCACGGTGGTGTTCTCGCCCGGTGCCGGACCCGGCACCCGCAAGGACACTGCCGACAACGTCAAGGTCAGCGGCGAGTTCACCGTCAACATCGTGACCGACGAGGTCGCTGAAGCCATGAACGCCACCGCAGCCGGCCTGCCCGCCGATGTCGACGAGTTCGCCCATGCCGGTCTCACCGCCATCGGAGGTGTGGTCGTCAACGCTCCCAGAGTCGCCGAAGCCAAGGCTCAAATGGAGTGTCGTGTCAGCCACCAGCTCCCCGTCGGTCGGCGGGGCGGCGGCAACTGGTTGTTCGTTGGAGAGGTGGTGGCGTTTCATGTCAACGAGGACCTGCTCGACGGCACACGGGTCGACCAGGCCGGTCTGGGTGCCATCGGCCGCCACGCCGGCAACATGTACAGCAGGACGCACGACCTGTTCACGATGATCCGACCGGATTAGGGTGGGAGACGGATCACGGATCAGTTCGCCCAGTCCCCAAGGGAAACCGACACATGAGCAACGTGGATACGGCCGCTCTCGACCGCGCACTGGCGTCCGCAGTCGACTGTGGCGACCTGCCATCGGTGGCCGCCACCGCCGCCGCCGGGAACGACGTCGTCTACGAGGGGGCGTTCGGCGTCCGGGAGATCGGCGGCGACACACCCATGACGATCGACACGGTGTTGTGGATCGCGTCGATGGCCGAGGCGGTGATTGCAGCGGCGGCGATGCAGCTCGTGGAACAGGGCAAGCTCGACCTCGACGAGCCTGCTGGTGAGGTGATCGGCCCGCTGGCCGAGGTTCAGGTCCTCGACGGATTCGATGCCTGCGGGGAACCCGTGCTGCGCCCTCCAACGTCATCGCTCACCCTCCGCCATCTGCTCACCCACACCTCCGGCTACGGGTACGACGTCTGGAGCCGCGATCTGATCCGTTACCGGGAGTTGAAGGGGCTGCCCAGCGTCATCAGCTGCGCCCGGGCCGCGCTCGACACGGCCCTGCTCTTCGATCCCGGTGAGGAGCGGCTGTACGGGATCGGCGTCGACTGGGCCGGCCTGATGATCGAGGAGGTGACCGGCGACTCCCTCGGCGACCATCTCCGCGACAACATCTTCGAGCCACTGGCCATGGCCTCCACCGGGATGGAGATCACCGACGACATGCGGGCTCGTCTGGCCAGTGTCCACACGCGGACCGAAACGGCTCAGCTTGCCGTGATGCCTTTCGAGGTCTCCCTGCAGCCGGAGTTCCGGTTGGGTGGAGGCGGTCTGTACACCACGGTGTCGGACTACCTGCGCTTCCTTCGAGCGATCCTCGGTGGCGGCGAACTCGGAGGGTCCAGGATCCTGCGGGCGTCGACGGTCGAGGTGATGAGCGGCGACGAGTGGGGGCTCGGTTTCCTCGTCGACGACCGGACGTCCCAGAAGTGGCGTCGGGCCGGTTCGACGGGTTGGGCGGGACTGGCCAACAGCTACTACTGGGTCGACGTGTCCAACGACAATTGCGGCGTATGGTCGACCCAACTCTTCCCGTTCGCCGACGACGCCGCCCTCGGCAGCTTCGCCGACTTCGAGGCCATCGTCCAGGGCCGACGAAACATCTGATCGAGCCGTCGGGCGCGGCGGTTCATCCGGCGGTCGGAGGCACGGCCGGCCACCTGGATCAGGGGTCGAGGCGCCCGCGCCAGACGCTCCGCCCCGAATGGGTGGGATCGCCGTCGAGCGATTCGACCGACACGTCGACGACCGGAAAATCGGCCGGATCGAGATTGTCGGGAAGGGCGTGGCGCCCGTCGCCTCCAAGCACTCCGAGCGATAGGACGCCGTCGGTCTCGGGGTCGTTGATCCACAGCTCGTAGTAGCCGTCGACATCCGGCAGGTCACCGACATCGACGTCGAGGTAGTACCGGCCACCTGATAGGACAAGGCGTGCTTCGCCGATGTTCGATACCGTCGACGAGCCATCCGGTAAGCCGTCGTCGGTCATCTCGGTCACCGCCACCACCTCGCCGTCGAGCGGGGCGGCTGCGTTGCCGCCGTCACCGGAGAACTCGTCGGAGAACGCCCACGTGACCAGGCCACCGACGATGGTGACCGCAACCGCGGCCGCGACGGGCAGCCACTGTCGCCCCCACGGGCTCATCTCCGACGGGAGGATCGGCTGGTCCGTCGACCGTCTGCGGGCGAGGGCGATGGTCGTGGTCGCCTGCAGCTCGATCGGTGAGACGTCGGCCACGACGGAGCCGTCGCCATTGTCGGTCAGGGTCAGCGTGCGGTCGGGCCGGCCGTCACGATCGGCTGAGACGGTGGCGACGATGGCGTTCCAGATCGACGGCGGAGGTTCGAGACGTTGCCGGTCGGCGTCGGTGATCTCGGCCAGCAGAGAGACGAGGGTGTCGGCTCCGTCGAACGTCAGGTCGTCATCGGTGGATCCGTCCTCGGGCGGCTCATTCATCGTCACCTCCCAACTGTTCGCGCATGGCGGCCAGACCCCGGCGAATGTCGCTCTTGACGGTTCCCAGCGGGCTGCCGGTGGTGGCGGCGATCTCGGGGTGGGTCATCTGCTCGAAGAAGGCCATCTCGACGGCGCGACGGGCTCGACCGGGCAGCTGGGAGATGACCTCGTCGAGGAGCATCCGGTCGGCGATGCGCTCCAGGGCGATCACGTTCTCGGTTGCCGGTTCGGAACCGGCTTCGGTGGTGTCGGTGACGAACTCGGGCCGCCGGCCGAACCTCCGCAGGACGTCGACACATCGGCGTTTGGCGATCGTCATCAACCACGCCGCGAACGAACCGCGTTCGGAGTCGTAGTTCTCCCGGGACCGCCAGGCGGAGATGAACACCTCCTGGGTCACGTCGGCGGCGAGGTTGGGCCCGACGATGCGGTGACAATAACTGTAGATCAGTGCCCCGTGCTCCTCATAAAGCACGCGGAGGGCTTCGTCGTCGCCGGATCGAAAGCCCGATACCTCGTCGATCACGCCAGTCCTTGCATCGCCGGAGCCCACTCTATGTTGCTTGGTGGCTGAAAGTCACGCCTCGAACGACGATGACCGGTCGACGGTGCATATCTTGATGTCGTAGAACTGGTAGAAGCGATCCCGACCCTTCTCCATGGCGGCCCGATGCTCGGGGTGGCGGGCCCAACCCTGATGCGATTCCTCGTCCGCAAACTCCACGATGGTCACCCGCTCGCCGTCGTCGGCAGTGAAGGTCTTGTGCCAGACGTAGCCGGGCATGTCGACCGCCAGCGCCGCGATTTTCGGAATGAGTTCGTTGTATTCGGCGCGGTGCTCCGGATTGAGCCGATTACGGAAAACCGTCACGATCATCGCTTCACCATAGCGACCAGCGGACCGCCGACTTGTGCGAATTTCCCCGATCCGGCGGGTATGACACCATAGGACATGCCCGAAGTCCCCGATGTTCCACTGGACAGCCTGGCCGCCATGGCGCTGGCTCAGCCTGACAAGACGGCCATCATCGATGACCGACCGGGCGGTCCCGTTCGGTCGATGACCTACCGGGATTTCAACTCCTATGTGAACCGGTTGGCCAACGGGCTGAGAGGTCTCGGTGTCGTACCTGGCGACAGCATCATGTGGTTGGGCCAGAACTCGATCGAGGTGTCGGCCTTCAGCCACGCCGCCCGCAAAATCGGAACGGTGTCGGTGCCTCTCAACTACCGGCTCACCGACGAGGAGTCGGTCTACGTCATCACCAACTCCGACTCGGTTCTCGTGTTCGCCGACGCACCCTACGCCGCAATGCTCGATCGCATCCGATCCGAGATCCCGGCTGTCGACGATGTGGTCGTCTTCTCCGGCAACGGCCCGACCGGCGGTCCGCCGATCCATTCCCACGAGCTGCACCCGGGTCAGATCGCCGAGGTCGATCTGCTCGGCGCCGCCGACGAGCCGCCGCCCACCCCGAGCCCCGGAAAGGTGATGATCTACACCTCCGGCACGACCGGGCACCCCAAGGGCGCGGTTCGTGACGCCGCACTCGGAACCGAGCAGGTCGGGGCGCTGCTCCAGATGCTGGGCTATCGCCCGGACGACGTCTACGTCACCTGTGGTCCGCTCTACCACTCGGGGCCCGGAGCGTTCGCCTCACTCGGCTTCATCATGGGCCACACGGTCGTCGTGCAGCACAAGTTCGATCCGGAGGACTGGCTTCGGCTCGTCGACACGTATCGCTGCAGTTCGAGTTTCTCGGCGCCGACCCCGATCCGGATGATCGTGAACCTGCCGTACGATGTGAAGCGTCGCTACGACACCTCCTCGATGCGGGTCATGGTGGCCAACGCGGCTCCGTGGCCGTTCGCACTGAAGGAGGCTTACGTCAAGGACTTCCCGCCGGAGTCGTTGTGGGAGGTCTACGGATCCACCGAACTCGGCGTCAACACCGTACTCGGGCCCGACGATCAACTCCGCAAACCGGGATCGTGCGGAAAGCCCGCACCGATGGTCGAGATCGCTCTGCTCGACGACGATCGGAATCCGATTACCGAACCCCATGTTCCGGGTGAGGTCTTCATCCGGGCCAGTTCGGTGTTCGAGACCTATCACAAGGCTCATGATCGCTACCGGGCCGACGAGCACAATGGATGGCACACGGTCGGTGACATGGCCTATCGGGATGAGGAGGGCTTCTACTTCATCTGTGACCGGAAGAAGGACATGATCATCTCCGGCGGCATGAACGTCTACCCGGCGGAGGTCGAGGCCGCCCTGGAGCGTCATCCGTTGATCTACGAGGTCGCCGTGATCGGCGTGCCGTCGGAGGACTGGGGCGAGTCGGTCATGGCCGTCGTCGTGCCGAAGACCGTCGATTCCGAGACGCCTTTGACCGTCGAGGATGTTGAGGGCTTCGCTCGAGCCCACCTCGCCGGCTACAAGATTCCCCGGCTCATCGAGTTCATCGACGAGATCCCGAAGACGGGTTCGAACAAGATACTCAAGCGCGAGTTGCGGGCGCGATTCGCAACCGTGGAGCTCTGATACGGCCGACCGGCATTAGTCGATCTGATCGATCTCGACGGCCTCGCTGGTGATCATCGGCACTGCCCCGTCGGCCGGGCTGCCGTCGGTGTTGGCCACGATCGACGCCAGGCCACCCAGGGCTCCGGCCAGCGCGAGCACGGCCATACTGGCCAGGAGCCGTGAGGTTCGACGCGGCCGTCGGGGCGATGGCGGGCGGTGATCGCGGACCGGGGTGGTGAGCTTGGGCGGCGGGAGTGTGTCGACCCGGTCGGCCGGCCGCGGGGCCGGGGCGTGGATCCGGGGCCGGTCTCGCAGGTCGACGACGCCGGCGGCGGGATCGGCCAATACCACGTCGTCGACGGGTGTGGTCGGATACTGCTTCAGAACCGGGGCGACCGAGGCTATGTTGAGGGCCAGTCGCCGGGTGACGGCCACCTCGATCGGTCGGCGCTCGCTGAGCCAGAGGAGGAGGATGGCGTAGCGGCTGTGCTGGCGGAGATGGTCGGCGAGCGAGAAGTTCGCCCACGGAATACCGCAGAAGTCGCCGGAGACATGGTCGCGAACGACCAGCCCACGAGTGGTCACCAGCAGCGTGTCGTAGCGCGGCGAAACCAGGCGGGGTTCCACGTCGATCACCCGCCCGATCCCTGGCGGGAGCGCGGTGATGAGATTCGGTTCGGGTTGGTGCGGCGGTTCCAGCACCGTAAGTACGATGCCCATCGGCCGTCCAAGGTAGACAACGGTCGGGGCGGTCGCCATGTGTAAATCGCCCCACTGTCGCTCGACATCATTGGCCAAGCGCGATGCTGGACTGCGAGTCTGCTCAGTCGACGGGACGGCCGGGATCGAGCGTCGTTCCCTCCACCGTCAGCCGCACGACGTGACAGTCGGCGATCCCGGTTGGCTCGGTGGTTGCCGTCCAGGTGCCACCGACGAACCGGCGGGCGGCCTGCCGGGCCCAGTTGCCTGCGGCCTCCGCCGTTTCAGCGGTGGGGGCGAGAGCTACGACGATGCCTTGGCCGGCTGCGCTTGCCCGTTTTCGTGCCGCACGCCGTTTCGAGCGCCGGCGGCGGGTGTTGCCGGCCGACTCCGACGGGATGAGATGGCGCAGGGAACGCCACAGCGGCGGTGCGTCGAGCAGGCCGAAGTCGTCGGGCCAGCCGAGTTCGGGCAGGTGGTTGCCCCGCCGACCGTTGCAGCGGCGGTGAGCCAGGCGGAGGTTGGCCACGTCGTTCGACCCGCCGCGACTTCTCGGCACGACATGGTCCACCGTCGGCGAGGACGGTGAGCCGGTCGGGGCGTGCGGGTCGACCCGGTGGCCGCACAGCCAGCACGTCCAGCCGTCTCGTTCGCCGATGTTGTGTGCCTTCACGATGTCATCAACCTGGCCACATGATCCTGTACCCAGGGTAGGGGAACCGGCCGGCGTCGGCTTCACTGGGACCATGTCGAACGCCCACTTGAAGCCGTTCAGTCTCCCCGTGGAGATGGCCGACTACCTGGCCGCCCGAAACACCGCTCCCGATCCGCATCGCCAGTCGTTGATCGACATCGCCGCGGGCATGGAACACGGCGGGATGCGGCTGGGCACCGAGGCCGGCACGCTGCTCACGATCCTGGCCCGGGCCATACGCCCCTCGTTCGTGGTCGAGGTCGGAACCTTCATCGGCTACTCGTCGCTGTCGATGGCCATGGGCTTGACCGGCGACGCCCGGATGCTGTGCTGTGACGTCAGCGAGGAGTGGACGTCGATCGCTCGATCCCACTGGGAGGCGGCCGGGGTGTCGGACCGCATCGAGCTCGCCATCGGCCCCGCCCTCGACACCATTCGATCGTTACCCGCCGACCCGCCGGTGGATCTGGCCTTCATCGATGCCGACAAGGACAACTACATCAACTACTACGAGGAGCTGAAGGGCCGTCTCAGCCCGGGCGGGCTGATGATCGTCGACAACACGATGTGGAGCGCCCAGGTCCTCGACGAGTCCGACACCTCCGACAACACGATGGCCATCAGAGCGTTCAATGATCATGTTGCGACTGATTCCGGCACCATCAACGTGACCGTTCCGGTGGGTGACGGTCTGACCTTCATATCCCCGGCGATCTGACGGGTCATCGATCGCCGGCCCGCCGCCCGACGCTACACGCAGAGTTCGCCGTCGGTTCCCCGGCTGCAGAACACCGTCCGCTCGATCGACCGGAGCGAGAACGTCTCACCGTTGTCGTCGGGGGTGGCGAAGATGTGCAGTCGGTACCCGGCCACCGAATCGTCGCCGAGGCCGATGACGTCGTAGGTGATCTCGCCGAGGTCGCCGACCGTCGGGGCGACCGATTGCACAATCCGGGATTCCGGCTCCTCGGAGGCGAACGCCGCCGAGACGGCCCGGCCCAGGTCGACCATCGTCTCGGCGCCACCCTGGCTGCCGCCGGCCAGATACTCGGAGGTGGCATCGTCGGTGCCGCCCATGAAACCGACGAAGGTCGCGTTGACCCAGCCGACCACTCCGTCGACGTCGACCTCGTACCAGATCGACTCGGGGAGCATCCGGGCTCGTCCGGTGGCGATCAGACCTGTTTCGGTCGGTCCGACCGAGGTGATGATGTCGGATGACGGATCGGGTAGGGACCGTACGTTGAGCTCGTCGTCGTGGGCGACGCCCATCACGGCGAACTCGTCGCCCGCGGCGGCGAAACCGTCCCACGCCTCTCCCGGCAGCGCCCCGTTGTCCGAATCGTCGGTCGTCGACGTGCTCTCATCGTCGGTGTCGTCGGACGTTTCCGTTGGGGTGGTGGTCGTGTCGTCGTCGGCCGGTGTGGTCGTGTCGGCCGATTCGGTGGTCGTCTCGTCGGTCGACCCGTCGTCACTCGAACAGGCCGAGATGGCGACCACGGCGACCAGGAGGGCGACGAGGAGATGACCGAGCGGTAGGGGGATTCGATTGTTCACGCCATCATTGTCGCTTCTGGTGCGGCCGTTTACTCGTCGCGCCGGCTTCCGCCGTTACGCACCTACCGGTCAGTGGTGCACGGTGGTACCCGTCCCACCGGTTGCGACTTTGACCTCAGGGGCGGTCGGGGCTTGCCGGGTCGGCGGAGGAGCGTGCACTTTGATGACCTGTGTGTCGGCGACAATCAGGGCTGACTCGACGAGGTCGACGACCGTCTCGTCGGAGGCCACCGGGACGCTCCTGAAGCTCTGTGTGTCTCGGCTGGGGGTGTACCCGCCGTCGCTCGACTCGGGCACCGGCTCGGGCTCCGGTTGCACCGTTGGCGTGAACAGCCACTCCCGCCGATCCTGGAGGGTCCGGATCATCGACTCCCGTCCCAGAATCGCCAGGTTGGAGAACTCGGCCTCGCTGAGGAACTGGTTGGCCGTCGAGTAGTTCGGAAAGTCGGGATCCTCCTTCGAATACCGCAGCACGTCGAGGGGCATGGCCTCCGACGCCTGGGCCTTCACGAACAACAGCCTGCCCGACGAGCCGTCGGCATACGAGATCTCGGCGGTGCACCAGTTCTTCGGCGGCCGAGGCGCATCACCGGGCCGCATGTCTTCGAATTCGCCGTCCCGGAACGAGATCGTGGCCCCGCACTCGAGCAGCGACAACTCGACCGCCTCCATCAGCGCCGAGAAACTGTGGGGCTGGTCTGCCGAAGCGTCGACGGAGATGATGATGCGGGTCTTGCGACGAATCAGCTCGACCAGGCCGAGGTTCTCCCAGTGGCCGCCATCGGTCACGTAGATGTTGGGATCGTCGAGATCGAAGTAGCCGAGAATCTCCTTGAACATCGAGTACATGTGGGTGCCGGCCCGGCGGCCACGGTCGTACATGGGATTGGGCATCCAAACCCCGAGCCGCAGGTTGAGCGCAGCGATCAGGGCGTTGGTGGAGCCCATGCTCATCCGACCAAGCGAGGGTGCCATCGCTGCGGCCGACATGGCTGTCAATCCCATCACGCTTCGCAACCAGCGGGCTCGGGCCCGTCCACCGAACAGCCGCTCATAGGCCTCGGTCGGAATGGCGACCGACGGTGTGTTCGGACCGGGATGCACGGTCACGTGGTCGGGTTCAAACGTCATCGACACCACCGGCACGCCGGTACTGGCTCGATCCATCCGTGCCGCCACGGCGCAGATGATCGGCTTCGGGCCCGGCGCGGTCGCATAGGCCGAGAGGGGCAGATGCTCCCGTCGGGCGCCGAGGCTCGTCCAACCTTTCGGCCCCAGGCGGTTGGCGAACGTCGAGGCGAGACGCCGTCGGTACACCGGGTGGAGTGACCACAGATCGGGGTTGACCACGCTCATCACCGCCATGAACAGGCCGACGGCGATGAACCAGGCGGTCCATGACCCCGAGAACAGGCGGTCGTCCATCGAGGCGTGCAACGAGACCAGACCGCCGAACAGGATCAGGCCGACCGCCAGCAGCGCTCCGCCGAGGTAGGCGGCGTAGGTCTTGAGCGGAGCCTGGATCACCCGCCAGACCGTGGCCACGACGCCGCCGGTCAGCACAGTGGCGATCGTCGACTGGGCGCCGTCGCCGCCGGGTAGGAGTCGGGACAGCTCGGGGATCAGCCAGTCGACAAGCCAGGGCAGCAGCACCAGCAGCG
This sequence comes from Acidimicrobiales bacterium, assembly GCA_041584095.1. Lineage (GTDB taxonomy): Bacteria > Actinomycetota > Acidimicrobiia > Acidimicrobiales > SZUA-35 > JAHELU01. The sequence continues at coordinate 128 of JBFHEP010000118.1, read as the reverse complement.
TCAGCAGCCCGACCCCCAGCGCCGTCAAGGCCACAACGGCATAGTTGCTGATCGTGCGTAGTCGACCCTGCTCGGTGACGTGCTCAAACTGTAGTTGTTCCGAGTTGGCGGCGACTGGCTTTGCATCG
>JBFHEP010000117.1:0-11606 GCA_041584095.1 Acidimicrobiales bacterium | reverse complement strand
GTGGCGGCCCGGCGCGACTGGGTGCAGGGGTTCGTCTCGAACCCGCTGTGGCCGCGGCCCAGCCTGAAGTTCCAGTTCATGGACAAGTAGCACCAACCAGGCGCTCAGCATGCAGATCCGGCAGTACCTCATCCGACGGCTCCTCATCCTCCCCCTCCTGGTCATCGGCGTCTCCATCGTGGTGTTCGCCCTGACCAGGATCGGGGGGTCGCCGGTGGCCATCTACTTGTCGCATGAGATGACGCCGGAGGAGGTGGCCGAGATCGAGGCCCGCTACCACCTCGACGAACCGGTGCCGGTGCAGTACGTCTACTGGGTGTCGGGGGTTGTGCGGGGCGATCTCGGCTGGTCGGGTGTCTCCGCCGCCCCGGTGACCGAGGTCTTCCCGGCCAAGCTGGGGGCCACCATCGAGCTGGCGGTGGCCTCGGCCATCGTTGCCATCAGCCTCGGCATCGCCCTCGGAACCTACGCCGGTGCCAGACGGAACAAGCTGCCCGACCACCTGACACGCATTGTGGCGATCAGCGGTGCGGCGATGCCACTGTTCTGGTTTGCGATCGTGATGTTGATCATGTTCTGGGTCAATCTCGGCTGGTTCCCGATCGGCCGAAGCGATCCCGACATCTTCGCCTCGATCCCGCACCCGACCAACCTCTATCTCGTCGACTCGCTGCTGGCCGGCAGCTTTGAGGCATTTCGTGACGCGGTCTGGCACCTCGTGCTGCCGGCCATCACGCTCGGCTACGGGGCCACCGCCATCATCGCCCGGATGATGCGGTCGTCACTGGTCGAGGAGCTACAGGAAGACTACGTCGACGCAGCCCGGGCCAAGGGTCTGCCCGAACGCCTGGTGCTCCGCCGCCACGCCCGCCGCAACGCGCTGATGCCAACGGTCACCGTCATCGGCCTGTCGTTCGGGTTCCTGCTGCAGGGCACGGTGGTGGCCGAGATCATCTTCCGGTGGCCCGGACTCGGCCAGTGGATGGCCCAGTCGGTTTTGCGTGGCGACCAGGCAACGATCATGGCCTACGTGCTGTTCACCAGCGTGCTGTTCCTGGTGGTCAACCTGATCGTCGACGTCCTGTACGCCTATCTCGATCGCCGGGTGGTGCTCGGTGACTAGCTTCGTTCCGGTTGAGGAGCCCATCCCTCGCCCGCCTGACGACCTCGAGGCGTTGCTGCCCACCAGCGCGGCCCGGGTGCGGGCTCGTCGCGGCGCCGAACTGGCCCGCAGCATTCTCTCGAACCCGACAACGGTGGCCGGGCTCGTGCTCGTGTTGGCGCTGATGGCCATGGCCCTGCTGGCACCCGTCATCACCGAGCCGAACTCGCCGGATCCGGCCCAGATGCCCCGGGATTGGGGCGCCATCGCCGTGCCGCCCGGCTCGCCCGATCACATCCTGGGCACCACCAACACCGGAGGCGACGTCTTCTACGGCGTTGTCTGGGGATCCCGCACCTCACTGCGATTGTCGATCCTCGTGGTGTCCATCACCGTAACCGTCGGCGTCATCGTTGGTAGCGTCGCCGGCTTCGTGGGCGGACGGGTCGACGAGGTTCTGATGCGGATTGTCGACGTCTTCCTGTCGATCCCCGAGCTGATCTTCGCCCTGGCCATCGCCGCCGTGCTCGGTCCGGCCTTCCGCAACATCATCCTCGCCCTCGCAGTTGTCTTCTGGGTCAAATACGCGCGCATCATGCGGGGCCAGGTGATCACGGTCAAACAGAACGACTACGTCGACGCCGCCCGGGTGATCGGCGATTCGCCGGTACGCATCTTCGCCAAGGACGTACTTCCCAACGCCATCACCCCGGTGGTGGTCCAGGCCACGATGGACATGGGCAACATCGTGCTCATCGGCGCCACCCTCAGCTTCATCGGCCTGGCCGAGGCGGGTCTGGCCGAATGGGGGGTCCTGGTGGCCGAGGGTCAGGCCGGTATCTCCTCGGGCCGCTGGTGGGCCTCGACCTTCCCCGGACTGATGGTGTTCCTCTGGGCGTTGGGCTTCAACCTGGTCGGCGACGGTATGCGCGACGTGCTCGACCCCCGCACCGAAAAAGCCCGGTGAGATCCCGGTGACGGCCACGACGACGCCGCCCGGTCAGCAGGGCGACGATCCGATGCGCGGCCACGACACCGTGATCAGCGTGCAGGACCTCAAGGTTCATTTTCAGGCCAAGGCCGGAGTCGTCGAGGCGGTCGACGGCGTCTCGTTCGACGTTCGTGAGGGCGAAACGTTGGGTCTCGTGGGCGAAACCGGCTGCGGCAAGAGCGTGACCGCCCGGTCCTTCCTCGGCCTGGTCCCCTCTCCCCCTGCCCTACCACCGCAGGGATCCATTCGGTTCCGCCACCGTGGCGAGGGTTCCGTCGTCGATCTCCTCAGGCTGGACGCCGCCGATATGGGCCGCATCCGGGGCAATCAGATCGCCATGATCTTCCAGGATCCGGGCAAGGCCCTCAACCCGGCCCTGACGGTTCGAGATCAGCTGGGTGAGGTCTTCGCCATCCACCGATCGGCCGAGGTCTTGGAGGGAGCCGGTGTCGGGCCCGATGACCACGACTTCGCCGACCACCTGATCCGCAGGGCCGCCCGCCTCAGATCCCGGCTGTTGGAACGCCTGCTCCTGGCGCTGCCGCCCTGGAGGTCCCGGCGTGCGAACCTGCATGCTGCGACCGACGACCTGGTCGTCAAAGCGCTCGCCGAAACCCAGATCCCCAATCCCGCCAACATCCTGGGTCGATACCCCCACGAGCTGTCGGGCGGTATGAAGCAGCGGGTGATGATCGCGCAGGCGCTGGCCTGCAACCCCGACGTGCTCATCGCCGACGAGCCGACCACGGCACTCGATGTGACCGTACAGGCCCGCATCGTCCAGCTGATCGCCGATCTCCAGGACCGGCACGACACGTCGGTTCTCTACATCAGTCACGACCTGTCGCTGGTACGGCGTATCTGCGATCGCATCGCCGTCATGTATGCCGGTCGGATCGTGGAGATCGGTCCGGCCGAGGAGGTTTTCAATCACCCGAAACATCCCTATACCCGCGGTCTTCTGGCCGCCATCCCCTCGATGGCATCGGAAAAGGGCGAGCTCGAGGCCATCGAGGGAACCGTCCCGGAGCTCATCGACCCCGACCCCGGCTGTCGGTTCGTCGACCGCTGCCCGCACGCCAGCGACATGTGCCGGGCCGACGATCCGTCGCTTGGCGCAGTGGCACCCGATCACGCGGTCAGCTGTTTCGGCTACCACCCGATCGGTGGGTCGGAGCTGACCGCCCCGAGCGTGATCGGGGAGGACGGGCACAGCGAATGACGGCCAGCCAAGCTTCGGAACCGGCCGGCGCGGCCACGCCGGCGACTCGTGAGATGGCTGACGACCCCGACACGACTGGCGACGAAGACGTGTTGTTGTCGGTGCGAAACGTGGCGAAACACTTCCCGATCCGCGAGGGTGTCATGCAGCGGGTTACGGGCCAGGTGCGAGCCGTCGACGGGGTCAGCTTCGATCTTCGTCGTGGCACCACGCTCGGTCTGGTCGGTGAGTCCGGCTGCGGCAAAACCACTCTTGGCCGCGTCGTGGCCGGACTCGAGACCCCGACGAGTGGCGGTGTCTACCTCCACGACTCCACCGGCCATTCCCCGGCCGGATTGGGGTCGGTGTCGATCGATCGGTTGCAGGGTCGAGCCGCCCGATACTTCCGGCGGAACTGCCAGATGGTGTTCCAGGACTCGTTCTCCTCGCTCAATCCGCGCCACCTCGTGCGCGACATCGTCGGTCGCCCACTGAAGGTACACAAGGAGGCCTCGGGAACGGAGCTGACCGAACGGGTCGTCGAGCTCCTCGAGCAGGTCGGTCTGGGTCGTCAGCATCTCTACCGTTTCCCCCACCAGTTCTCCGGCGGGCAACGGCAGCGGATCTCCATCGCTCGGGCGCTGGCGCTGGATCCCGAAATGATCGTGTTGGACGAGCCCACCAGCGCGCTCGATGTGTCGGTTCAGGCCCAGATTCTCAATCTGCTACACCGGCTGCAAACCGAACGGGGGCTGACCTACCTGTTCATCACCCACGACCTCGCCGTCGTCCGCCACATGGCGTCCGAGATCGTGGTCATGTATCTCGGTCGGGTCGCCGAGGCCGGTCCAACCGAAGCGTTGTTCGCCGACCCGATCCACCCCTACACGCGAGCCCTGCTGCGTTCGAGTCCCGATGTAGCCGGCGCCGGCGATGCAACGATGCAGGGCCTCGAGGGCAACGTGCCCGATCCAGCCCGCCCACCCATGGGCTGCCGGTTCCATACCCGTTGCGAGGTGGCCACCCCGGCGTGCGGCTGGGAGATCGACGACGTGATCAACCGCTTGGAGGACGTCCCCGGCATGTTCGATGAGCTGGTCGGCGTCGAGCGCCGATCACGATTCGACGCCGACCTGGTCTTCGACGACGACACATCCGCCCACCGTCTGGCCGACGCCCTGGAAGGGGCCGAGGTGCCGGTCTCGATGACCGCCGCCATCGAGACGGTGTCGGTTCGGGAGCGGGCGGTGTCGATCCGGTTCCGAGAGGTTCCCGAAGTCACCTTGACCGTTCGGGGTGGCGGCCGTCGGGCGGCCTGCGTGCTCGAGGATTGACCCTCGGCACCCATCGGGTGTCGTGGAGTCAGCCCTTGGCTGCGGCCACCACATCGGCCACCTCGACGGCCCGACCTCCGGCCTCGTCGGACGCGATCGCAGCGTGGACGACCGCAAGCGCCCGGACTGCGGCGTCGGCGTCCACCTCCACGGATCTTTTGCCTCGGGCGGCCAGCCCGAACTCCTCGAGCTGCTCGCGAAACATGTCCGTCGGCGGCATGTGCACCGGCACCCGTTCCTGTTCGCCGTAGGCCTGGGACACCAGCGTCGACCACCGATCCGCCTCGTGTGACTCGTCCCAGTGGGTGAAGTCGAGGTCGTACATCAGATTCTGTCTCGTGCCCTGGACCCGGATCTGGTAGATCCCCGGTGAAGCCCAGCCACAGCCCAGGTATCCGAGAACCCCCGACTCGAATTCGAGGATGGCCATCGTGGCGTCGGGCACTTCGGATTCGGTGAAGAGCTTGCGCTGGTGGGCGCTGACCGCCTTGACCGGACCGAGGAGGTACTGGAGATTGTCGGCGTGGTGTACGCCGAGCTGGATGAGCGGACCGCCCGGAGTCTTGGCCGCGTACCATCGCCACGTATCCGGCGTCAGTTCGAGACCGCGCTCATTGGAGAAGTTGGCCTCGATGAGGGACACGCCACCGAGGGTGCCGTCGTCGATCCATTGCTTCATCACCCGACAACCCGAGAGCCGCCGAGCGCTGTGCCCCACGGCGAACACCCCGCCGGTACGGTCCACGGCCGCCTTCATGGTCACGGCGTCTGTCAGCGTCTGGGCGATCGGCTTGTCGGTGTAGACGGCTTTGCCCGCCTCCAGGGCCTGAACCACGAGATCGCAGTGGGTGTCGTTGGGGGTGGTGAGCACAACGCCCTCGACCTCGGGGTCGGCCAGCAGCTCCTCGTAGGACGCCGCCTGCCTTGCCACCCCGAATCCGGCGGCGAATTCGGCTCGGTTTCGCTCCGAGCGCGAGTAGCAGGAGTGGATCTCCAACACCTCACTCCGCTGCATGGCCCGGGCCAGGACCTTGGCCCACCGTCCCAGCCCCACCGGAGCCAGTCGGATTCGGTCATCGGTCATGAGCGTCCTCGGTGTCGGTTCCGTCGACCGGCAACACGGCGATGTCGGTCTCGATGACGTTGTCGGCCAGATTCGGGTGCGGGAAGAAGCACATCAGTTCCATGGCCGACGCGGGGTCCGGAACGGTGGCATGGGCCGCACCGATCGGAACGTGGACCACGTCACCCGCGGCCACCGGGAACCGCTCGCCCTCCAACCACAGGTGGCCCTGACCGGCCACCACCAGCATCACCTCCTCGGAGTGGGGATGGCGATGGGCGGTGCGATCTGGATCGTGTTCGAGCTCGACGTAGCGGACACTCGATCGGCTCTCGACGGCGGTCAGAGGATCGGCGGAGCGGCGACCGGGGAGGTCGACGAATCGGAACGAGGTCGGGCGGACGACGGTCATCGGCTCTCCGGCCGCAGCTCGAAGATCGCCGTCACCTGCTTGACCACCTCGCCGCCGACGGTGGCTGCGAAGTCGGCCGCCCGGTCGGTTGTGGCCCATCCGGGATTGCCGTACCAGCCGTCGGTGTCGATTTCGGTCACGTCGGTGATGTATCCGTAGACCTCGCGGCCACGCCTCATGGCGTCGAGCGCAACGGCGTGGTCCGGCCGGGTGGCGTCTCCGGCTCGGTCCACCTTGACCAGGTCCGGGTCACGGGCCATCACGGCCAGCACCTCGATCCCGCCGCCATGGGACAACTCGCCGCCGTGTTCGGCATAGAGCCGTTGGGCGGTGTAGCAGGCGTGGGCACTCACCACGATCACTCCTTCGTTACGGTCCTGTATCTCGGTGGCCACACCATCAATGGAGGCGATGTTGCCCTCGTGCCAATTGACGAACACGAACCGCTTGACGCCCATCGCCACCAACTCGGCGCAGATGTCGGTGAGCAGCGCTTCGAAGGTGCTGCGCCGAAGGTTGACCGTGCCAGGATGACCGGCGTGGATCGGGGTCACTCCGTAGGGCCCGAACGGGACGTAGACGCCTGGCAACTGCTCGGCAACCACGGCGGCCAGCAGTTCGGCAGCGATGATATCGGTGCCGTTGGGCAGATGAGGACCGTGCTGTTCGATGCTGCCGAAGGGCAAAACGGCGGTACGGGTGCGGTCGATCAGCTCTGCCGCCTCCAAGGAGGTCAGGTCGCAGATGGAGTGGGGGTTCATGGTTGCTCCTGTGGTGCCAGGACATGGGCCTGCGGGGTAACCGGGTTCCGAGGCGATTCTCCGTTGAGGATGCGCAGGGCCTCCTCTGCCGATTTCCGTCGCAGGTCGGCTTGGCTTTCCTCCGTGTACCACGCTTGATGGGGGCTGAGTGCCAGCCGACCCTCCACACCGGCGAACACCGAGAGATCGGGTGGTTCGACGGTGAACACATCGAGCGCTGCGATGCGCGGACGGCCGGCGGAAAGGGCCTCGGCCAGCGCCTCGTCGTCGATGACACTGCCCCGAGCGGTGTTCACGATGACCGAGCCAGGACGCATTCGCTCGAACTCCGCCGCGCCGAGTATCGGCGATGCGTCGGCCCGCCCGGGGATGTGAACGGAGATGACGTCGCAGCGCTCGAGGAGCTCCTCGAACCCGACCGACTCGACACCGGCCGGTGGGGTCGGAACGCGCGGATCGTGCCCCAGCACGGTGCCGAACCCGACGGCCACGAACAGCTCGGCGGTACGGCTTCCGATCCGACCGAGTCCGAGCACCCCGGCCACCGACGCCGATGGGAGATGCATGGGGCGAGTCGATTGGAAGCCCCATTCGCCCCGGCGCACCATCTCGTCGCCCTCGAGGAGCCGCCTCGATCCAGCCAGGGCCATGGCCAATGCGTGTTGGGCAACCGCCTCGGTGCCGTAGTCGGGCACGTTGCAAACCACGATTCCGCCGGCGGTAGCGGCCTCGACATCGATGGATTCGACGCCGATTCCGGCCCGCACGATTCCCCGGGTCGTCAGCCGGCTGATGACGTCGGCGTCGAAGCGCGCTCGCGATCCCACGATGATCACGTCGGCGTGGCCACACGACAGGATGGCCTCCGGAGTCGAGCCGTCCTCCCGGTGCAGGTCGACGCCGTGGCCGTCGAGGACCTCCCGCTCGACATGGAGGTCGGGATAGGTCGTGTCGAGCACTGCCACCGTGGCCATCGCTCCAACTGTAGGTCGACCCGACTGACGCTGCAATCGATTGCATGGCCCCAGCCGGCCGTTCCGCGCATGGAGACGTGTCCGGCGGCCGCCGGTACGGTTCGGGAGGGGGTCGGGCGGTAGGATGACGAGTGTGTCCGGTCATCTGATCGCCCCGTCGATGTTGTCGTCCGACTTCGCCAACCTGGCCACCGAGCTGAAGAGGATCGAGGCGGCCGGTGCCGACTGGATCCATCTCGACGTCATGGACGGCCACTACGTGCCCAACCTGACGTTCGGGCCGCCGGTCATCAAGGCCATGCGACCGCACACCGACCTGTACTTCGACGCCCATCTCATGATCGCTCCGGTCGATCCCTACCTCGAGGCGTTCGCAGAGGCGGGCTGCGACGGCATCACGGTTCACGCCGAAGCCGGATCTCACCTCGACCGGTCGCTGCAGTGCGTGCGCGACCTGGGATGCCAGGTGGGTGTCTCGCTCAACCCCGGCACGTCGCTCGACGCCATCCGCTGGGTGCTCGACCGCATCGATCTGGTGCTGATCATGTCGGTCAACCCGGGGTTCGGCGGCCAGTCGTTCATCCCGGCGGCCCTCGACAAGGTGGCCGAGCTGCGGACCATGATCGGCGAGCGCCCGATCCGCATCGAGGTCGACGGCGGCATCAATCCCGATAACGCCCCCAAGTTGGTGGCGGCCGGCGCCGACGTGCTGGTCGCCGGTTCTGCCGTCTTCCAGGGCGGACCGGAGCGCTACGCCGAGAACATCGCCGCGCTGCGTTGAACAGCGGCCAACGCATCGCCGAACCGACAGACTCGACGGCGATCGTCGACGTGCTCGTCTTCGACGGCACGGGGCGAACGGGTTTCAAGGCCGATGTGGTGATCACCGGAGCGACGATCAACCATGTCCTCGACGCCGGGTCGGCTTCGGCCAATCTCGTCATCGACGGCAGCGGGCTGGCCGTGGCGCCGGGATTCATCGATGTTCACACCCACGACGACTTCGCCGCCATGGTTCATCCGGAGATGGCCTTCAAGAACCGGGGTGGCGTCACCACCTGCATCGTCGGCAACTGCGGCTTCAGCGCCGCTCCCCGGGACCCGAAGCTGGCGTTTGCATCCAGCCTCCATCCGGGCCACCAGATCCCCGAGTTCGACGGCTTCGCCGGATATGTCGCGTATCTGGATGACAACCCGCCCGGAGTCAACATCGGCGTGCTCGCCGGTCACGGTTCGATTCGGGCCGCCGTGCTCGGCCCGAACGCGCTCGTTCCGGATCGTGAGCCCAGCGGAGACGAGTTGGCAGCCATGGCCGACATCGTGGGCGGGGCGTTGGAGGCGGGAGCGCTCGGTCTGTCCTCGGGGTTGGTCTACGAACCCGGTAAATACGCCACCACCGACGAGCTGGTGGCCCTGGCGTCGTCCATGGCCGGCGCCGGCGCCCTGTATGCCTCGCACATCCGTGATGAGGGGGATCATCTGGTCGACGCGGTGGCCGAGGCCATCGAGATCGGGCGACGGGCCGGTGTCGCCGTCCAGATCTCCCATCACAAAGCCGCCGGGTCGGCCAACTGGGGCAAGGTCGGCGAATCGCTCGCTCTGATCGAGGCCGCCCAGGCTTCGGGCCAGGTCGTCAACGCCGACCAGTATCCCTACACGGCCGGAAGCACGACGCTCGAATCGGTGCTCGACAACTATGCCATCGTGAACGATGACGGCGGTGCCGCCGCCTCTGACGGAGCCACCCTGACCGGGTCGGCGCTGGTGGTGGCCAGCTGCGCCGGTCATCCGGAGTGGGAGGGCCGCTCGATGACCGACCTGGCCGGCGAGTTCGGAACCACGGCCGCCGACGCGGCCCGTCGGGTACTCGTCGGCGCGCCAAACGCCACCGCCGTTCTCCACATGATGGACGAAGCCGACGTTCGAACGGTCCTCGCCCACCCCAGCACGGTCGTCGGTTCCGACGGGCTACCAACCATCGAGGGCAAACCGCATCCTCGGCTCTACAACACCTTCGCCCGGGTCCTCGGCCACTACGCCCGGGATCTCGGCGTCCTGTCGATGGCCGAGGCGGTGGCCCGGATGACCGGACGATCGGCGGACATCTTCGGCCTCACCGATCGCGGGTACATCCGCCCCGCCCTGGCCGCCGACCTCGTCGTCTTCGATCCCGAGGCCATCATCGATCGAGGAACGTTCAGCGATCCGAATCGCCAACCGGACGGCATTGTTCACGTCTTCGTCAACGGGATCGCCGTTGTCGCCGACGGGCAACCGACAGGCGCCCGCCCTGGTCGGGTGCTCCGCCGCCGGGCCGGCTGAGCGCACCGAGCGAATACGAGTTTGGCGCATCCAAACTCGTGGTCACCGTCGAAGGCGGTGACACTGTTTACCAGGTGTTGCTGATGTAGCGCTCGAGCTGGTCGGCTTCGTGTTCCAACTGGCGGACTCGAACCTTGACGACGTCGCCGATCGACACGAGCCCGACGAGCTTGCCGTCTTCGGTCACCGGCAGGTGGCGGATGCGATGTTCGGTCATGATCTCCATCAGCCCTTCGACCCCGTCACCCTCGTTGCAGGTGCGCACCGTCCGGGTCATGATCTCCGAGATCGGCTTGTTGAGAAGATCGGCCCCCGATACACCGAGTTCCCGGACGATGTCACGCTCGGAGATGATTCCGGAGATCGTTTGGCCGTCGGTGGAGACGACGAGAACACCGAACCGGTTCTCGCCCAGAATCTTGGCCGCGGACGCAACCGTGTCCGACGGCTGAACGGTCACGACATTGCGGCCCTTCATCGACAGCAGCGTGCTTACTTTCACCGTTACCTCCAAACGACGGACCGGGGGGAACCATTAACAACACTATGCGCGCCTCCAAACCCCGTCCACAGTACCCCCATCGGAAATCGTGACGGAAGGACACTGACTGCCACCTGACGGGCGCCGAACCCGCGGGCAGGGATCGCAAAGGGCCGATCCACTCGAGCGGATCGGCCCTTCGAACATCACAGGCTCACAGTGAGCGGATGACGGTTCCCGAGGGAACTACATCATGCCGCCCATGCCACCCATGCCGTCCATGCCGCCGGGCATGCCGGCGGGCTCCTCTTCAGGCTTGTCGGCAACCAGCGACTCGGTGGTGAGAACCAACGAGGCGATGGAGGCGGCATTCTGGAGAGCGGCCCGGGTCACCTTGGCCGGATCGACGATACCGGCGTCCATGAGGTCGACGATCTCGCCGGTGATGGCGTTGAGGCCCTGGTTGCCCGTCGCCTCCTCGACCTTCTTGACCCAGATGGCGCCTTCCATGCCGGCGTTGCCGGCGATCAGGCGAGTCGGGGCTTCGAGGGCACGGGACACCGAGCGGGCACCGGTCTCCTCGTCACCGGTCAGCTCGCTGAGCAGACCGTCGACGGCCGGGCGGGCCCGCAGCAGGGCGGTGCCACCGCCGGCGACCACACCTTCCTCGAGGGCTGCCCGAGTGGCCGACAGCGCATCCTCGATGCGGTGCTTCTTTTCCTTGAGCTCGACCTCGGTGGCGGCGCCGACCTTGACCACCGCAACACCGCCGGCCAGCTTGGCCAGGCGCTCCTGCAGCTTCTCCCGATCCCAGTCCGAGTCCGTGTTCTCGATCTCGGCCACGGCGGCCCGGGCCCGGAGGAGCGCGGTGCCGCCGCCGGCGACGATGCCCTCCTCGATCGCGGCCCGGGTCGCGGACAGCGCATCCTCGATGCGGTGCTTCTTCTCCTTCAGCTCGACCTCGG
>JBFHEP010000116.1:0-11629 GCA_041584095.1 Acidimicrobiales bacterium | reverse complement strand
CTGAAAGGCCAACGCTTTCATGACCACGAACTCCATCGATTCCGAGATCGCCGGTGGCCGGCCGATTCCGGCACCGGCCGACCACGCCGACCACGCCGATCATGCCGCACACACGGCCTACACCCAGGGCCTCGACGAAACGGCGAGGCGGTTGGCCCGCCGACCGTGGCCGACAAGACCCCTTCGGCGCGAGGTGTCAGTCTCGTTCGAGTACTTCCCGACCAACAGCGAATCGGCCGCCGCCGGCCTCGACGAGTGCGCCCAGCGCCTCGACCAGGTCAAACCGGGCTATGTGTCGGTCACCTACGGTGCCGGAGGGTCGAGCCGGGATCGGACGTTCGCCACCATCGAGCGGCTGCAATCGACGATCACGTCACCGGTGGCCGGCCATCTCACCACGGTGAACGCCACCAAGGCCCAGACGCTGTCGGTCGTCGATCGGTACCTGCAGATGGGGGTCCGCCACATCGTCGCCCTTCGTGGCGATCCTCCGGCCGATACCAACGGCCAAGCGGACGGAGCGACGACCGATGGCTACACAACGGCGGCGGAGCTCGTGGCGGCAGTGCGGGCCCAGGCCCGGAAACACAGCGACGAGCACGTCACCATCTCCGTTGCCGCCTATCCGGAGGTCCATCCGAAGGCCAGGTCGGCTGCGACCGACCTCGCCAATCTCGTGGAGAAGATCGAGGCCGGCGCCGATCAGGCCATCACCCAGTTCTTCTACGACAACGGCAACTACCTCGAGTTCCTGGCTCGCTGCCGCGAAGCCGGCGTCGCCGTGCCCATCGTGGCCGGGATCATGCCGGTGACGTCGTTCAAGCGTGTCTCCAACTTCGCCGAGCGCTGCGGTGCCCGGATCCCGGAATGGATGACCGAGCTGTATCGGGGACTCGACGACGCGCCCGACGTGCACCGTCTGGTATCGGCCACGCTGGCGGCCGAGCAGTGTCGTGAGCTCGCAGAGCACGGTGTCAGCCGGTTCCACTTCTACACCATGAATCGTCCGGAGCTGACCCTGTCGACGTGCCGCCTACTCGGCTTCGGTCGCTCCACAGGATCCTCCGGCGCGGCCGGACAGGTGGGTCACGCTCAAGCTTCCTGATTCAACGCCAACACCTCGTCGGTCGTTGCGGTGGTGCCGTCAACGCCGTCGCCGTCGGTTGAACGACGCCGTGATCGTGGGAGCGGCTCTCTTATGAAACCGGCCATCCGCTCCACCGGCATCGGTCGGCTGAAGTAGTAGCCCTGTCCGAACTGGAATCCCATCGACTGGAACAGTTGCGCGTGTTCGGCCGTCTCGACCCCCTCGGCCACAACGGGCAGGTCCAGCATCCTGCAGATGTGTAGCGTCGCCCGGACCAGCTCCAGGGCCTTGCGCGATGAGCTGGTCGAGCCGGTGAATTCCCCGTCCATTTTGACCGCCCCGATCGGGAGCTGACTGAGGTTCTTGAGCGACGAGTGTCCGGTGCCGAAATCGTCGAGCGCAATGGTGACCCCGATCCCGGCGAGGTCGGCGAGCACCGGGCCGATGCGCTGCAGGTCCTGGTCGTCGCCGACCTCGGTGATCTCCAGAGTCAGCAATTCCGGGGGGAAGCCGCTCAATCCGAGTACCTGATCGATCTCGGCCGGTAGTGTGTCGACGATCGACAGGCGTGACAGGTTGATGCTGAGCGCCATGGGTCCCACGTCGGTCTGGAAATGCTGCAGCGCGTCCCGTGTCGCCTGGCGGAGCACGTAGCGGGTCAGTTGTTGGATCATCTGGCATCGCTCGACCTCGTCGATCAACAGCTGTGCGTCGATCATGCCGAAGCCGGGGTGGTCCCAGCGGACGAAGGCCTCGAGCTTGGTGGCAAGACCGGTCACCAGATCGACCTCCGGCTGGTACACGATACGAACCTTGTGGTCGGCCAGTGCGTCGAGAAGGTCCCGCCGTATGGCCCTTCGGATCTCCAGGTTGCGCCGGGCGGCGGGGTTGAAGATGCAGACCGGTTGCTGGTGGGTGCGCCGGGCCTCGTACATGGCGATGTCGGCGTGGCGGAGCAGCTCGTTCCCGGAAACCTCGCCCCGGCTGATGACCACGCCCAGTGTGATGTGAATGGGGATGGTTGCTCCGTCCACCACAAAATGTCGGCCCCGGATCGACACGATCTCGTCGATGGTGCGGCGTAGATCCTCATCGTCTCGAAGCGCGGGAAGGAGGATGCCGAATTCGTCCCCGCCGAGGCGGGCCACCATGCCGTTGTCGCCGACCGCGTCGGACAGGTGACGGGCCACGATCCGCAGCGTCTCGTCACCGGCCAGGTGACCGTGAAGATCGTTGATCGACTTGAACCGGTCGATGTCCACGATCATGACGACCAGGCTCGAGCCGCCGCCGGCGTTGCGCTGGCTGGTGGGACGGTCGATCGCCACCGCCCGGCTCAGTGCCTCCACGAAAGCCGATCGGTTGCCGACACCGGTCAACTGGTCGGTATGGGCCTTTTGGTGGAGGATCTCCTTGAGGACTCTGGACTCCTCGAGCTCGGCCAGAACCTCCCGGGTCTGCATGCTGCGCCTCCGACTGGTGTCGAGGATCCGACCATGTTCCACGGTCAGGTCGTGTGCGGCGAAGTCGCCTCTCGTCAGCCCCAGATCGTCGAGGCGGAGCAGCTCCTCGACGCCGAGAGAACCGGCGAAGGCGACACCGCCGGTGACGAGGCGGAGGAAACTGCCGGCCAGTCGAACCGGCGGATCGCCGATGTTCATCGACACCGGCACGCCGCACCAGTGGTCCATCGGCGCCTCCGGCTCGAAGCCCGAGATGCGGTCGCCGTCGATCACCGCTCGGAGCGGCCGGCCGACGAGATCCGGTCCTGCGAGCTTGGTCAGTGCCGGTCCGGCGTGACCGATCGTCTGGTCGGCGTGCACAACGAACCCGAAGGGAAACGCTTGATCATAGATATCGGGATCCACCGGGCATGGGCCTCGCAACACTCGAAATCATGTCTGACCGAGGGGCTCCGACGCCGAGGAAGCGCCGGGCCGCACAGGTCGTACTCTCTGGATCGGGCTCTCGACACTAGGTCTTGAGTTCGAGCACGATCGCTGATTCCGATACCGAGGCGTGACCGATCAACGCCTTCAGCTCGTTGACCAGATCACCGTTGACGCCGATATGGGCCTCGGGATTGCTCAGTGAGATGCTGAGCACCTCCGGCCGCCACTTCGCCAGCATGCTGATCCGGCCCGGACCGAGCAGGGCGTTGACCGACGTGTCGACCGCCGATCGCAGCCTCTCAACCGTTGCGATGTCGACGCCGAGGCGCAGAGCGAGACCGGCCACCGCGACCCGACCGATACGGGTGAAGGCCGGGGAGGCCGGAAACGACACCTTGATCTCGTCGGAGGTGCCATCGTTCATTGCGTCGGGTTCCGTCTCTGTGACCTCGTTGTCAGGGGAGCAGTTGCCGCCGATGGGGCGGTGACGACTGCAGGGCGAACGCCGTTTGCGGTCGTAACGGTGATACTACTGCCTCGGCTGCCTGGTCCAAGCACCCGTCGACGATGGACCCGCCTGGGTCATTCCCGGGTGACGTCGGCGGGATCCCGATCGATGCGCAAACCTCGGTAGACGGGGTGGCGGAGCTGCCCGCCCGGCGGCCACTCGCCGTATTCGACCTCGACGACCACGGTCGGCTCGACCCAGACGGGACGTTTGTCGAGCGGTGGGACCTCGGCGAAGGGAGGCTTGTCGGTCACGACCAGTAGCCGTTCGAGGCGGGTCCGTTCGACCTCGGTCAAGCCCGATCCGACCCGGCCTGCCATCACCAACCGTCCCTGGTCCCAGACGCCGACCATGAGTGAGCCCAACTGCTTCTCGAGCGATCGTTGGCCTTCCAGCCAGCCACCGACGACGAACTCCTGCCGGCGCCGGATCTTGACCTTGCGCCAGGCGTTGCTGCGGATGCCCGGCTCGTAGACGCTGTCGAGCCGCTTGACCACGATGCCTTCGAGATCACGTTCGGCGGCGAGCTCGAGCAGGGTCTCCGGGTCATCGACCGAGGGCGGGGTGCGCCAGTTGGCCCCGTCGGGGAGCAGGTCGTGCAGGAGCCGCCGCCTGGTGCGGTAGGGGAGATCGACGAGCAGATTGCCACCGAGGCGTAACAGGTCGAACACGATGTAGATGACGGGATGACTCTCGACCAGGGTGGGATGCGGGCGGTCGATGTGAATGCGTTGTTGGAGGCGGCCGAAGGACGGCCGGTCGCCGTCGAAAACGACCACTTCACCGTCGAGCACGGCATCGGCCTGCAGCGCCTCGGCCAGACCGGCGAGTTCGGGGAATGACCCGGTCACATTACGGCCATTGGACGAGCGCAGCGTCATCGTGGGGGTGTCGCCCTCCCCGGTCGTCCGGCTGATCGTTGCTTCGATCCGCATGCCGTCCCACTTGATCTCCGCCGCCCAGCCGGTACCGGGTGGCACGCGGTCGGCCGACGTCGCCTTCATGGGAGGAATCCAATCGGTGTTGGCATCCGATCGAGGTGGGTCGGTCACGCCACGAGATTACCGTCGGAGATCCTCGGAAGCGGTTTTGTCGACCTACCTACTGGTCGGTAGGCTGGCGCAATGGTCCGCGACGCTGACATCGATCTCCTGCACGAGCTCGAAGGCGAGGTCGAACGCCTCCTCGAGCGCCACTACAGCGCAACCAAGATGTGGCACCCCCACAAGCTGGTGCCGTGGAGCCGCGGCGAGGACTTCGACGACGATTACGAGTGGTCGCCCGAGGAGGCCAACGTGCCGGCCGAGGTGCGGAGCGCACTGTTCGTCAACCTGTTGACCGAGGACAATCTGCCGTACTACTTCCGTGACATCGAGCGCATGTTCGGCGCCGACGGACCGTGGGGGGAGTGGACCCGCCGGTGGACCGCGGAGGAGGCCCGCCACGCCGCGGTGATCCGCGACTATCTCACCGTGACCCGTGCCGTCGACCCGGTCGAGCTGGAGGAGGGACGCATGGTGCAGATGTGCGGCGGCAAGGTACCGCAACCGCCGACTTCCATCGACGGGCTCGTCTACGTCACACTCCAGGAGCTGGCCACCCGCATCTCGCACCGCAACACCGGAGCGCTGCTCGAGGACCGGGCCGGCTACGACATCATGCGCCGGGTGGCAATCGACGAGAACCATCACTTCCTCTTCTACCGCGATGCCGCAGCGGCGGCCATGGAGATCGACCCCAACAAGGCGGTCGAGGCCATGGAACGTCAGATCATCGGATTCGCCATGCCCGGCGAGGGTATTCCGGCCTTCACGTCCCACGCCCGGATCATCGCCTCGGCCGGCATCTACAATCTGGCCGTCCACCACGAGCAGATCCTCGAGCCGATCGTCGTGAAGTTCTGGAACCTGCCGGGGCTCGAGGGTCTGAGCGCCGAAGCCGAGCAGGCTCGGGAGCGGGTGATGGCTTACATCGACAAATCGGCCAGGTTAGCGGCCCGTCTCAAGGAACGCCAGGAGGCCAGAGAGGCGTCGTCGACAAACGGGAGTCAAGAGGCGGTGTCGGCCTGACAATCCACGGGGGGTTGGCGCCGTCGATCGGGGTCGCCTCCACGGTTCTTCAGGCCGAAACGGGAGAGAATTCGGCCAGCTCCGCCTTGAGCCGCGCCTCGTCATACCGGAAGAACAGCAGGGCGGCGAAGATGTAGAGCGCCATGCCGACCACTCCGGTGAGCCGGATGCCGAGATCGTCGCCCACGTTGCGCCCGAGCGCCGTGAACAGCGCGAACACGATCACCGCAAAGGTCTGGCTGATCTTCTGCAGGAACGTTCGGGCGGCAAAGAAGCTGGCCGCCGTGGCCGTGCCCTCGGTGAGGGTCGAATGCTCGGCGATGTCGGACAGTATCCACTGGGGGAGGATGCTGAGCGCCGAGAAGGCGAAGGCGAAAACGACGACGACGATGACCGCCTGAGCCAGGTTCGGCAGTGGGACCTTGCCCAGCAGCGTGATCATGAAGAAGTCGAACGCCGAGATGGCGAACGCGCCGATGACCATCCGCTTCCCGCTGTGAATCTTGGCCTGCCGGTTGACGAACGGATAGAGGCCGGTGGCGACGACGATCATGATGAGCGTGAGCGGCGCGGCCAACGCCTGATCGAGTTCGAGCAGCACCGTGACGTAGAACAGCATGCCGGTCTGGATGATCATCAGCCCGCCGAAGTAGGCGAAGTCGGCGGCGGCGTAGTAGCGGAAGAAGCGGTTCTTGGCGATGATCGAAAGGACCTGGCGAGGCGGCACGCCTGCCGGTTGGGACCGCACCCAGCGTGGTTCGTCGACGAAGAACACCGGCACGTACATGGCGAGCACACCGACGACGACCACGATCCCGGCGGCCGCCTGCCACGACCGGAGCACCTCGAACCCTGCGTTATCGATCATGCCGGCCAGGAACGGGGTGGTGGCGGCGACGACGATCCCGACGGCCCACGCCACCGACGTCCATGTGGCCAGATCGAGGCGTTCCTCCGCGGTGTGGCCGAGGTCGGCCACCAGCGAGAACGCCGGGGTCACATAGGCTGTGAGGGCGACGTAGAGCAACAGTTGAGCGCCGACCAACCACGCGATGTTCCAGCCGCTCGTCTCCTCGACGGGCGGGACGAACAGGGCGAATGTGGCCAGACCGGCCGGCAGCGCCCCCCAGGCCATGAACGGGATACGGCGACCCTTGCGGTGGGTGGAGCGGTCGGAAAGCACGGCGATGGCCGGGTCGGTGACCGCATCGGCCAGCCGACCCATGGCGGCGAGCAAGACGACGGCGTTCAGCACGAACAGGAACGTTTGATCGGAGACGAGCTGGGGGAGGCCGGCGTTATCGGGCGGCAGGTAGAAGAACACGAGGATGAGTCCGAGGAGGTTGACCAGCACGGACATGCCGCCCTGGCCGACCGAGATGGCGGCGATCACGGACTTCGGCAGCGGCTCGCCGACCGCTCGAACGACGGGGTCGGACGGCTCGAGAACCGAGTTGGTGAGCTGCTCCGTGTCGTCCACTGGCCCTGAGTGTACAGGTGGGCTGCGAGCCCCTGGAAATCCCTCAAATGGGCGAATGGCCCCGTCCGCACTCCTACAGAAGACGCTGCATCAGGGCGACGTCGTGCCAGCGACCGAACTTTCGGGCTACCTCGCGCTCGATACCGATCAGCTCGAACCCATGGCGTTCGTGGAGCGCCACGCTCGCCTCCTGGGGGCCGACGATGCGGGCGAACATGGCGTGGAAGCCTCGGGCTCGGGCGGCGTCGACCAGCGCGGCGAGCAGCGCCCCACCCACGCCTCTGCCCTGGTGGCCGGCAGCCACGTAGACCGAATCCTCGACCGACGTCCGGTAGCCGGGTCGATCCCGATAGAAGCTGAGGCTGCCGAATCCGATCACTTCGCCGTCGTCGGGGTCCTCGGCCACCAGCACCGCCAGGCCGCCGGACCGGGCCTCGATCCAATCGCGTTGCTGTTCGACGGTGCGGGCCACGAGATCGAGCGTGCGAGTGGATTCGAGAACCTGTGGGTTGTAGATGTCGAGAAGGGCCCGTGCGTCGTCGAGCGTGGCCAGCCGGATCAGCATGGCGGATCAGGATAGCCTCGCGGCCGGTCCGCCTACTGGCGATTCGGCCATGGGTTCGCCCCGGTTTCGCTCCCGCCTCGAGTACCTGCGACGATGAGAGGGACCGGCCGACGGAACGCCAACTGGATCGCCGTCGTCGGGTAGGTCGGGGCAGGTCGAACAAAGGAGAAGGGGACATGTTCAACGCCGATACGGAGAAGTTCCGGTTCGATGCCGAGTTCGGGAAGGGGTTCGAGGGCCAGCGGGTGTTCATCACCGGCGCCGGGAAGGACGGTGGGATCGGCCAGTCGTTCGCGCTGGCCGCCGCTCTCAACGGAGCAGAGTCCGTCGGTGTCCACTTTCACCGCAGCTACCAGGACGCCTTCGATCTGGTGAGCGAATTGGAGAAACAGGGCGTCAACGCCTTCCCGGTCCAGGCCGACGTCACAAACCCCCGTGATCTGTGGGCGTCCCGCTCGTACGTCATCGAGCAGATGGGCGGACGACCGCCGAGCCTGGTCATCTGCAATTCCGGCCTCACGGAGAGCGGTTACTCGTTCGGCCGGGCCTTGAAGCCCAAGGAGGAGGAGTCGATGGCGATGCGGCGGGCCCGGGTCCGCCAGCACTTCATCGACTCGCTCGACGAATCCCGCCTCGTGCTCGACACGAAGATCGACGGCTTCCTCGGCTCCACCCACCTGTGGGCGGGGGAGGCGGTGTACCACGAGGAGCCGCTGCGGATCGTGTATGTGTCGTCACGGCAGGCAATCGATCCCGGTCCGGCCGTCCCCGGCTACGCCATCTCCAACTGGGCCGTCCTGCTGCTGCCCCGCGTGTTGGAGGTGAACCTCGGGCGCTCCGCCGAGTTCGTCTCGGCCTGTTCGGTGATGTTCCCGTTCGTGCGGACCGACATGACCGACGAGTACGCGTCGAACGAGCGGGTGTTCGGCCGCTGGCAGCCCCGCATGTTGGAAACCCACGAATGCGCCGAGGCGTTCGCCCAGCTCATGTCCCGTTCCACCGAGGAGATCAACAAAGGCATGTTCGAGCTCCTGGTCGACGAGGGCGACGAGGAGGGCGAGATCAAGGTGTCCTGGCGACAGGTGGAGTTCAACATCGACGAGGCCGAGCTCGACTGGAGCAGCGGTTCGCCGTTGACCTACTGACAGTTCCGACCTACTGACAGTTCCGACCTACTGAGGTGTCATCGTCGAATCCCGTCTTAGGGTGGTAGCGCGGGCGCGATGAATAGCCAAGGTAGGCAATATTGTTTACTATGAGACCTCGACAGCGTGAACGTCCACCACATGCAACACCGAGAGGAACCAGGTGACCGGGTCAGAGGGCGCCAGCCCCGACATTCTCGGAATTGAGATGACCCCGACGGTCATTCGAGCGGTCCGATTCGATCGCAACTCACGGTCAGTGCTCGGCGCTGCGGAGTGTCCGGTGATGGCAGTGGGGGATTCCGTCACTCTCGATCCGTCGTCGATCGGGCCGGCCCTCGACGAGGTCATGTACCAACTGGAGATCGACGACCGCGAGGAGCATCTCGCCGGGGTGTCGATCGGCCCGCCCCGCGCCGGGGTGGGCAGCGGCCCGGCGTTGCCGGCCTGGCTGGAACATCGGGCTCGGCAGCTGGGCGAGAACATGATCTGCGCAGGGAAACTGGGCATCGCGTTCTGCCCGCAACGGGCGCTCGACATGGCGATCATGATCTGCGAGCAGGCCAACATCACGGTGAGCCGAATCGATTTCGCCCCCGTAGCCGCCGCCCGCATCCTGCAGCCCGGTACTGACACCGTGACTCTCGGTTCGGGTCGCGGCTGGCGAGCCCGTCTGCGCGATGACGAGGTGCTCGAAGCGTTGGAGAACACCGAGATCGCCGTCGACGATCCCCTCCGGGTCATTGCCGCCGACGGGGCCGGTGTGTCCATCGACGAGTTCTACGGCGTGTCCGTCGACCCCGGCGTCGGCATCGGCACCGACGACGACTTCGGCCGTTTGGCCTCGGCCGTGGGTGCAGCCGTCGGCGTGGTCGACGGGAGCTCGGGCAATCTGCTCGACGGTGACACCGTGCGCGGCCGATCGGTACCGTCGGCCTTCGGTGAGTCCGCCGGTGTCTTCGGTACCGGATCCGACGCCTTCGGCAGCCGGACCACGGTCGACCTCGTACGTTCGCAAGCTGAGTCGGACAGCCGCTCGGTGATTCGCCGCGTCGGCACCGTCGATCCGCCGGGGTCGGAAAAGAGAATTCTCCTGGGTCCCGACGATGCGATCGACGACGCCACACTCAGTGTGCGCGACTCGTCCGCCGGCGTCGTCGGAGTGGGAGTTGGTGACGATTCGGAGGCGGGTGCCGATGCTGTCGCTGCGTCGGGTGAACCCGGTCGCCAAACGGGCCTCGAGGTCCATCCCGACGACCCGATCCAGAAATTCAGCCCGGAGCCTGGCGCTGAAAGCTCTATGGATGGCCGTGGCGTGAACATGGCCCTGATCGTCGCGGCCTTGGTGATCTTCTCGATCGCCGTCGCCATCGGCATCCTCGTCACCCAGGGCTGAGGGGTCCGGTCCGCGCTGCGCCTTCGCTAGCCGCCGCTTCCGCCACGCCACCGCCCCTTCCGCCGTCCCACCGCCACGACCGCGCCCCACCTCCCACCGGCCGACCGCCACGACCCCGCCCCACCTTCCACCGATCTGGCAGATTCTGCGCGCACCGTCCGCGCGCAATCCGCGCCAATTCCCCCGACCTCACCTTCCGCCACCTCACCTCCCAGACCCCACCCCACCGATCTGGCAGATTCCGCGCGCACCGTCCGCGCGCAAACCGCGCCAGTTCCCATCTTTGGCAGCGCCCGGGGTGACGACTAGGCGAAGATCGATCTCTCAGCCCACTTGCGAAACTTGCGAAAAGTGGTTGGTCGCTTCGTCAAGCCGTGGCAGACTTTGATCCTGCCGTCGTGCCTGACGCTCGCATGTCAGTGCCCGACCGCACCAGCCTCCTTAGCTCAGTCGGCAGAGCGTTTCCATGGTAAGGAAAAGGTCGAGAGTTCGATTCTCTCAGGAGGCTCCGAGTATGCCCAGGTCAGGAGGGGCGACGACCTGAGGCCGGCGAGTCGGAGGACATTCCATCCCGCGCCCATCCCGCGCGCGGAGCGGGGTCCGTCTGCATAGCACGACCTCCGCGATCATCTTCTTCTCCAATCGCAGTGTCCCGTCCCAGCGCTTCGACGACGAGGGGCCAAGGTCCGCGCACCCTCGGCTCGTGGGATGGGCCGCCCACACCAGAAGGGAGACGCATCAAGCGGGGTCAGGCCACATCTGGATGCGGGCCGCATTGGCTGCGTCACAGGTTGGCCATGACGGTGGTGCGGTGGATGCGGAATCGCTGCATGGTCAGCGTCGCGCTCGGGTCAAAGCAGCCCCATAGAGACCTCGGAGAGGTGCGACGTGGGCCGATCGAGGGCAATCTCACGGGTTGCGAGAAACGAGCGAGGGGCACAGGCGGCGGCAACGTTCGACGTCGTCGAGGGTCCGGAGTTCCGCAGATGACCTTCTCCCCTGTTGGACGAAGCCCAAAAGGGGTCCACTGGAGTTGAGTGCAGGGATGCACCGAGACGCGATCCGGCCCCGACCGTCGTGTGACGCTGGCGATTCGGCCCCGACGAAGGAGGCTCGCCATGGCAGGCAACCTGCGGACAAGGTGTGGTGCGATCGTCGCGGTGTTGGCGCTGGTGCTGGCCGGGGTGAGTGCAGCCTGCGGTGGCGACGACGACGCCGGAACCACCGCAACCACAACGGTGGCAACCACAACGGCAGTTGGCTCCGCTCCCGCCGCCGACGTGGCGAGCGTGTTGTTCCGGGAGGGAGATGTGTCGGGCGTGCGGGTTTGGCAGCTTCCTGATGCTCCGGGTGGATACGAGCCCGACCAGTCGTGGTTGGCGGTCGGATCAGACCCCGACGGGAACATCTACGTCTCCGGCCACGATCACATGCTGAACTCGATGCTCTACCGACTCGACCCGGAAACGGGCTACCTCACCTGGGTG
>JBFHEP010000115.1:0-11719 GCA_041584095.1 Acidimicrobiales bacterium | reverse complement strand
GACACGGTGGCGGCGGCGCTCGTTGCATAGTCGCCCAGTGCCGAGCTGTCCACATTGAGGCCGCGGATGCGGATGCTGTTCACCGCGCCCGCATTCCTCGGGCCCCGGTCCACAATTGCGACACCGGAAACGGAGCGCAGCAGTTCTGCCGAATCCAGCATCTTGGCATCTTCGATCCGCGCGCCGGACACTGCCGAGATATTATAGGGAATATCCTGGATGCGTTCGGTGCGGCGGCTCGCCGTCACCACGATTTCATCAAGCGCGAGATCATCGTTCTCGCTGTCCTGAGCCAGTGCCGGCAGGGCCATAAGCCCCGAAAGCGCCGTCGAGGACAAAAGCATGAAGGTTGAAAGTTTCCCGATAGCCGACATGGCTACTCCTCCCATATTTAATTGATTGAAAAAAATATGGCAGGCTATTTTTTTATAGTCAACTAAAATAATATTCTCAACTAATGGTAATCATCCGCCAATCCGGCGCGGGAAGTTCAGCCTTCCCGCACATAGGGACCGACGATAATGGCCACATCGCGCGCGATGGCGGCATGCAATTCGTCGACCGTCATGGCCTTCAGGTACACATAATTGAGGAAGTGGATTCGCTCCATGCGGGTGAGCAGGAATGCCAGTTCATGGGCGTCAAGAGAGGCTTCCAGCTGGCCTCGTGCCTGATAGGCCTTCAGCACCGCCTCAATCGCCGCCCCCAAGCCGCCCGCAATGGTGGAAAGGTATCGCGGCGCCACGTGCCGGACGGCCCGAGGCCACCCAGCTGCTGGAGCGGATCGTCGACATGGCGGCCGACGAGCTGGGTATCGATCCAGCCGAGATCCGGCGCCGCAACTTCCTACAGCCGAACGATTTTCCGTTCAAGACCCTCGGTGGGATGGACTATGACAGCGGGGAGTACGAGAAGGCGCTCGACGCCGTGCTCGCGGCCGCCGACTATGAGGGCCTGCTGGCCGAGCAGGCCGGGCGTCGGGAGTCCGGTGATCCCAGACAACTGGGCATCGGGGTTGCCTCCTACGTCGAGGTGACCGCTCCGGCCGGCCTCCACATCGAGTACGGGGCCGTCGAGGTCAACACCGACGGTACGGTCACCGCCCGGGTCGGCACCTCGGCTCACGGCCAGGGCCACGCCACCGCCTTCTCGATGATCATCTCCGACATGCTCGGTGTGCCGATGGACTCGATCACGATTCTCCAGTCCGATACGGCCGAAATTCCCCGAGGCGCAGGGACGTTGGGATCCCGTTCGCTACAGACGGCCGGCTCGGCTGTTCACGTGGCGTCGGAGACCGTGCTGGCCAAGGCCAAGCGGCTGGCGGCCCACCTGCTCGAAGCGAGTGTCGACGACATCGTGAAAGGCGACGGGGGCCTCCAGGTCGCCGGTGTTCCCACCTCGTCGGTGTCGTGGGCCGAGCTGGCCGCTGCGGCCAACGACGACTCGAAGCGACCGGCCGACATGGAACCGGGTCTCGACCACGAACTCGACTTCGACGGTCAGGACGCCACCTTCCCGTTCGGCTCCCACGTGTCGGTGGTGGAGGTCGACACCGAAACGGGCGAGGTGCACATGGTCCGCCATATCGCCGTCGACGACTGCGGCCGGATCCTCAACCCGCTCCTGGTCACCGGCCAACAGCACGGTGGCATCGCCCAGGGGGCGGCCCAGGCGCTGTTCGAGATCGTCAGCTACGACGACGACGGCAACCCCATCACCTCCAACCTGATGGACTATGGGATCCCGTCAGCCGCCGAGCTGCCGTCCTTCGAGACCTCCAACACCGAGACGCCCAGCCCACGGAATCCGCTGGGGGCGAAAGGCATCGGCGAGTCCGGGACGATCGGCTCGACGCCGGCCATTCACAACGCCGTGGTCGATGCGGTGTCGCACCTTGGGGTGCGTCACATCGACATGCCGCTCACGGCGCTGGCCGTTTGGAACGCGATCCAGGAGGCCGGCTGAGGGGCCGAGCGGGTACGGTCCAGCAGCAGCGGCCTCCGCAGATCAGTTGTCGACCGTGATGGTTCCCACGCCGACCCTGATGTCGAGTGCGAGCACGGCATCGGCGTCATCGGTCGTAATCCGGGGACGGATGCCCTCTTCGAAGCGGTCGAAGACGGAGATCTCACCGGCGCTGACCGAGGCGTCGATGGCGACGGGGAGATCGGGCGACAGGTCGACGGTCACCTCGCCGGCATTGAGATCGATCTCCACCTCCTGCGCGGACGTAGCACTGGCGGTGAAGTCGTCGACGTCGAGGCCGGTCAGGTCGAGCGTGATGGTTCCCGCCCCCTCGTCGATCCGCCCAGGGATCTCGGATGCGGTCGCAGGTGTGATGGTCACGTCGGTGCCGGAGAAATCCTGGTTGGTGCCGGCGAGGAACGCAATGGCTCCGCCCACCAGGAAGACGGGGATCAGGAGCAGCCCGATGATCAGTAGGAAGGGCCAGATTCGTCGCCGACGAGGCGGGACAGGGCTCGGCATGTACACCGTCTTGACCGGCGCCGGGGGGACCGCCGAGGCGGCCGAGATTGCGGTGTCGGCCTCCGTCCGGACCTGCCCGGCCAGCGGATTGGCCACCTCATCGCCCGACGTGTCGGGACCGACGTCACCGGGCGCCGGCTGCCAGTCGGCCGGGATGCTCCCGGCAGCGGTCCCGACGGACTGAGCACCGGTCGGAGGAGCGGTCGGGGTCGAACCGGGTGTCGGAGGAACCGGCGGAGCCGATCCACCGGCCTCGCCGGTTCCGGAGGAGTCGACTGCAGGGTCGGTCGTGGCCTGGGGTTGGACCAGCAGGTAGATGCCGGCGCCGACCAGACCGACGGACACCAGCATGCGGGCGAATCCGCCGGCGCCGGAGAAGACCACCAACACGATGCCGATGGCCAGAAGCCCGTAGGCCAGCCGACGGCCCTGCAGCACCGAACCACCGGCCGCACCGGCCTCGTAGGGGGCGGGTGGCCAGTATTCGGCCCGGGGGACGATCAGCCAAGCCAGCAGATAGAGGATCAGGCCGATACCGGAGAAGAAGGTGGCCAGCACGAAGGCGAGCCGCACCAGCGACACGTCGACCCCGGTGTGGTGGGCGATGCCCGAACACACCCCGCCGAGCCGCGAATACGGATCGCGCACCAGCCGGCGGACCGGCGGGGCCATGACCGAGGGCGGAGTCTGCGGTGGCACGTAGCTGTCGGTCGGTCCCGCGGTGATCGGCTCGGTTGACTCGGCGGCCGACCCGGCCGGTCCCGTGGTGGTCGGCTCGGGTGAGTCGGTGGATGACCCGGCCGGTTCGGTCGCCGGCTCCGCCGGTGTGTCATCGACGCCGGCCGCGGCGTCGGCCGACTCGTCACCATCGACAGGGCTGAAGTCGGACATCATGTCGACGGTGGGATCGGCTTCGTCAGAAGGCGAAACGGCGGAGGATTCGTCGGCGGCGGGATCGGCGGAGGCGGAGGCCGAGTCGTCGGCGTCCGGGGTATCGGGCGTTGGTTCGTTGCTCATGGTTCCATGATCCGGTGAAACGGCTCCGCCGACCATCGGGACTTACCCTGATGGCACCCTGGGGTCGAACCGCCGGCTCAGGGTGCATTCAGGGTTTGTCCCGATGCGAAATCGGACCGTAGATGCGATCATAGAGGCATCATGACGACCGAGGTCCACCGACCCCGCTGGCAGATACCGCCCCTCAGCCGCGACGAGCGGATCCTCGGCGGCGCCTGCCAGGCTCTCGCCACCGAACTCGGCGTGGCGCCGCTCGCCATCCGGCTGTCGTTCGTCATTCTCGTCCTGGCCGGTGGGTGGGGCCTCGTCTTCTACGGGTTGACGTGGGCCTTCCTGGCCTGGGCCGGACCGACCGGAGCAGAAGCCGCCGCCTATGTCCCGGAACCGAAGGCGGCGTCGCTGCAGCATCGTTATCTCGCTATCGCCCTCATCGTGGCCGGCCTGATTCTGAGCCTGCGCACACTCGGTTTCGGCTTCGTCGACCAGATCGTCTTCCCGATCGGGTTCGTCCTGACCGGTGTCCTCATCGCATGGAACCGGCAACAGACCGAAGGCGGCGTCGGGGCTGCGGTGCGCATCTCGGCCGGTGTGCTGGTCGCTGCCGGCGGCATGATCGCGGTCGCCGCCCTCAACGTTGATTCGTGGGAGGCCGTCCGCCTCCTGTCCATCATGGCCGTCGTCCTGCTCGGACTGAGCTTGATCGTCGGTCCGTCGGTGGCCCGGATCGGCACCGAACTCGACAAGGAACGCCAGGAACGGGTGCGGGCCGACGAACGGGCTCGTGTGGCGGCACACCTTCACGACTCCGTCCTGCAAACGCTGACCCTCATCCAGAAGCACTCCGATGACCCCAAGCGGATGGCACAACTCGCTCGTCGCCAGGAACGGGAGCTGCGCACCTGGCTGTACGAGGCGACACCGGAGCAACCGGGCACGATGCGGCTCGGACCAGCGCTCGACAACGTGGCCGACGCCGTCGAACACGACCATGAGGTACGCGTCGAGGTGGTCACCGTCGGCGACTCCCTCGACCTGAGACCGGAATCGATCGAGGATCTGGTGTCGGCCACCAGGGAGGCGATCACGAACGCGGCCAAACACGCCGAGGTCGATCGGATCGACGTCTACGCCGAGCATCGGACCAACGCCATCGAGGTCTTCATTCGCGACGCCGGGGTTGGTTTCGATCCCGACGCGGTCGCCGAAGACCGCCACGGCATCCGGCAGTCGATCCGGGCCCGACTGGAACGCCACGGCGGACGGGCCACCATCTTCTCCGAGCCGGGGCAGGGCACGGAGGTCGAGTTGTATCTACCCTTGAACGAAACGACGAGACGTCCGGCCACCGCCGGCGAACCGCAACCCGAGCCCGACGAGCAGGAGGCCGAGATCGACCCCGAGAATCTGCTGAAGGCCGGTGGGGAGCACCCATGATCCGAGTTGCCCTGATCGATGATCACGCCCTGGTGCGGGCCGGAGTCCGGGGGGAGCTCGAGGAAAGCGAGAACAGCGACGTCGACGTGGTGGCCGAGGCCGGAACCGTCGCCGATGCGATCGACGCCATCGTCCGCTCCAAACCCGATGTCGTGGTCTGTGACGTCCATCTGCCCGACGGCACCGCAGCCGACGTGATCGCGGGGGTCGTGGAGCGCGGTGTCACCTCCCGGTTCCTCGCGCTGTCGGTGTCCGACGCCGCCACGGACGTCATCCACGTCATCCGCAGTGGAGCCCGAGGCTACGTGACGAAGGCGATCGAAGGTCGGGATCTGGTCGACGCCGTCCGCCGGGTCAACGACGGCGACGCCGTCTTCTCCCCTCGCCTCGCCGGCTTCGTGCTCGACGCGTTCTCCGCCAATCTCGAATCACCGGGCAACCCTGAGCTCGACGAACTCACGGCGCGTGAGCAGGAGGTGATGCGGCTCCTGGCTCGCGGCTACGCGTACAAGGAGATCGCCCGCCGCCTGTCCATCTCGATCAAGACGGTCGAGAGCCACGCATCGGCGGTGCTCCGCAAGCTGCAGCTGTCGAGCCGCAACGAACTGGCGGCATGGGCCGCCAACCGGAAACTGGTCTGAGATCACCGGCCGGTCCGGCGTCGGTGGAGATCAACCGACGGGAAATCGGTGCGCCACCATGGCCTGGCCCGGCTCGGCGCCACGAACCTCGTAGAAGACCCTGGTGACCACCTTCACGATGTCATCGAGGTTGGCGTTCGCATCCGACCACATTTGCCGCCAGTTCGGGTCGCCGCTCTGGAACCCCAGGGAGAACATCTGCTCCCGCTGATCGGCGGACAGCCGATGCTCCATCGGGATCCGGCTCTCGCTCTGGGCTTCCAGAGTGAGGCTTCCGGCCTCGACGAGCCACTGGAGGTAGAAGCAGGAATCGGGGTGTTCGAGGATCGTCACCTCCGGCCTGGAGCCGACCAGGTCCTCGGCCAGAACCGCACTGAGATGCACGTTCAGGCCACCGGGCGGTGGAAGCTGGAATTTGGTTATCCGCTCAACGGCACCGGCGGGCGGGACCAGCTCGCCTTTCTGGGGGTCGAAGACGACGACCGCCATGTCGGCATTGATCGACAACAGAAGATCGCGAACCTTCCGGGCCATGGCGTCGTCGGTACGAAGGTAGATCACCGAGCCGCGAGCGGCGTTGATCAGCGGAGTGTCGATCCACGGGCTCCTCGACCCTCCGGGCGTGTCCCGGTCGGGGTAGATGCGGAGCAGCGCATCGATCACGGTCCTCATCCGCCGCGTCGGGTCGGCGGTGCTGGGATTCTCAGCACGCAGCCGCTGATAGTCGGAACTGGCGTGGGCGTTCGACAGGGGTTGCGGGCCCTCCCAGATCACGAAGTCGTAACTCAACTGATCTCCTGGGGTGTTCCGCTTGGTTTCACTGGTGCCACCTTCGATGATTTGGCCCGCATTCGCAGAAACGATCGTCACACGCCGGCCGTCCGATCCAACACGGACGTAACGGTCGGGACGTCGGAAAGTGTAGTCGGGGCCGGAAAGGCATGTAGCGGCTCAAATATCTCTGTCGATCCGGTAGTTCGTCACCGAAGCAGACCGTGCCGTAAGCGTACCAATCGACAGTGCCACCGGCGCGGCACGATGACAACGGCGTCCTCGAACCCGGCGGCCCAACTCGAACCGCACTAGTCCAACCAGGAGCGGATCAGGCCCCGCAGCCGATCGATGCCGACGCCGCTGTGGGCACTGACCCAGACGGGATCCCGAACCTCGAGATGGCAGCCGGCGGCCAGATCCTTGCGCCGCCGGTCACGTTTCGACGATTTGACCTTGTCGTGTTTCGTGGCGACGACCGTGTGGGGCAGACCGGTGGAGCGCAG
Source organism: Acidimicrobiales bacterium (assembly GCA_041584095.1). Classification (GTDB taxonomy): domain Bacteria; phylum Actinomycetota; class Acidimicrobiia; order Acidimicrobiales; family SZUA-35; genus JAHELU01. Next base: position 4,860 of record JBFHEP010000115.1, on the reverse strand, counting down.
CCAGTCGAGCATCTGCACATCGAGTTTCGTCGGGCCCACCTCCCCGTCGACCAGTACCACCACCATCGACAGTCCCTCCCGTTCGAGGAGGTAGCGCTCGATCATGCGGCGCCAGTCCTCCCGCATCGACTTCGACGTCGCCGCGTACCCGTAGCCCGGAAGATCCATCACCGTGGCCGACAGACGACCGTCGGGTTCGGTGAGCGGGTGCCCTTTGTTGTCGACCAGGGTGAACAGGTTGAGGAGGCGGGTGCGGCCGGGGGTGTTGGAGACGTGGGCCAGCTTGCGACGTTTGGCGACGGCGTTGACGAGCGACGACTTGCCCACGTTGGAGCGGCCGACAATGGCGATCTCCGCCCGGGTCGGGGGCAGGGCGTCGACGGAGTCGCCGGACAGCACGAAGTCCATCGTGATCGGAGGCGACATCAGCGGACCACCTTTCTGTCCCACACGAAACCCAACAGCAGGCGACGTTTCGCCGGTATGGCGAAACTCGGTGAGCATCGGCTCCGGCGATGCGACGACATCAGCGGCCACCACCCCCGTCGGCTCTCTCCGGGGGTGCGCGCCAAGCCACGAGATCGCGATCGATCTCGCCGATGGTCCGGCACCCGCAGAGGGCCATCGAGCGACGCAGTCCATCGAGCAGCAGAGCGAGCGCGTGGTCGACGCCCGCTTCGCCTGCTGCGCCGAGGCCGTAGAGGTAGGCCCGACCGGCCATGACCGCGTCGGCCCCCAACGCCAACGCTTTGAGGATGTCGCCGCCTCGGCGGACGCCACCGTCGGCGATGATCGCCGACCGGCCGGCCACCGCCTGGGCCACCGGTTCGATGAGTTCGACCACGGGCGGGGCGTCGTCGAGTTGGCGCCCGCCGTGATTGGAGATCGCAATACCCTCCACACCATGGGCCACCGCCAATTCGGCGTCGGCCACGGTCTGGACACCTTTGAGGATGATCGCCCCGTCCCATTGGCTCCGCAGCCATTCGACCTCATCCCACGACAGCGCCGGATCGAACTGGCTGCCGGCGTAGTCGGCCAGGGTGATGGCGGTCGAACCGTCGAGATCGTGGCGACCGGCGACGTTGGCGAACGTGATCGGCTCATTGGTCAGCAACCCGTAGGTCCACGCCGGATGGAGCACACCGTCGATCATGGTGGTCAACCCGATCCTGGGGGGCAGGGTCGTGCCCGACCGCACATCCCGCTCCCGCCTGCCCAGCACGGCCGTGTCGACGGTCAACATGATCGCCTCGTACCCGGCGGCGCGAGCCCGGCCGATCAGCTCGGCGACGAGACCGCGGTCGCGCCAGGCGTAGACCTGAAACCAGGTCGGGCCATCCGACACGGCGGCCACCTCCTCGATCGACCGGGTGCCCATGGTCGAGAGGTTGTACGGCACACCGACCCTCGCGGCCGCCCGAGCCACCGCGAGTTCGCCGGCAGGATCGGCAATCCGGGTGAATCCGGTCGGAGCCAGAATCAACGGGGTCGGCAGAGCGCGGCCGAACAGGGAGATCGACGTGTCGATGTTGGAGACGTCGCGCAGGACCCTCGGTCGAAACTCCAGGCGGGCGAAGCCCGATACGTTGCGATCAAGGGTCCGCTCGTCCTCCGCTCCCCCGTCGATGTAGTCGAACACGGCCCGGGGCAGCCGCCGTCGGGCCTGTGACCGAAGATCGTCGATCGAAGCCGCCCGAGCCAACCGTCGGGCGTTTGACCGGAGTTCGATCGGACGAAACCGGACAAGGGATCGTAGGGATCCGAGCGGGTTCATGTGGATCAGCCTAAGCCAACAGGACTCGACCGGCCTCAACCACCTTCGACGCACCCCAGGTGGCGCTGAGTCCCACCCCGCCTGCAATGATTTCGGGTTATGCCGCCGTATTGGAGTCGGTGTTGATGATTCGTTTGATCTCGCCGGTGCTCTTGGTGACCATGTCCGGGATCGACCATTCCCGACCGGAACGGCTGATCCCCAGCCGATCGCCGAGAATCTGGTTGACCGCCCCACCGATCAGCAGAACCTGAGCGGCCAGCCAGATCCAGGAGATGGCCAGCAGGAAGATACCGACGGCGGCTCGCACCTCATCGGCTCCTTCGGCCGCCAATGTCAGGTCGACGTACTGACCGAATCCGATCGTGAGCAACCACCACATCAAGGCGGCGATCAGTGCTCCGGGCAGATCATGCAGCCAACGCGACCTCATGGCCGGGCCGAAGTGGTAGACGATCGACGCCCACAGGATAAGTACCGCAACCAGGGTGACGATGCGCAGGGTGTCGAAGAGAGCGTTGGAGCCGACCCGGTCCCACACAACCAGGTCGAGCACGATGAGCGGCAGGGGCAGCAGCACGCTGCCGACCCCCAGCACCACGGCAACGACCCGTGTTATGTACCAAGGTCGCCGCTCGTCGGCGGCGATGTCGTAGATGTCCTCGAGAGCCCTGATCAGGCCGGCGAAACCGCGACTGATGGACCACAGTGCGAACGCGGCCGAGATGAGCGACAGCCCGGGGTTGGTGTCGCTGAACAGGGCGGTGATGGTCGCCTGGATCTCGCCACCCTCATCGGTGAGGATGCGTCCGATGAACTCCGACACCTCGAGCTGGATCCGACTCTGGAACTCCAGCTCCACGCCGCTGCTCTCGAGAGGGAACATCATTCCGAAGAGCCGGTCGATCGGACCGAGGATCGCCAGCAGGGCCAGCACGGTGGCCGGCAGCGAAATCAACAACCAGAACGTGACGCTGGCGGCCAAGTCTCCCACCCGACCGTAGTACCAACGCAGAGCCACGTCCCAGACGAATCGCCACATCGACGCGATCCAGCCGATCGGACCTTTGTTCACGGTGACCAGGGTACGCAATTCCGGCCTCGAACGGTGGATTCGCAACTACTTCGCCGTTGAGCCGTCCGTGTAGAGTCGAAATCATGAGCGCCGACGGATCTCCCTTCACGAATCGCAAGGCCGGTGAGGCATTCCTTGTTGATCCACCTGGCGGAAAGCAGGGCCCCGGTCTCCTGGTTCTCCACTCGTGGTGGGGCCTCAATCCCTGGGTGAGAGACTTCTGCCGGCGGCTGGCCGAGGAGGGTTACACGGTTCTGGCTCCGGATCTCTTCGACGGCGTACAGCCCGTGACGGAGGCTGAAGGTGAGGCGGTCCTGGCCGACCAGGACCCCGACGAACTTTCGGGGCTGGTCATGTCCTCGGCGCATACACTGCGGGTGGCGTCCGCCGACTCGGCGAAGCCGATCGGTGTGATCGGCTTCTCCATGGGAGCTTCTCTCGGATTGTGGCTCTCGGCCCGACTGACGCGCGACGTGGGCGCCGTCGTCGCGTTCTACGGGGCGCAGTCGATCGACTTCGACGACGCGACGGCCACCTATCAAGGACACTTCGCCGAACACGATCACATGGTCAGCGAGGAGGACCGCGTGGTGACCGAGTCGTTCATCCGGCTCGGAGGCCGCGACACCGAGTTCCATCTCTATCCGGGGGTGAGGCACTGGTTCTTCGAAGAAGGCGACCATCACGATTCGGAAGCGGCGGAGCTGGCCTGGCAACGGATGTTGACCTTTTTGAAACGCACGATCGCGGTCGCCGCTTGACCTTCGGTCGAGTTCGTCCTCGGACCCGGAGATTCAGTGGCTGGCGGCCACGCTCAACTCGGCGGTCACGATCGTCGCGTCCGGTGTCTGTTCGGCCCAGGTCCGATCGGCGAGTCGCTCGACGATCATCAAACCCCGCCCTCGCTCGGCCAGGAGATCCGGCGCAACCCCGAATCGAAGGTTCTTCCGATCATCGTCCGCAGGATTCGTGACCGAGCAGGAGACGCCGTAGGGTTTTCCGGGCTGCCCATTCGAGGGTTCGCCGTCGTCGACGGCAATCTCAACTCGGAACCACCGTCCGGGCGCGGCGTCGATGGCATTGCTGCAAAGCTCGCTTACGACCAGCCGCAGCTGATCGACAAGCAGGTGAACCAGCTCACCCGAGCTCTCATCGACCTTCAGCGATTCCATCACGAAGCCGGCGGCGTCGTTTCGAGCCATGGCTATCGATTCGACGTCAGCGGCGTAATCGAAGCTACGGAACTCTCGATCGTCGGTCCGTGAGGTCACGGCCTCCTCAAGACTGAGCGGAGGCCCGGCGGTTTGCGGCCTCGACTTCAGGGTAGGTTGACTAGGTATGGCAACTGTCGCGACACCTGATCCAACTTCGATTCTGGTGTCTGGAGCGACTGGCTACGTCGGTGGCCGACTGATACCCCGTCTCCTCGATGACAAACATCAGGTCGTCTGTCTCGTCCGACCACGCTCGAATCTCGATCGCCCGTTCGCCGACTCGGTCACCATCGTCTCCGGTTCGGCCGACTCGGCGGACGATGTCGCCCGAGCGGCACGAGGATGCCGGATTGCCTTCTATCTCATCCATTCCCTGGGGCGCGACGACTTCGCCGAGCACGATCGCCGCATGGCCGAGTCTTTTCGTGTCGGTTGTGAACGCGCCGGCGTCGAACGGATCATCTACCTGGGCGGTCTGGGCCGTTCCGACGACGATCTATCACCTCACCTCGCCAGCCGCCAGGAGGTCGGGCGGGTGCTCGGCGCCGGTTCGGTCGATCTGACCGAGATCCGGGCTGCCATCATCATCGGATCGGGGAGCGCGTCGTTCGAGATGCTGCGGTCGCTCACCGAGACCCTTCCGATCATGATCACCCCACGATGGGTACAGGAGACCCGCTGCCAGCCGGTGGCGATCCGTGACGTGCTCACCTGCCTGCAGCGGGCGGTCGGCCGCACGGGCGACGGCCATGAGATTCTCGAACTGGGCGGACCCGATGAGCTGACATACCAGG